>CAZAWU010000169.1:0-8683 GCA_964488915.1 uncultured Burkholderiales bacterium
GTGGTGATGGCGCTGCTCATCTTGATTCTGGGCGTCATGTCGTTCCGCAAGACGCCCACGGACATCTTTCCGGCGATCAAGATCCCGGTGGTCGCGCTGGTGTGGCAATACCCCGGCATCCCGCCGCAGCAGTGCGAAAAGTACATCACCACCTTCAGCGAGTTCACGCTCTCCTCCGGCATCAACGACGTCAAGTCGATCGAATCGCACACGGTCAACGGCGCCTGCATCATCAAAGTCTTCTTCCAGCCGAACGTCGACATTGGTACCGCGCTGTCGCAGATCACCGCGATCTCGCAGATCATCTTGCGGCGTATGCCGCTCGGCACCACCCCGCCGTTCGTATTCCGCTACGACGCCTCCAGCGTGCCGGTGCTGCAGCTAGCGCTCGCGAGCAATAAGCTCTCGGAGCAGCAACTCTACGATACCGGCCTTTACAAAGTGCGCACTGCGATTGCGCCAGTTCGGGGTTCGCGCCTTCCCCTGCCTTACGGTGGAAAGCCGCGGCAGATACAAGTGGACGCTGATCCCTATGCGATGACCGCCAAAGGAGTCACCATGACCGAGATCAACGCGGCGATCTCGGCGCAGAACTCGAACCTGCCCACCGGCACGGTCAAGATCGGCGAGAAAGACTACATCGTCGGGCTGAACACCAATCCCTCCTCGATCGAGGAGATGAACGACATTCCGATCAAGCAGCAGCCGAACGGCTCGTGGGTGTACTTGCGCGACGTGGCCAACGTGCGCGACGGTTTCGGCGTGCAGACCAACATCGTGCGCGATGAAGGCCGGCGCTCCGCGCTGCTCACGCTACTGAAAGCCGGATCGGCTTCGACCCTCGATGTCGTCGACGGCGTCAAGAATGCGATGGTGGGTTTGCGCGCGGCCAACCCCGATGTCGAGTTCAAGGAACTATTCGATCAGTCCGTATTCGTGCGTGCCGCCATCGACGGCGTGCTGCTGGAGGGCTTGATCGCGGCTTGCTTGACGGCGCTCATGATCTTGCTGTTCCTTGGCAGCTGGCGCTCGACCATCATTGTCGCCATCTCGATTCCGCTGTCGATCCTCACTTCGCTGTGTATCTTGTATCTCACCGGCGAGACGCTCAACATCATGACGCTGGGCGGACTTGCGCTGGCGGTTGGCATCTTGGTCGACGATGCCACCGTGGCGGTAGAGAATATGCACCGCTACGTTGAAATGGGCCACCCGCTCGAGCACGCCATCATCGAAGGCTCGCAGCAAATTGCGGTGCCGGCGTTCGTTTCCACGTTGGCGATCTGTATCGTGTTCGTGTCCGTAATCTTCTTGACCGGCCCGGCGCAGTTCCTGTTCGTGCCGCTTGCATTGGCAGTGGTGTACGCGATGCTCGCCTCCTACGTGCTCTCGCGCACCTTGGTGCCGGTGATGGTGAAGTATTTGCTGCCGAAGGAACTCGAAGAGCATGACAAGCCGACATCAAAGCTCAACCCGTTCAGCTTGTTTCATCGAGGCTTCGAGCGTGGCTTCGAAGCCTTCCGCAAGGGCTACACGTCGGTTCTGAACTGGGGCTTGCATCATCGCATGGCGATCTTCGCGCTGTTCGGCTTGGTGGGCTTGGTCAGCGTGGCAGTCCTGCAAACCGTCGGGCGTGATTTCTTCCCCTTGGTCGACGCCGGCCAGATTCGCATGCACGTCACCGTGCCGCCGGGCACACGCCTGGAAGAAACCGAGATGATGTTCGGCCGCGTCGAGAGCGTCATCCGTGAGATCATTCCCGATGAAGACCGCAATCAGATCCTCGACAACATCGGCCTGCCGCAGCCCGTGAACATGGCGTTCACCGACACGCCGACGGTCAGCTCATCCGACGGTGAGATCCTGATTTCGCTCAAACCCGGACACAAAGTCGACACGCGCGAGTACATCGCCAAGTTGCGCGAAGAATTGCCGAAGCGTTTCCCCAGCTTCGAGTTCTTCTTCCAGCCCGCCGATATCGTCAATCAGATTCTCAATTTCGGCCTGCCGGCGCCGATCGACGTGCAAATCATCGGCGCGCACAAGGATGCTGCCAAGTTCGCCAAGGAGATCAAGGACAAGATCGCCGCCATTCCCGGCGCCGTTGACGTGCATTTGCATCAGGTCACCAACGCGCCTGCGCTGCAGATCAACGTCGATCGCCAGCGCTCCGCCGAACTGGGCATGACGCAGCGCGAAGTCGCCAACAACGTGCTGACCGCGCTTTCCTCGAGTGCGACCATCAATTTCAATCTCTGGCCCGATCCCAAGTCCGGTGTCCAGTACCCGGTCGCCGTGCAAACGCCGCAGTACCTGGTTAACTCCATCGATCAAGTGATGAGCACGAATCTGCCGGCGCGCGGCGCCGCCGGGGCGCAGTTGCTGTCGAACGTCGCCTCGGTCGAACGCCGCGAGACGCCACTGGTCATCAGCCACATCAACGTGCAACCTACCTTCGACGTATTTGCCAACGTGCAAGGCACCGATCTCGGCACAGTCGCGGCGGAAGTCGATAAAGTCGTCGCGGAGTACTGCCCTCCGCAGCCGAAAAAGAGTTGGTTTGCGTCGCTGTTCAAGAGCGCGCACGCCGCAGATGACGCCAAGGCGGCGCCGAAGAAGGACGCCAATCCGATCTGCGCCAATCTACCGCCGGGCTTGCGCATCGAAACGCGCGGCCAGATGGACAGCATGAAGAGTGCGTTCACCAACCTCGGCTACGGCATTCTGTTCGCCGCGATGCTGGTGTATTTCATCATGGTGGTGAACTTCCAGTCTTGGACCGATCCGTTCATCATCATCACCGCCCTGCCCGGCGCGTTGTGCGGCATCGTCTGGATTTTGTTCTTGACCGGCACCACCTTCAGCGTGCCGTCGCTCATGGGCACCATTATGAGTGTGGGCGTGGCCACGGCGAACAGTATTTTGATCGTTTCGTTCGCCAACGAGCAGCTCAAGTCCGGCAAGAGCGCGTTCGAAGCCGCGCTCGCGGCCGGTTATACGCGCCTGCGCCCGGTGCTGATGACCGCCGCCGCGATGATCATCGGCATGGTACCTATGGCGCTCGGCATGGGCGAAGGTGGCGAACAGAACGCCCCGCTCGGCCGCGCGGTTATCGGCGGATTGATCTTCGCCACCATCTCGACCCTGCTATTCGTCCCTGTGGTGTATTCATTCATTCACGGTCGCCGCGAACGCGCACCGGCGGGGACGATCGAGGTCGCACCTGTTAACACGCAACTCGCACTGAGCAAGAACTAAAGGCAGTCATTATGCAGAACACTTCAGCCCCTTCCTCCGCTCCCGCCCCCACCGCCGCGCGCCGCAATCCGCTTTCCGCCATCATCGCCGTCGCCCTGGGCGCGGCGGCCATCGGCGCTTTCTATGTCTGGGACGTGATGCCGCGCCTCGACGCCAAGAAGGCCATGGCACAGACACAGAAGGACACGCGCCCAAACGTCGTCGTCGTGCCGGCGCAGCGCGGCAAAGCCAACACCGAGCTGTCCCTGCCCGGCACGCTGCTGCCGATCCAGGAGACGCCGATCTACGCGCGCACCAATGGCTACGTCAAACACTGGCATACCGATATCGGCAGCAAAGTGCAGATGGGGCAGTTGCTCGCGGAAATCGACACACCTGAGTTGGACCGCGAACTCAAGCAAGCCGGTGCAAAGGTGCAGCAAGCGCAAGCCAACATGGCGATCGCGAAGTCGACCGCCGATCGCTGGCAATCGCTGCTCGGCAAGGGCGCGGTATCGCAGCAAGCAGTAGACGAGAAAGCCAGTGCGTATCTAGCGCAGCGCGCCGATCTCGCCGCGGAGCAGGCCAACCTCGCGCGCCTGCGTGAGCTGAAATCGTTCCAGCGCGTGAGCGCCCCCTTCAGCGGGATCATCACGGGACGTCAGGTCGAGATCGGCCAGCTGATCGCCGCGGGCAATACCGATCCGAACCGCTGGTTGTTCAAACTGGCGAAGACCGACACGCTGCGCATTTACGTCAGCGTGCCGCAGAGCCACGTGCGCATGGTGCAACCGAACCTCCCGGTGGCCGTCACGCTGCGCGAATTTCAGGGCAAGACCTTCGATGCCAAGATCATGCGCACCGCCGGCGCGCTGGACGCGCAGTCCAAGACGCTGACGACCGAGATCCATGTTCCCAATGCCGACGGCGCACTGCTCGCCGGCATGTACGCGCAGGTCAAGTTCTCGCTCACGCAGGCCGACCCAAGCATTCTCATTCCGGCCAACACGCTCATCGTGCGCGCCGACGGTCCGCAAGTCGCGGCGGTGGCGAACGACATTGTACAAATGCGCAAAGTTTCCCTCGGCCGCGATCTCGGTACGCAGATCGAAGTGCTATCAGGTTTAAACGAAAACGAGATGATCATCACCAATCCGACCGACGCGATGCGCGACGGCTTGGTGGTTAAGGCTGCCGTCGCGCCACCGCCGGCAGACAAGCCTGGCGAAAAACCCGCGGAGAAGCCGGCACCGAAGGCAGAGAAAGCGCCCGCGCACCAAGTCGCCGGCAAAGACAAGTAGCACCGCTGGGGCAAACGGACGGGCTAAAGGCAGCTACATGAACGGCGCCCACAGCTTAGTCAAAACGCTGCTCAACGCCGGCATCGATACCTGCTTCGCCAACCCCGGCACGAGCGAGATGCACTTCGTCGCTGCACTCGATCAAATTCCCGGCATGCGCTGCGTGCTTGGTCTGCAGGAAAACATCGTCACCGGCATGGCGGACGGCTACTACCGGCTTGCCGGAAAGCCTGCTTGCACGCTGCTGCACTGTGGGCCCGGACTGGCCAATGGTCTGGGCAATCTGCACAACGCGCGCCGCGCACGCAGTGGCATCGTCAACATCGTCGGCGATCAAGCCACTTATCACCGCCCGCTTGACGCGCCCTTGACCGCCGATACCGACGGCATGGCGCGTACCGTTTCCGCCTGGGTACGCACCAGCTCGAGCGCGGCTGAAGTAGGCCGCGACGCTGCTGCCGCGGCGCAAGCCGCGCGCACGCTACCAGGGCAAGTCGCAACGCTGATTCTGCCTTCGGACGCTTCTTGGGATGAAGGCGGCGTCGTGGCCGATCCGTTGAGCGTGCCCGCGCCGCCCGCCGTCGATGCACGGGTGGTGCAACAGGCCGCGCGTGTGTTGCGCGCCAGCCAAAACGTGCTCATTCTGCTGGGCGGGCGCGCGGCGCTGGCGGCGCCGCAGAGTTACGCTCAACGCATCGCACAAGCCAGCGGCGCGGCCATCATGGTCGCCTTCGGCACGCCGCAAGTCGCGCGTGGGCGCGGCCGCATGCAACTCGAGCGCGTGCCCTACAACACCGATCTAGCGTGCGCAGCCTTGCGCCGGTTCGAGCACATCATCCTGGTGTGCGCCAAAGCCCCGGTCGGCTTCTTCGCCTATCCCGGCAAGCCATCGAAACACTATCCGCAACAGGCGCAACTGCACGTGCTTGCACGCGACGAGCAAGACCCAGCGGCGGCGCTGCGCGCGCTCGCGGAAGAACTGGCTGCGCCTGAAGCGGCCATGCCCGACCCGGGCCCGCGTCCGCGCGCGGCAACGGGCGCGCCCACGCCGGAAGGTTTAGCTACGACGCTCGCCGCGCTGATGCCGGAAAATACCATCGTCGCAGATGAAAGCGTTTCTTTCGGGCGCAACTTCTATGCGCAAACGCACGCCGCGCCTGCGCACGATTGGCTGCATCTGGCCGGTGGCGCCATCGGCGAAGGCTTACCCATGGCCACCGGTGCAGCAATCGGCAGCGGCGGTTCGCGCCGTGTGATCAGCCTGCAAGCTGACGGTTCGGCGATGTATTCACTGCAAGCGCTGTGGACGCAAGCACGCGAGCGTTTGCCGGTCACCACCATTTTGCTCAACAACCGCAAGTACGCGATCTTGATCGGTGAGTACAAGAATGTCGGCGCCACGCCCGGCGCGGTCGCCATGGGCATGCTCGATCTCGGCAATCCGGAATTGGACTGGGTGAAGCTCGCCAACGGCATGGGTGTGGAAGCCGCGCGCGCCACGACCTTGGCAGAATGTGCGGATTTGATGAAGGCCAGCTTCGCCGGCACCGCGCCGTTTTTGATCGACCTCGTGATTTGATCGTTCGCGGCGTCGACCCGCAGGTAGCGCGAATCGCCTTGCCGCCTTGCCGCCTTGCCGCCATACCACCACCAGCTATATCTTAGGAATGACACACAATGCCATTCACAAAGATATAGGGTGATATGTATTACTCGGCTGCGACGAAATTCAGATCGAGTTGCGACGAAGCCGGGTGATCGGCGCTCACAGTTTCACCATCGCTGCGGTGCCGCTCCAAGAAGTCGAGGTAATCTGGCGTGATGTCGCCGGTGATGTACTGGCCGTCGAAGCAAGAGGTATCAAAGCGCGTGATCTTGGGATTGCCGGCGCGCACAGCCTCGATCAGCGCGTCCAGATCTTGATAAATGACCGCGTCGGCCCCGATCGCCTGTGCAATCGCCGCAGCATCGCGGCCGGTGGCAATCAACTCGCTGCGCGAAGGCATATCGATGCCGTACACATTCGGAAAGCGCACCGGCGGCGCAGCGGAGGCGAAATAGACTTTGCGCGCGCCGCAATCGCGCGCCATCTGCACGATCTCGCTGCTGGTGGTGCCGCGCACGATAGAATCGTCCACCAGCAGCACATTCTTGTCTTTGAATTCGACCGCCATGGCGTTCAGTTTCTGCCGCACGGATTTCTTGCGCTGCTTCTGCCCTGGCATGATGAAGGTGCGGCCGATGTAGCGATTTTTGACGAAGCCTTCGCGGTACGGTAGGCCGAGTTTACTGGCCAGTTGCAGCGCGCTCGGCCGGCTGGTATCGGGAATGGGAATCACCACATCGATGTCCCAATTGCTCGCTTCGCGCTGCATCTTGCGCGCCAGCCCCTCGCCCATGCGTAAGCGCGTGTCGTACACCGAGATGCCGTCGATCACCGAATCTGGCCGCGCAAGGTAGACGTACTCGAAGATGCACGGGTTGAGTGTGGCGTTCGGCACGCACTGGCGCTGATGAAAATTGCCGCTCTCGTCGATCAGAATCGCTTCCCCTGGCCCGACGTCGCGCACCACTTCGAAGCCGAGCGCATCCAGCGCCACACTCTCGGAGGCGACCATGAACTCGGTGCCCTGCGGCGTGACGTTGCGGCCGATGATGAGTGGACGAATGCCGTGCGGATCGCGGAAGGCGAGCAGACCGTAGCCGGCGATCATGGCAACCACGGCGTACGCGCCGCGGCAGCGGCGGTAGACGCCGCCCACCGCAGAGAAAATCGAATTCGGGTCAAGCCGGTAACCGCCGGCGCGCTCGGCCAGCTCATGCGCCAGCACGTTCAGCAACACTTCCGAATCGGAGTTGGTGTTGAGATGGCGCAAGTCCTGGCGGAACAGCTCTTGGCGCAACTGCCGCGTATTGGTCAAATTGCCGTTGTGCCCGAGCACGATGCCGAACGGCGAGTTAACGTAGAACGGCTGCGCTTCCGCGAACGAGGTTGCCGAACCCGCCGTCGGGTAGCGGCAATGGCCAACGCCCATATGGCCCGTCAGCACGCGCATGTCGCGCGTGCGGAATACGTCGCGCACCAAGCCGCCGGACTTGTGCATGTGAAACGAGTTACCCTCTGCCGTGACGATGCCGGCCGCGTCTTGACCGCGGTGCTGCAGCAACTGCAGCCCATCGTAGAGGAATTGATTGACCGGGCTGGTGGCGACGAGACCGATGACGCCGCACATGGGTTTGTTAGCCTTCCGCCGCCGTGCGTTTGGGGCGCTGCGCCGCTTGCGGCGCTTTCGCCTTGGCGGCGCGCCGCGCGTTTGCATTTCGGGCCGGCGCGCTTTGCGCGGTAGCACTACGAATCGCCGCGCTTTGCGCGGCGGTGCGCGCCGGGAATTCGATTCGCTTGGCGAGCTCTCCGGGTAGCCATGCTTTCAGCGACAGTGCTACCGACTCGAACCATTCGGCGCTGACCGCATGGCGCCAACTTGGCTCGCGCGGCAGCGTGGTCATGCCGCCCACCAGAACAGCCAGCAGCACGATCGCCAGCCCGCGTACGAAGCCGAACATGACACCGAGACCGCGATCCGCACCGCCCAAGCCGACACGCTTCAATACCGAAGTGATAATCGCGCTCAAGACCATCATAGCGATGAACGCCAACACGAACGTGGCGAGAAAAGCGCTCATCATGCGTAGGCTAGGCGTATCGATCGAAGCCGGCATGAATGGAACAAGCTTCACCGCGAAGGTGCGCGCGACGACGAACGCAGCGACCCACACCAGCAGCGCAAACACTTCGCGCACGATGCCGCGCATGAAGCCGATCAGCATCGATAGCCCGACGATGCCAAATGCGATGTAGTCGAACAAAGTCACG
Organism: uncultured Burkholderiales bacterium; assembly: GCA_964488915.1. Lineage (GTDB taxonomy): Bacteria > Pseudomonadota > Gammaproteobacteria > Burkholderiales > JALYOK01 > CADEHE01. Next base: position 8,413 of record CAZAWU010000169.1, read on the forward strand.
CCGCGCTCGCCCTCCCCTTACTTCATCATGAGCTTGCCGCCAAAGCCGATGTCGCTCAGCTTTTCCAGCGCCGCTTCCGCTTCGGCCCGCTGCGTGAACGGGCCTGCGCGCACACGAATGCGCTCTTGCCCGCCGACTTCGACCGTTTCGGTAAACACCGGCAGTCCGGCTGCGGCGACTTTGCGTTGCGCCTGCGCCGCTTTACTGGCGCTGGAAAAGGCGCCAACCTGCACCACGAACTCGCCGCCGACGGGAGCTGCACGCTTTGCGC
>CAZAWU010000170.1:0-4937 GCA_964488915.1 uncultured Burkholderiales bacterium
CGACATGCTCGCAGCCGCCGTAGTAGCGCTTGCCCGGATAGCCTTCGGCGTACTTATTGGTCAGCACCGAACCCTGCGCCTCCATGACGGCAGGGCTCACGTAGTTTTCGGAAGCTATCAACTCTAAATGGTTTTCTTGGCGTTGGAACTCCGCGTCCAACGCTGCCCACAGTTCGGCGTCGCTATGCGCAACGCTAGGATTGGAAAGGTAAGCCATGATTCGCCCGGTATGAGGTTGTTGTGGTTTGCAACCTGACGCCGCCTCCTTCACTCCCCTGAACGAACAGCTGCTGTCGGTTTACCACATATTGTGCCAGATGGGACGCACACCGGCCCAGTTTTGTAGTGCAGGCAGCGGCCGCCAGTGCGCGAGCGATCCTCTTGCTCTAGATCGAGACCTGCATACGGCGCAGCAGCCTTTGGCCGGCCCAAGGCAATAGCGGCAGTCCGGCGAGTATGAGCGGCGTTTGCCAGTCCATGGCATGGCGCATTGCCGCCACCCCCTCGGGCGAAGTAAACGCCTCGCATATCATCGTGCACATGCGGTCGAAGCGAAATCGCGGCAGTGCCTCAGCCAAGAACCAACACGACCAAACAACCCCGGCCGCCTGGACCATTGGGCCGAGAAGTCGCAACCGGACTCGGCCACCAGACTGAAAGCGCATGCGAGCTTCGCTATGCCGCCTTAGCCTGGGGCCGCACACCAGGCGAAGCGAATGCGGCCAACAATTCGGCTTCGCGCCGCTTCGCTTGTTGCAAATGGCGTTGCTTGACATGCCCATAGCCGCGAATGTGCTCCGGGATCGAAGCCAACTCGACGGCTGTGGCGTGGTTACTCTCGTTCAAGCCGCCTAGGATCTGCTCGACCAGACGCTCATAGTCCTCAATTAGTTGCCGTTCGGTGCGGCGTTCGTGCGAGTAGCCGAACACATCCAATGCGCTGCCGCGCAGGCCTTTCATTTTCGCTATCAGTCCCAAGGCGCGCCACATCCATGGACCGAAACGGCGCTTGAGCGGCACGCCCTCGGTGTTGCGCTTTTCTATGATCGGCGGCGCCATGTGAAAAGTGAGTTTGAAGTCGCCTTCAAACATATCTCCAATCTTCTTCTGGAACTCTCCCTCTGTATACAGCCGAGCCACTTCATATTCGTCTTTGTACGCCATGAGCTTGGCGTAGTATCGAGCTACTGCCGCTGTGAGCTGGGTGCTGCCGGCAACTTTCTGCGCTTCCGTTTGCCGCACGCGTTCGACTAGTTGCCGATAGCGTTTGGCGTATGCGGCGTTCTGATAACCCGTCAGATGCTCGACGCGGCGCACGATGAGTTCGTCCAGGCTCTGGGAGAGTCTCGCCTTGGGCACAGGGCTTGCTGTCAGTGTCTTTTCGACTTGTGCCAAGTCGACGACGGCACGCCGGCCCCACAAGAACGCTTGCTTGTTCATCTCCACGGCCGCGCCGTTCAACTCGATGGCACGCTCGAGCGCGGCACTCGACACCGGCAGCCAGCCCTTTTGGAACGCGTAGCCGACCAGGAACAGATTGGTGGCGAGCGAATCCCCCATAAGCGCTGTCGCCAGCCGGCTGGCGTTGATGAAATCAACACGATCGCGCCCGACCTTGTCGACGATCGATTGTTCGAGTGCGCCCCACGGCAAATCGAAATCGGGTTTGCGCGCGAACTCGCCGGTCATGCTCTGCTGCGTGTTGATCACTGCTCGCGTGGCGTGCTGCCGCAGGATCGCCAGCGTTTCGTGTCCGCCCGAGACAAGCACATCGCCGCCGATGAGCAGATCGGCGCCGCCTGCCGGGATGCGCGTGGACTTGATGTCCTCCGGGGTGCACGCGACGCGCAAATGACTGGTCACCGCACCGCCCTTCTGCGCAAGACCCGCCATATCGAGCACGCCGCAGCCCTTGCCTTCCAAGTGCACGGCCATGCCGATCAGCGCGCCGATTGTAATCACGCCGGTACCGCCAATGCCGGTGATCGCGATGCTGTACGGGCGATCTAGCGCGGGCAGCGCCGGTTCCGGCAGCGCGGGCCACACCAGTTCGACGTTGGATGCTTTCCCTTTGCGCAGCCTGCCACCTTCAACAGTGACAAAGCTCGGGCAAAAACCCTTCAGGCACGAAAAATCCTTGTTGCACGCTGACTGATCGATGGCGCGCTTGCGCCCGAACTCCGTTTCCAGCGGCGCAACCGCGATACAGTTCGACTGCACACCACAATCGCCACAGCCTTCGCACACTTGCTCGTTGATGACCACGCGGCGCTGCGGATCGGGGAACTTGCCGCGCTTGCGGCGGCGGCGCTTTTCTGCCGCGCAGGTTTGGTCGTAGACGATCGCGCTCAAGCCCGCAACTTCGCGGAACTCGCGCTGCACCGCATCGTAGTCATCGCGGTGATAGACCTTCACACCAGGGGCGAATTCCGCTTCGGCACCGTACTTATCCGGCTCATCGGTGACCACTGCAATCTTCTTGGCGCCCTCGGCGTACACCTGCAGCGTGATCTGCGGCACGGTGAGCGGGCCATCGTGCTGCTGCCCGCCGGTCATCGCCACCGCATCGTTGTAGAGAATCTTGTACGTGACATTGACGCCGGAAGCAGCCAGCGCGCGAATCGCCAGCAAACCGGAGTGGTAATAAGTGCCGTCGCCGATGTTTTGGAACACATGCTTGGTTTTCGAGAACGGCGCCTCCCCCATCCAACCCGCGCCTTCCGCGCCCATCTGCGTGAAGCCGCTGGTATTGCGGTCCATCCACACCGCCATGAAGTGGCAGCCGATGCCCGCCATCGCCATGCTGCCCTCTGGCACTTTGGTGCCGGTGTTGTGCGGGCAGCCGGGACAGAAATGCGGCGTGCGCACCGGACCCGGCCCTGCGTGCAATTCGCCGGCAAACAATTTCTCGCAACGCGCGATGGCGTCGGTCAAACCGGCCTCGGCGCGAATCTGCATGATGCGCCGGCCCAGCACGCCGGCAATATGATTAGCGTCCAGCGCGCCCGAAGACATGAACAGCGGTGCGCCGCTTTCGTCTTCTTTGCCGATGACGCGCGGCGCGTTCGGCGCGCCGTAAAGGATCTCTTTTAACTGGCTTTCGATGATGCCGCGCTTTTCCTCGATGCAGATGACGAGATCCAAGCCATCGACGAACTGTTTGATGCCAACCGGCTCGAGCGGATAGACCAGCGCGACTTTGTACAAGCGCACGCCAAGTTGCGCCAGCCGCGCGTCGTCGAGGCCGAGCAAATCGAGCGCAGTGCGCGCATCCAGATAACTCTTGCCGGTGGCGACGATACCGATCTTCGCGTTGGGCGCGTCGATGACGGTCTTGTCAAGCCGATTGGCGCGCGCGAACGCGCGCACGGCGTTGTGCTTGTAGTTATGCAGCCGCGCTTCTTGCGCGCGCGCGGTGTCGGGCCAGCGCACATGTAAACCATCCGCCGGCGGCGTGAAATCGGTGGGAACCTGAATTTGAATGCGGTGATTGTCGACATCCACCGTCGCGGCGGTGTTCACCGTGTCGTGCACGCACTTGATGCCGACCCAGCAGCCGGAATAGCGCGACAGCGCCCAGCCGTAGATGCCGTAATCTAGAATTTCCTGCACACCGGCCGGATTGAGTATCGGCATCATGGCATCGACCATGGCGTACTCGCTCGAATGCGCCGCCGTGGACGACTCCGCCGTGTGATCGTCGCCCAGCAGCGCCAGCACGCCGCCAAGCGGCGAACTGCCGGCATTGTTGCCGTGCTTGAACGCGTCGCCCGTACGGTCTACGCCCGGGCCTTTGCCGTACCAGATGGCGAATACACCGTCGTACTTGCCCTCGCCGCGCATCTGCGCCTGCTGCGTGCCCCAGCACGCGGTTGCAGCCAATTCCTCGTTCACGCCCGGCTGAAACTTGATGTGGTGCTTTTCAAGCAGCGCGCGTGCCTGCCACAGTTGCTGATCGTACGTGCCGAGCGGCGAGCCGCGGTAACCGGAGATGTAGCCCGCGGTGTTGTACCCGGCTTTCTCGTCGCGCAAGCGCTGCATCATAGGCAGGCGCGTCAGCGCCTGAATGCCGGTGAGAAACACGCGACCTCGGTCGAGCGTGTATTTGTCGTCGAGGGTGACGGCTTTTAGATCGGAGAGATCCATGCTGCTCCTGGCTAATACTGCCTCAAGTCACTCTACACAAATCGCACCAAATATAACTCTTGGGGCGATCCAATGAACTGTATATGCGAACAACGAGCCTTCACAAGGCGAAATCTTAGCACGCACTCCGCTAACGACTTCCGCGCAATCGCGCGGTACACGCCGCATCCAGCAACGTTGGCCCGCGTCGGCAAATGCAAAAAAACTCCCAGAAACGAGACCGAGAGGGCAAACCATGCGAATATGCCTGCTACCCGTGGCCCAGCACGGGTTCGATTACCTTTCTGCGCGATGGTGCGCTAGGCATGCTAGCGCAAAGGTGCGCATCTCCCTCAGCGAAAGCATGCGAATGCAGGTCGGCACAATCTCCGCCGGTCGGTCTTCCTCATCCTGCCCGTTGCCGCTGCGCAGCCGCCGCAAGTCGCCTGCGCCGGTTTGGACGGGGCTAGTCATCAAATCAAGGAGTGAAAGAATGACCTTCGTTGTCTGGATTCTCGTTGGCGCGCTTGTCGGTTGGCTCGCCAGTGTTGTCATCCGAACCGTCGCGGTGGAAGGCCTGCTTCTGAATGCCGCGGTGGGTGGCGTCGGCGCACTGGTCGGCGGCGAAGCGGTCGCGCCTATGTTTCGTAGCGTCTCTTACTACCAAAGCAGCTTTAGCCTCACCTCGCTAGGCGTAGCATGTCTTGGTTCTATCGTTCTGCTGATCATCGCCAATCTCATTCGACGGCTCGTTAGTGAGAAGGCCTAGTGTAGCGCTTCGTATCATCTGGAAAAAACGGACGAGAATCGGC
>CAZAWU010000170.1:5037-8659 GCA_964488915.1 uncultured Burkholderiales bacterium
TCGAAAGCACTACACTAAACACGCACCACCACTTTACCGACGTGCGCCCCGCTGTGTTGATACTCGTAGGCGGCGCGCAATTGATCAAACTCAAATAGCCTATCGACTACGGGCCGCAGCGTATGCAATGCGATCGCTTGATTCATCTCCTCAAAGGTCGTGCGCGAGCCAACATAAATGCCCTGCAGCTTGATGCGCTTGCGCAGCAGCGCGACGGTGTTCACGGCGCCCGCCATGCCAGTCAAGGTACCCATGATGCTGATCGCGCCGCTGACGCGCACGGCGTTCAAGGATTTGTTAAGTGTATCCGGCCCGCCTACTTCAATGGCGATATCCGCGCCGCGCCCCCCGGTACGCTTAAGAACCTCTTCGTCCCAGTTCGATGTGGCCGCGTAGTTGATCACCTCGTCTGCTCCTAGCCCGCGCGCGACGTCGAGCTTAGCGTCGCTGCTGGAGGTTATGATGACTCGCGCACCGTGCAGCTTGGCGAATTGCAGGGCGAACACAGAGACGCCGCCGGTGCCCAGAAGCAACACCGTCTGCCCTGCCCGCAACCCCGCTTGCCGCAGCGCATCCCAGGCTGTCACCGCCGCGCAAGGTAGCGTAGCGGCTTCTTCGAAACCGAGATGCGCAGGGAACTGGACCAGCCCTTCCTGATCTAGCACAACTTGCTCGGCCGCCATACCGTCGATTGCGCCACCCAGTGCCGAAGCAAACTTGTCGGCGTCGAGTTCGCCGTCGACCCACTTCTGCATGAAGCACCCGGCGACGCGGTCGCCCACCTTGAAACGCGTCACGCCGGCGCCAACCGCCACGACTTCGCCCGCGCCGTCGGACAGCGGAACGCGTCCGACCAGCGCCGGCGTCTGCTCAGCGCTGCGCGCCGTTAGGAGGTCGCGATAGTTGAGTGAAACTGCCTTGACGCGTACCGCCACTTGCCCCGGGCCGGCAACAGCGGCGGACGCTTCACCCAACACGATTGCTTCGAACCCTGACCGCGCTTGCAACCGATACGACCGCATGGATGATGTCCAGATCTGAGTAAGACGCCATTTTAGGCGAACCGAAGCCGCCGCTCGCCTCAAACAAGAACAGCCGACTCAGCCGGATGTTTTCCTAAAGCAGTCAAAATGTTTAGAAGGGTGGTTACTTCTTCTTCGCCTTGCTCGCCGCTTTCTTCTTGGTGGCCGGTTTTTTTGTGGCCGGTTTCTTCGCAGCGGCCGTCTTCTTGGCCACCGGTTTCTTAGCGGCGGGTTTCTTTGCCGCGGGTTTCTTGGCGGCGGCTTTCTTCTTCGCCACCGCCTTCTTGCTCTTAGCCGAGGTCTCGTCTTTCGCGGATGCCCTTATGTCCGCGGCGTGCGCGCGCTTGAAGGTTTGAATATCAACGAATTGGCCTTCCGCGTCGCGCACGGCGTAGAGTTTGGTCCCAGTGGTACTGCGATGCGTAGTGCGCTTCTTTGCAGCCATGCAGCCTCCCGAAATGTTGAGGAGCAGGAAGCATAAATCCAACGTGGCGTCAGCGCCACGCTCCGCGCGAAAAATCTCAGTTTATTTTTCGGGAGGATGCGGAATTGTCAGCGCGGCGGATCGGGCTGCGTCGTCTCGATCAATTCACCGGTGCTGAGATCGAACGTCTCACGGTGCGACACGACGCCCGCACGCCCTGGATCGTAGACATCGACACTGACACGCCCCGGCGCGGACTCACGCCGCATCACCAACCAAGCGCCCGGCGGCACGCGCGCGGCGAGCGCCGCGCAATCCCCAGGCTTGGATTGATGTCCCGGTGGCGCACCGGGCTTCCAGATGCGGCACAGTCCGGGCTGCGGCAAATGTCCCGGAGGGATCTTGAGCGTGGCGGCAATCTTGCCTGGCGCTCCGCTGACTTCGACGTCCGGCGGTCCGGGATCAGGCGTGCGCGGGCGGCGCAAATCGAGTTCACCGCACGCGGCTAAGGTGAGCGTGAGAGCGCATGCCCACGCGCAGTTCCAACTGATACAACGGTTCATCGCCCGCCACTCCTTCTACTACTAATCTTGCTTTGAAGCCGCGCCGCGCTGGGGAATTTTGGGATAGCGCAGCCATTTGATCTCCACCGCCTTGTCGATCAGCGCGCTAGTAATGTCGCTACCCAGTTGCGTGGGACACCAGACTTCGAGCCGGTAACGCGAACGCGGAAGCGGCGCTAGACCGAACGCCGAATCGACGCTCCACTTACCCGCCGCTTCGCGCGTCACACGCATGTCGAGTTTATTACCGCGCATGCGCAGCTTAGCTTCGCCTGGCGCTTCGTTACCGTCGGTCCAGCCGCTATTGGTGAAGTAAATATGGGCGATGTCACCGTAGACCTTGCCCCAGACAAAACCGCCCGCGGAGCGCAGCGGCGACTGAATCTGATCGACTTCCCCACACACCGTATCGCCATCGCGCTGCAAAACCAGCTGCGTGGTCACCAAGTACGCTGCGTTGTTGCGGCAACGGTCGAAATGGGTGGAAGAGCCGTCACAGGGACGCGTGATACGCCATACGCCATCGAAGGCTTGCAGTTTCACGACAGCAGCGGAATTGGACCGTTTCGCAGCAGGCGGCTTGTCCGCTTCAGCCCCCCTCACATGAACCGGCATGAGCGCATTAAACATGACCAACACCGCGAGCAGTGCCCACGGAAGCGCCAAGCTCCTACCGGCGGCCACTCAGTCCCCTGCCACGGTCATGCGCTCGATCAGAATCGAACCGCACTGGCGCGAGCCGCGCACGATGACATCGTTGCCGATGCCGATAATGCCCATGTACATGTCTTTCAAGTTGCCGGCGATGGTGATCTCTTCCACCGGGTATTGAATCTCGCCGTTTTCGATCCAGTAGCCGGAGGCCCCGCGTGAGTAATCGCCGGTGACTTGATTGATACCGTGGCCGAGCAACTCGGTGACAAGCAGGCCGCTGCCCATGCGCTTGAGCAACTCTTCAAAGCTCGAACCGTCGCTTGGCACGATCAAGTTATGCGTACCGCCAGCGTTGCCGGTCGATTGCATGCCGAGCTTGCGCGCCGAATAGCTGCCGAGAAAGTAACCTTGCACCGTGCCATCCTTGACGATATCGCGGTCGCGCGTGGCCACGCCTTCCGAATCGAAATTGCCGCTGCCCAGCCCTTTCTTCAGATGCGGCCGCTCCAGGATTTGCATTTGCTTCGAAAACACTTGCTTACCGAGGCTGTCGAGCAAAAATGAGGACTTGCGGTACAAGCTACCGCCGCTGACCGCGCCGACGAAGTGCCCGATCAAGCCCGAAGCCAGCGGCGCTTCGAACAGCACCGGTACTTGGCGCGTGCCGATCTTGCGGGCGTGCAGCCTGCGCACGCTGCGCTCACCCGCGCGCCTGCCGACCACCTCGGCAGCCTCGAGGTCCGCCGCATCGCGTGCAACTGCGTACCAATCGTCGCGCTGCATCGACTCGCCTTCTTCGGCGATCACCGAACAACTGATGCTGTGGCGCGAGGTGAAATAGCCGCCCATGAAGCCAAGGCTGTTGCCGTAGATGAAATGTGAGCCTTGACTCGATACCGAAGCGCCGTCGGAATTCGTAATGCGTTTGTCAACGGCGAGTGCGGCGCCCTCCGAACGTT
>CAZAWU010000171.1:0-8623 GCA_964488915.1 uncultured Burkholderiales bacterium
TTGCGCGACGGCAAGTTTCACCGTCAATAGAGCCGCTCGAATGACCAGCTTCGTCCTCGCTCTCGATCAAGGCACTACCAGCTCGCGCGCCATCGTGTTCGATGCGCAAGGTGCGATCGTCAGTCTCGCGCAGCAAGAGTTCAGGCAGATTTTCCCGCAGCCGGGTTGGGTCGAACACGATCCGGAGGACATTTGGCAAAGCCAACTCCAATGCGCGCGCGAAGCGCTGGCGAAGGCGCAGATCGGGGCGCGCGACGTGGCGGCGATCGGCATCACCAATCAGCGCGAAACCACCATTGTCTGGGAGCGCAAAACAGGGCGCCCGGTCTACAACGCCATCGTTTGGCAAGACCGGCGCACGGCAGCCCTGTGCGATGAGTTGCGCGCGCGCGGGCTCGCGCCGTTGTTCCAAGAACGAACCGGCCTCGTGCTCGATGCGTACTTTTCCGGCACGAAAATCAAATGGATTCTCGACCATGTGCCCGATGCGCGGCGGCGCGCGCAAGCGGGTGAGCTTGCGTTCGGCACCGTGGATAGCTGGCTCGCGTGGAATTTGACCGCCGGGCGCGTGCACACAACGGATGTCACTAACGCCTCGCGTACCTTGCTGTTCGATCTGCATACTCTTGACTGGAATAGATCATTATTGAATACTCTAGACATTCCTGAGAAGCTACTGCCAACCGTATATCCGTCCAGCGCAGTTGTCGACGATAGCGATGCAGCGCTGTTCGGTGCAAGCATTCCCATCGCCGCGATTGCCGGCGATCAGCAAGCGGCGCTGTTCGGCCAGATGTGTCTCGAGCCCGGCATGGCGAAGAACACTTACGGCACCGGCTGCTTCATGTTGATGAACGCGGGCGACCAGCCGATCACGTCGAAGAACCAGTTGCTCTCCACCGTCGCGTGGCAGCGCAACAATCGCACAACGTATGCGCTGGAAGGCAGCATCTTCATCGCTGGGGCCGTGGTGCAGTGGCTGCGCGATGGACTGGGCGTGATCGCGCGCGCAAGCGAAGTCGAAACGCTCGCCGCAAGCGTGCCGGATAACGGCGGCGTCGTGCTGGTGCCGGCGTTCGTTGGGCTCGGCGCACCGCATTGGGATTCGAGTGCGCGCGGTGCGATCCTCGGACTGACGCGCGGTGCGAGCAAGGCGCATCTGGCGCGCGCGGCGCTTGAATCGATCGCGCTGCAAAGCGCTGAAGTGCTGGACGCCATGCAAGCCGACGCCACGCTGCCGCTCACGGAATTGCGCGTGGACGGCGGCGCCAGCGCAAACGATCTACTCATGCAGATCCAAGCCGATGTGCTTGGTGTGCCGGTGGTGCGCCCGAAAGTGACCGAGACGACCGCGCTGGGCGCGGCGTATCTCGCCGGACTCGCGGTGGGATTCTGGCCGGATGCGCGAGCGCTCGCGGCGCAATGGCAAGTCGATCGCCGCTTCGAGCCTCGCGCGTCGAAGGATTGGCGCGAGGCGCTGCGCGCGCAGTGGCGCAAGGCGGTAGAGCGCGCGAAGCAGTGGGCGTGAAGTTGATGGCTAGTTGCGTAGGCAGGTACGCACCTCGCCATCTTTGCTTGACGCCGCTGGATGCCTCCTCTAACCTTGCGCGCAGCGCCAGATAAGCAGAGAACATCGCGCAACCCCATCCACCAGGCAGGGAGGCAAGATGTTCAAAACCAAAGCGCGCATCGCGCCATTTCTCTTCGCGTTACTCATCGGCACGCAGCAAGCCGCTGCGACACAACTCGGCGGCTGCCCGATTTTCCCGAGCGACAATATCTGGAACACGGCCGTCGACACTTTGCCCGTCGATCCGAAGTCCGGCACTTACATCCAAACCGAAGGCGGCGCCAATGTGTCGCTGCATCCCGATTTCGGTACGGTGTGGAACGGGGCGCCGAACGGCATTCCGTATGTGATCGCGCCGGCGAATCAGCCGCTGGTGCCGATTGTGCTCGAACCGTACGGCAGCGAAGCTGATCCCGGCCCGTATCCCATTCCGCCGAATGCGCCGATCGAAGGTGGGCCGAACTCGAGCGGCGATCGTCACGTGCTGGTGCTGCAGCAAGGCACGTGCAAGTTGTACGAGTTGTTCAGCGCATTTCCTCTCGCCGGCGGCGCATGGCAAGGCTTCGGCGCGGTGTTCGATCTCACCAAGAACGCGCCGCTGCGTCCGAACGGGTGGACGTCCGCCGACGCCGCCGGGTTGCCGATCATGCCGGGCTTGGTCAAGTACGACGAAGTGCAGGCCGCCTTGCAGGGCAGCGGTATCATTGCGCACGCGCTGCGGTTCACCGTGCCGTACACGCGACGCGAGTACGTATGGCCGGCGCGGCATTTCGCTTCCTCCTCCACCGATCCCAATCGCCCACCGCTGGGATTGCGTTTTCGCTTGAAGGCCTCGGTCAATATTGATTTCTATCCCGGTACTTCCACGCCGGTCTCGCCGAGCAACAAAGTCATCCTGCGTACGCTGAAGAAGTACGGCATGTTCTTGGCGGACAATGGTGGCTCGTTCTTCATCTCAGGCGCACCCGATCCGCGCTGGAACGACAGTGATCTCAATTTGCTCAAGCGCTATCGCGCGGGCGATTTCGAAGCGGTGGACTCCTCGTCACTTATGATCGACGTCAATTCCGGCCAAGCACGGCAGCTGAACACCGGTGGCGGTATGCAATTGAGTGCCATGCCCGTTTCCATCGCTGCCGGACAGGCGCTTACTGTAACTTGGAGTGGCATCGCCAATCCGGCCCCGACCAACTGGATCGGTTTGTACCGTCCCGGCGCGGCATCGCAAGATCACGGCGGCAATTGGATGTACGTAAGCTGCAGCAAGAGCGCAACGATCGTGCGTGCCAGCGGTAGCTGCACCTTCCCGATACCGGCGGCGCTTGCATCGGGTAGCTACGAGTTGCGCCTGCACGCGCCGGCCAGTTGGACCATGCTGGTGAAAAGCAGCCTCATCACCGTCAGCGGCGGGACGGCAGGCCCGCAACTCAGCGCGGCGCCGAGCACGGTAGCACGCGGCGGGTCGTTGACCGTAAATTGGAGCGGCGTCGCCAATCCGGCGCCAACCAACTGGATCGGGCTCTATCGTCCCGGCGCGGCGTCGCAAGATCACGGCGGTCATTGGATGTACGTAAGCTGCAGCAAAACTGCGAGCGTCGCGCGTGCCAGCGGCAGTTGCGTCTTCCCGGTGCCAGGCTCGCTCGCACCCGGCAGCTACGAGTTGCGGCTGCACTATCCGAGTAGTTGGAGCGTGATGATTACCAGTGCCGCGGTCGCGCTTCAGTAGCCGCGGGGAGCCTCAGTTTGGCGCGGCGAATTGCTGCACGCCGCGCCGGTGATGGCACGTCTATTTGCGCGGCGCCTCGTCAGCAAGCTTGGCGATAGGGGTGTAGTCGACTGGCTGTGCGCTTGAGTCCGTCACGGAGTAGCCCACAATCTTGCGGCGCGCGGGGATCTGTTCGTCGTCGACTGTGTACACGTCCGTGTAAGCGTAGAGCAGTTGTGGCTCGACCACCGCTTGGTGCGCGCCGGGAGGCATGGCATACATCAGCCGCGACCAGTGCGTTTTGCGCCCGTCGCTTTTCAACGATGCTTCGGCAAATCGCTTATCGATCTCTTCGTTCGAAACTGAGCGGCTGAGATACTTGCCCTCGCCCACGGGGATATCGAGTTCGCCTTGCGGCTGCGTCTTGATCGTCGCACCGCCTAGGCGTACGCCGACTAGCCGGCCGCTCGCGTGTATACCGATGCGTACGCCCGCCGTCGCCACCTCGATGCCGTTGATGGCTGGGCGCAGCGTAATGCGGTACTCCGTGATGCGCTCGAGCTCGGGGCGCGGCGAAGCGTGAGTACCTGAGAGCGCCCGGTGATAGCCGATCTGCGCCCGCTTCAAATCGTAGTGCCGCAAGTCGACGAGGCGTGCGCTGGCGAGTTGTTCAAGGTAATGCTGCGCCAACTTCATCGCTCCGGCTTGATCGATAGCCGGCGGTGATTTGAGGTCCTTGGAGAGTTCGCTATCCAGCAGACGGATCTCGTCTACTTGAGGCAAGTAGCGCGCCAGCAGTTGCGGCATATCGGCAAACACGGGATGCCAGTCCGCGTCGGCTGGCTGCGCAAAGCGCGTTGCCGTGTTGGCAAGTGCTAGCCGCTTGCCGGTAAAGAGCTGCCCGACGAATTGCGTGCGCTTGAGCACCTCCTCCGGCGCGCGCTTCACGAATTCCATCTCGAAGGCTGCAACCGCGGAGCCGACTCCTGGTTCAGCGGATCTGTCTTGGGCAAGCACGTTCAAGCCAAACAAACTTGATGCCATTGAAATCAGCAATAAAGGTAGTCTGTTCATATCATTTGCTCCGATTAGCAACCGCCGTGGTCAAACATGACCGAGCACCACCACGTATCCGGCTGGGGCGCCGGCGACCGCAACACGCCAGCACGCAGCCGCGCCGTGTCCTGCACGAAGCCGCAATGGCTGGAATCAAGACCGAAGGTCAGCGCGATCGGCGAGTTGTCGCCGGTAAACCAACCGGGGCGGTCTTCCATTTCCTCGATCCACGCTCGCGAGTTGCGCAACGAGTTGGTCGCCTCGTAGAAGTCGCGCGGCTGGTCATCCTTTACCGGCGGCGAGTTGTGGTAGCCGAAACTTTGACGTACTTCCTGATCAAAATGACGTGCGATGGAGTCCGTGTTGATGGTGCAACTGGTCACGTACATCATGAACGCCGCTCGATCCCCGCCGAGCCGGCCGAGCCGCGCGCTTGCGTCCAGCGTCACGGTGCAGCGGTTGTTGCGGCGAAATCCGAACTGCAGACGCGCCCGGTTGCCGTGCCCGGCATACACGGAGAAGGTGGCGTTGTCGCCGGCGACGTGGTCGATGCCGCCGAAGTCGCGCTCGATGTAGTCCTCGGGCCACGCATTCACGTTGGTCCAACGCGTTCCGCTCCAGCCGTCCGAATTTAGGCGGCTGCGGAGGCTGGAAGTAACATCGTTCAAGTCAGTGTTCTCACAGCCGTTGCCGGTGAAGTCGGTGGATTCGTCGATCCAGTAGGTCGCTTGTGCGGCGCTGGGCGGGACTGCCGCGGACCAAAGACCGGCCGCGGCGCCGGCGGCGAGCGCCAGTGCTTTCCAGGGAACACGCTTATGCATAGGAATTTGCCTCCAATTAGAGAAGTACGTAAGTCGCAGGGCTGCGATCTATTCACTTATGTAGGAGACAACAGGCATCTTTGAGCCGGTCATATTGCCGAAGGTGAAAGTAACATCGGCGCCATTGGCGAGGCCGTCTTGACCACCTTCCCGGCAGGCTAGTAACCTAGAAGTAACGCGCAAAACGGGTGCGCATAACGCCGGGCATCACGCCCGCGAACGGGGGTACGCTCGTGTCGGATGCTTTTGAACTTACGCCACTCAGCCCACTCATGGGCGCCGAGATCCGCGGCTTGGATCTGTCACAGCCGTTGTCAGCAGACAACTGGAACGCGCTGCGCGACGCTTACCTCAAGTACCAAGTGCTGGCGCTGCGCGATCAAACCATGGACGAAGCGCAGCACGAAGCGTTTGCACATCGCTTCGGTGAGTTGCAAGTTCACGTGCTGAACCAGTACCACAAGCGCGGCAATCCGCGCGTGCTGGTCATCACCAATTTGAAGGACGACGGCACGCCGATCGGGGAGCATCCCGATCCCGGCGCGGCGATTTGGCACACGGACGGCTCCTGGTCGGCGCGGCGCCCGCTCGCCACCATGCTCTACAGCATGCGAAACCCGAAGTGGGGAGGCGAGACGCTGTTCGCGAACATGTACGCCGCCTACGCAGGCTTGAGCGAATCAATGAAGCGCCGTCTTGAAGGCATGAAGGCGGTACACGATCTCAACTACTCGCGCAGCCAAACCAGCGCCAAGCAGCAGATGACGGAAGAGCAACGCCGCGCCGCGCCGCCGGTGGAGCACGACGTGATCCGCGTGCATCCCGAGACCGGACGCAAGGCAATCTATCTAGGCCAGCACGCCTCGCACATCGCTGGTATGCCCATCGACGAAGGACGCGCGTTGGTCAACGAGATCAACGCGCACGCCACGCAGGACAAGTACCGCTACGATCATGAGTGGCGGCTGCACGATTTCGTCATTTGGGACAACCGCTGCGTACTGCACAAGGCCACCGAGTTCGACTGGATGAACGACGTGCGCATTCTGCGGCGTACGACGACGCTGGGCGAGCGCTTACCCGCGTTCGCTTGACCGGCAGGCGGCGTGTCCAGCGCCGCCCATTGACCAAGTCAAGCAGAGCCGGCGCGAGCGCGGCCCCTGGCGGTTTAGATTCTGCGACGCCAGCTGGATAGCCAACCGAGCAAGCCGGCGCCGAACAGCATCCAAGTCATCGGTTCAGGCACCGGCGCACCGCCGTTCGCTTCTTGTGGCTCCGCGTAGAGGAAGTCGTCCATCATCACGATATCGACGAAGTCCGCAGGGGTGTCGTTCGGACCGGGGGCGGTGTTGCCCGTGGTGATACGCACGCGGTCGATGACTGCGCCTTCAGTAAAAGTGACGCCGAGAAAGGATAGACCGTTGTTCGCAGTCGGGACGGAGAAACTGCCGAGCGGTGCCGCGGCGGCGTCGAAGAACTCGAGCGTCGTAGCACCCGGAAGGTCGACATCCTCAAACACCGCGCCGAAGCCGGACACCAAGGCGTCGGTGCCACCGTTTGTCCCTGGGATAAAAAACTGCACATCCGTGATGTTACTGCCGACCGGGCTAAACATCCGCAGGGGGCTAAACGGGACGAAAATTGTCCCATAAGTCGCGTTGCCGAACACTGTCGCGAGGCCGCCGCCGGCGCCGCCGCTCGCCGGTGCTTGTACAAAGCCGGTGCCGGGCGTGGTGAAGGATGCGCCGCGGGTATTGAGAAAGCCATTGAACGGTGTGCCCGCTGGACTGGTATTGTCGTTGGTCGGGCTGCCGCCATCCCAGTTGATTTCGCGTCGCCCGTTGGGCAGCGGGCCGGGAGCGTTCCCATTGTTGGGATTGCCCAACGCGGCGCGGAATGCGTCCACGGTGGCTTGGATATCGGCGGGCGTTGCACCCGAACCGGAGAACAGGATTGGCGCGGCCGCGCTGGTCAGCGGTAGAGCGACAAGGGCAGAGAAAGCAAAAAGGGCGAACGCCCTCGGCTTGAGCATGATGCGTAGTCTCCTATTGGGATCTGAGGGATTACCTGCTTCGGCTCAAGCAAGCCTCAACACATGCCTGACCCGACCTTCCCACCCGCACGTCGGAAAATCTAACAGTGATGCTCTGTGTGACTGGTTCTGCTCGCTCCGACGCAAGATTTGCGCCGATGCAGCTAAGTTGCTGAAAACAGCGGATGATGACAACGTTGACCCTCGGCGTCGGTGCGTGACTGTAAGGTATCTCGACAAGATGGTGACGCTGAGGTCATTTTTGCGGCCCCAGGCAAACATGCTAAGGTGAGGCCCGCAACTCGCGCCGGCAGCGCCGCGGCGTCGACAAGAGATCGGAGGACCAATCGTGACTAGGATTGAAAGGCCGGGCTGGCCGAGGCGGTGTGTTGTGGGGGTGTTCATGGTGATCGCAACCATGCTCGCTGGCGGCGCGCACGCGGCGAACGGCATTACCCTGCACGGGGCCGTGCAGTTCAACGACGACCATGCTTTCAACAAGGCAATGCTCAAGTTCGAGGAGCTGGTCAAGAAGTACTACGGCAAACCGATCAACTTCGTCTTGCATCGCAACAGCGAGCTTGGGCTGGAAAAGGAGTACTTCCAGTACATGAGCCAGGGTGTCTCCGTCGATTACGCCATCGTCTCGCCCGCCCACATGTCGACCTACGCCAAGGCCGCCCCGTTTCTCGACATGCCGTTCTTGTTCCGCGATCTCGATCATCTGAACAAAGTCATCGCCAGTGGCGTGTTCAAGCCGATCGAAGACGAGATCGCCAAGAAGGCGGACGTGCTCTTGATCGGGCATCCTGGCGGCGGCACGCGCAATCTGATCGTCAACAAACCGGTGCGCAACATGGCGGAGTTGAGGGGCCTGCCGATGCGCGTCATGGGTGCGCCGATCCAAACCAAAATATTCACTGCGCTCGGCGCTGCACCGACGGTGATCGCATACAACGAAACTTACAACGCGATTCAATCGAACGTAATCGCAGCTTTGGACAACGAGGCGGCCGGGCTACTGCACATGAAGTTCTACGAAGTCGCGCCGCAGATTTCCCTCACCGAGCATTCGCACACCATTCGCCCGTTGTGCTTTAGCGGCAAGACGTTTCGGCGCTTGCCGAAGGATTTGCAGGCCGCCATTCTAAAGGCCGGCAAAGAGGCGGGCGATCACGGGCGGCAGATCGAGTCGAGCGAGAACAACGCGATTCTGGACAAGCTCGTAAAGGAGAAGAAAATCACACTTCACAAGTTCACCGATCGCGCCAGACTGCACGAACTGGCGGTGCCGGTAAAGGCGGCATACGCAAAGGAGATCGGGGCAGCGGCGATACTTGAGAAGGTGAATGCGATTAAGTGAAACGTGAAATGTGAAACGTGAAAAGGAAAGCACCGTCTCCCGACACCGGGGAGAGGGCGGAGTGAGGGGATCTTGT
>CAZAWU010000172.1:0-8541 GCA_964488915.1 uncultured Burkholderiales bacterium
GATTCCCGAGGAGCGCATCGTCAAGAAGTGGCGCCTGCAGCCGGGCAAGATGTTCTTAGTCGACCTCGAGCGCGGCCGCATCATCGACGACAAGGAATTGAAAGATTCGCTCGCTGCGGCGAAGCCGTATAAGGAATGGATCGACCGCATCGGCATCAAATTGGACGAACTGCCCGCAGCCGAGGAAAAGCGCGACGGCTCACAGGAAGCGCTGCTCGATCGCCAGCAGGCTTTCGCCTACACGCAAGAAGACATTAAGTTTATCCTGACGCCGATGGGCATCGGCGGCGAAGAACCTACCGGCTCCATGGTCAACGACTCGCCGCTCGCAGTGCTGTCGAATAAGAATAAAACGCTGTATCACTACTTTAAACAGCTCTTCGCGCAGGTGACGAATCCGCCGATCGATCCGATCCGCGAAGAACTTGTGATGTCGCTCGTCTCCTTCATCGGGCCGAAACCGAATCTGCTCGGCATCGACGAGATGAATCCACCGCTGCGCTTGGAAGTTTCGCAGCCGGTGCTCGATTTCGATCAGATGGAAACGATCCGGCACGTCGAGCGCATCACGAATGGCAAGTTCAAATCGTTCGAACTGGACATCACCTATCCGCTCGCCTGGGGCAGCGAAGCCGTCGAAGCGCGCTTGGCCTCGCTGTGCGCGCAAGCCGAAGACGCTGTGCGCTCGGGCTACACCATCATCATTATTTCCGACCGCCGCTTAGGCCGTGACCACGTCGCTATTCCAGCGCTGCTTGCGCTATCAGCGGTGCATCAACACTTGACTAACAAGGGATTGCGCACCAGCACCGGCCTAGTCGTCGAAACGGGTTCTGCCCGCGAAGTGCATCACTTTGCCCTGCTGGGCGGCTACGGTGCGGAGGCCGTACATCCCTACCTCGCGTTCGAGACCATGCACGATCTCGCCGCCCGGGGCTTACTCGGCGATGTAGATGCAAAGAAAGCGTGCAAGAACTTCATCAAAGCCATCGGCAAGGGCTTGCGCAAAGTCATGTCCAAGATGGGCATCTCGACTTACATGTCGTACACCGGCGCACAGATTTTCGAGGCGATCGGTTTATCGCGCGCGCTGGTCGACAAGTATTTCAGCGGCACTACTTCGAACATCGAAGGCATCGGCGTATTCGAAGTCGCTGAGGAAGCTGTGCGCGTACACAAGAGTGCATTCAGCGGCGACCCGGTGCTTGCTGGCGCACTGGATGCCGGCGGCGAATACGCCTACCGCGTGCGCGGCGAGGAGCACATGTGGACGCCGGATGCGATCGCGAAGCTGCAGCACGCGGCGCGCCAGCAATCGTATGCCACCTACAAAGAATACGCGCAGATCATCAACGATCAATCGAAGCGGCACATGACGTTCCGCGGGCTATTCGAATTCAAGTTCGATCAGTGCAAGCCGGTGCCGATCGAAGAAGTCGAACCCGCGAAAGAAATTGTGAAACGCTTCGCCACCGGTGCCATGTCGCTCGGCTCGATCTCCACCGAAGCGCACACCACGCTCGCGGTGGCGATGAACCGCATCGGCGGCAAATCGAATACCGGCGAAGGCGGCGAAGATCGCAAGCGCTACGCGCCCGTCAAAGCGGGCGAGACGCTGCAATCCCGCCTCGGCAAAGGCCGCGTCGAAACCGACATCGTGCTCCAAGAGGGCGACTCGCTGAAATCGAAAATCAAGCAAGTCGCGTCGGGGCGCTTCGGCGTCACCGCGGAGTACTTGGCGAGCGCCGAACAACTGCAAATCAAAATCGCACAAGGCGCGAAGCCCGGCGAGGGCGGTCAATTGCCCGGCAAAAAAGTGTCCGAATACATCGCGGAACTGCGCTTTTCCACACCGGGCGTGGAGTTGATTTCACCGCCGCCGCATCACGATATCTATTCGATCGAAGATATTGCGCAGCTCATCCACGACCTGAAAAACTCCAATCCTCGCGCCAGTATTAGCGTGAAGTTGGTGTCGGAAATCGGCGTTGGGACAGTAGCTGCCGGAGTATGTAAAGCCAAGTCGGATCACGTCACTATCGCGGGCCATGACGGCGGCACTGGTGCGTCACCGTGGTCGTCGATCAAGCACGCCGGCACGCCGTGGGAGTTGGGTTTGTCCGAAACACAGCAGACGCTGGTACTCAACAAACTGCGCAGCCGCATCGTCGTGCAAGTCGACGGCCAAATGAAAACCGGCCGCGATGTGGTCATCGGTGCGATGCTCGGCGCTGATGAATTCGGTTTCGCTACCGCGCCGCTGGTCGTCGAGGGCTGCATCATGATGCGCAAGTGCCATCTCAACACTTGCCCGGTCGGCGTCGCTACACAGGATCCCGTGCTGCGCAAGAAGTTCGCCGGCAAACCAGAGCACGTCGTCAATTTCTTCTTCTTCGTCGCCGAAGAAGCGCGCGAGTTGATGGCGAAACTTGGCGTGCGCACCATCGACGAACTCATCGGCCGCAGCGATCTGCTCGAAATGAAGAAGGGCATCGAGCATTGGAAAGCCAAGGGACTGGATTTCTCGCGCATTTTCTATCAACCGCAAATGGGTCCCGAAGTCGCGCGCCGTCATGTCGAAGCGCAGGATCACGGCCTCGACAAAGCGCTCGACAATCGTGTGATCGAACTTGCGCAAGCCGCGTTGGAGCGCAAGGAGAAGGTCACGATCGAGATGCCGATCCGAAACATCAACCGCACTGCTGGGACGATGTTGTCGAGCGAAGTTGCGCGTCGCTACGGCCATGACGGCTTGCCCGACGACACCATTCACGTTCGCCTCGCCGGCTCGGCAGGACAAAGCTTTGGCGCATTCTTGGCGAAAGGCATCACGCTGGACTTGATCGGCGATACGAACGACTACTGCGGCAAAGGTTTGTCGGGCGGACGCATCTCTGTGCAACCTTCGCCGAAGTTCCGCGGGGAGCCTACGCTCAACATCATCACCGGCAACGTCGTGCTCTACGGCGCGATTGCGGGCGAAGCGTACTTCCGCGGCGTCGCGGGCGAGCGCTTCGCGGTACGCAATTCCGGCGCGCAGGCGGTCGTGGAAGGTTTAGGCGATCACGGCTGCGAATACAGGACCGGCGGCACGGTGGTGGTGCTTGGCGCGACGGGCCGCAACTTCGCGGCGGGCATGTCGGGTGGGCTGGCGTATGTGCTGGACATCGACAGCGATTTCATCAAGCGCTGCAACACGGCGATGGTCGATCTCGAGCCGGTGCTCTCGGAGAACGAGCAGCAGGCGAAAGTCGCGCGCGACCTTTGGCACATGGGCGAGGCGGACGAGGTGATCTTGAAGCGCATGATTCAGAATCACGCGCAGTACACCAGCAGCCGTCTTGCCTATGAGATCGTCGAGCGCTGGGGGATATGGCGCTCGCGCTTTGTAAAGGTATTTCCGAAGGAGTATCGGCGCGCGCTGGGAGAACTGGCGGCGGCGCACCGGAAGCAGGTGGCTTAACCTAACAACCAAACAGCAGCACTGCTTCCCCCTCGACTGGGGAAGTCTGGGGATGGGCGTGAAAGCTTGCAGCATCCGCAATCATTCACCCCCACCCTAACCCTCCCGCAGCAAGGGAGAGGGAACAACGGAGACGCAGCGAACGAAACTATGGGCAAACCAACCGGATTTCTAGAATATGCGCGCATCGAAGAAGTGGCAGAAGCCGTCGAAGGGCGCAAGAAGCATTATCGCGAATTCGTCGGCCATCTGAAAGACGAAGACGCAAGAGTTCAAGGTGCACGCTGCATGGACTGCGGCATTCCGTTTTGTATGAGCGGCTGCCCGGTGAACAACATCATTCCGGATTTCAATGATCTCGTTTACAAGCAGGATTGGCAGCACGCGATCGCAACGCTGCACTCCACCAACAATTTCCCCGAGTTCACCGGCCGCGTGTGTCCCGCGCCGTGCGAAGAGGCGTGCACGCTGCGCATCAACAACGATCCGGTGGGCATCAAGTCGATCGAGCATGCGATCATCGACAAAGCTTGGAGCGAAGGCTGGGTGAAGCCGCAGCCGCCGGCGCACAAAACTGGCAAACGCGTTGCGGTGGTCGGCTCGGGTCCCGCAGGGCTCGCCTGCGCGCAGCAACTCGCACGCGCTGGGCATGACGTTGTGCTGTTCGAGAAGAACGATCGCATCGGCGGACTGCTGCGCTACGGTATACCCGACTTCAAGATGGAGAAGGACTTGATCGACCGCCGTGTCGAGCAAATGCGCGCGGAAGGCGTGGAGTTTCGCGCCAACACGTGCGTCGGCAAAGCACCGGAAGGTGCGGGCAACGCCAAAGCGAAGCTCGTTGAGCCAGCCGAGTTGCTAAAGGAGTTCGACGCCGTCGTGCTCGCCGGCGGCGCGGAGCAAGGCCGCGATCTGCCGATCCCCGGTCGCGAGCTTTCCGGCATCTACTACGCCATGGAATTCCTGCCGCTGCAAAATAGGCGGGTGGCCGGCGACAAAAACGTAGCCGACCTGTGGGCGAAGGACAAGCACGTCGTCGTCATCGGCGGCGGCGACACCGGCTCCGATTGCGTCGGCACCTCGAATCGCCACGGCGCGAAGTCGATCACGCAATTCGAACTGCTCGGCAAGCCGGACGACCCGAAATTCAATCCTGTGTGGCCGTACTGGCCGACGCGGCTGCGCACTTCGTCGTCTCATCAGGAAGGTGCGGAGCGCGATTGGTCGGTTTCGACGAAGCGCTTCAATGGCAAGGATGGGAGGGTGACCAGCCTCACCGCCGTGCGCGTCGAATGGAAGAAAGACACCGCCACCGGGCAAACGAAAATGACCGAAGTGCCCGGCAGCGAGTTCGATCTGCCCGCCGACTTGGTGCTGCTCGCCATGGGCTTCACCGGCCCGGTCGCCTCGATTCTCGACGGCTTCGGTGTCGAAAAGGATGCGCGCGGCAACGCCAAGGCTACTACCGACAACGCCGGCTGCTACAAAACCAACGTCGACAAAGTCTTCGCCGCCGGTGACATGCGCCGCGGCCAATCGCTCGTCGTGTGGGCCATTCGCGAGGGGCGCCAGTGCGCGCACGCGGTGGACGAGTTCTTGATGGGCAGCTCGGTACTGCCACGCTAGATTTCTGCGGGGCACCGCTTCGCGTGCTTTGTGGCACCCCAGTGCCCCTTTAGTAGCCGCTCCAATCTGCCGTAGTTGAACTCTGGAGTGCGGCGGGCATCCGCCCGCGCGCAAGGATTTCAACTGCCTGAATGGATGCAACGATGCTAAAACGGACGTTAGTACTCATTTCTACCCTCAGTCTCGGCTGTGCCACGGCGAACGAGCCGCCGACCCACGAGGTTCATGAAAAGGATCACGATCAGCCCCGGCAAGTGCTGGCCGGGACCGTCGCCAACGCTTCGGCCAACGCAGAAGTTACCCAGCTCAAGACGCTGGTCAAAGATCTTACGGAGCGCTTGGACAAGCTGGAAGCCAAGCCCAAGAGCAACAGCGCGCACGCGCAGCCGGCTGCAAAAGAAGGCGACAGCGATCTGCGCGCCATCGTCAACAACATCACCAACGACAATGACGCGTTCGTCAAATCCAAGAACAAGAGCTACTTTGGACCTTTCTTGGAAGGGCAGACCCCGCGCGCAACCGTTGTAACCTGCGCCGATTCGCGCGTACACACTCACGCATTGGACAAGAGCCCGGACGGCGACCTGTTCATGGTGCGCAACATCGGCAACCAGCTTTCCACCGCGGAAGGCTCAGTCGAGTACGGCGTCCATCACTTGCATACGCCGCTGCTCATCTTTGTCGGCCATACCGCATGCGGCGCGATCAAAGCAGCGCAAGGCGACTACACGGCGCTGTCTCCGACCATCAAACGTGAACTCGACACCATCAAAGTAGCGAAGGGCGCGGAAGTCATGAAGGGCGTGCAGGCAAACGTGAACAACCAAGTCGCGGCCGCGATGAAGAAGTTCGCGCACGAAATCGAGGAAGGCAAGTTGACCGTCATCGGCGCTGTCTACGATTTCCGCAACGAACTCAAGCAAGGCTACGGCCGCCTGGTGATCACCAACGTGCAAGGCGAAACCGGCTTGGAGAAAGTCTCCAAGTGGTTGAGCATCCGCGGCAAGCTGGCACAGCGCTGAGTTAGTTAGCACACTACCTGTTTTTTGGGCGCTCGCTGGCCGGTCCACGGCTGGCGAGCGCGCTTGCGTTTTTACGGGCCGTGCGGCACGTTAGAATGCCGCATGCCGCTGCAAAATGACACGCTGATCCGCGCACTGCTGCGCCAGCCCACGCCGTACACGCCGGTCTGGATCATGCGTCAGGCGGGGCGCTATCTGCCCGAATACAACGAGACGCGCAAACGGGCCGGCAGTTTTCTCGGCCTCGCGAAGAATCCCGACTTCGCCACCGAAGTCACGCTGCAGCCGCTCGCGCGCTTCAAACTCGATGCGGCGATATTGTTTTCCGACATCCTCACCATTCCCGACGCGATGGGCCTCGGCCTCTACTTCGCTGAAGGCGAGGGGCCGAAATTCGAACGGCCGCTGCGCGAGGAGTGGGAGATCCGCAATTTATCCGCTCCCGATCCGGGCGCAGAGCTGCGTTACGTGCTCGATGCGGTCAGCCAGATCCGCAAAGCGCTAAACGGCAGCCTGCCACTGATCGGCTTTTCCGGCAGCCCATTCACCCTCGCCTGCTACATGGTGGAAGGCGGTGGCTCGGACGATTTTCGCCTCATCAAGACCATGCTGTACCAGCGGCCAGACCTCTTGCATCATATTTTGACGGTGAACGCGCAGGCGGTCAGCGATTACCTCAACGCCCAGATCGAAGCCGGCGCCCAGGCGGTGATGATCTTCGATACTTGGGGTGGCATGCTCTCTTCAATGGCGTTTGACGAGTTTTCTCTAAAGTATCTACGACTAGTATTAGAAAGAGTTAGGCGCCAGCACCACGGCGCACGCGTGCCTTCCATCGTTTTCACGAAAGGCGGCGGGCTCTGGCTCGAACGCATCGCCGCTGCGGGCAGCGATGCGGTGGGTATCGATTGGACCTTGGACTTAAGCGAGGCACGGCGGCGGGTGGGCGAGAAAGTTGCGTTGCAAGGCAATCTCGACCCGAGCGTGTTGTTCGCCTCGCCCGACATAGTTCGGCAAGAAGTCGCGCGCACGCTGGCCTCATTCGGCAGCGGCAGCGGTCACGTGTTCAATCTTGGCCATGGCGTCTCGCAGCATACGCCTCCCGCGCACGTGCATGCGTTGGTTGAGGCCGTACACGAACTCAGCGCCCCTTACCACCGATGAGCACGAGTGAGCGAACACTTCGTCCGAATCGCTTATGCACAAGCGAAACAATGCTGTAACATTCACCTGCTGCTCGACAGATGCGCGAGATTGCTTCTGCAATAGATTGAATCAAAATGGAATTTCGGCGCTCGCTTAATCGCGCCCCTATCTTCAGGATGTCTTAACTCGTTGCGGTGCGCCAACATAGGCCAGTTACTCACAATGTTATCCACAGGCGCTCATGACCATCGCACGAGTTGCTTTGGATCTCCCCGTCGATCGGCTATTCGACTATGCCGCACCCGGATTGAAGTCCGAAGACGTGGGCAAGCTCGCGGTAGTGCCGTTCGGGCGACGCAAACAAGTCGGTCTGATTTTGGGGCTGGCACAGCACGCAGAAGTAGCCCCGAGCAAACTCAAACACATTGATAGCGTCATTCAGGGCGGTGTCGCGTTAGCGCCGACCGAACGGGCGCTGTTGCAGTTTTGCGCCGGTTACTATCACCATCCCATCGGCCAGGTGGCCTTTACCGCGCTGCCGCCGGCGCTGCGCCGCATACGCCGAGCTGCGCTTTCAGCGCCGCGCGTTCAACACTGCGTCTTGAGCGCGGCCGGTAAAGCGCTTGCACCTGAGCACTTCTCGAAGCGCCAGCTCGGCGCCCGCCGACTGCTGGCGCACGTACAAGCGCATAACCAAATAGCGATGGCCGAACTCGAAACCCTCGGGGCTGCTGCGTGGCGCGCAGCAAAAATGTTCCTCGAGCAAGGATGGCTGACGGCCGTCGAAGCCGCTCCCGGGTCATCGGCGCAAACGCCTACAGACGTAAGGTTAACGAGTGAGCAAGCGCTCACCTCCGAAAGTATCACCACTGAGCAAGGTCGTTTCAACGTTTGGCTGCTGCATGGCATCACGGGCAGCGGCAAAACGGAAGTGTATCTTCGCGCCGTCGAAGCGACGTTGCAGTCCAGCAAACAAGCGCTGCTGCTGCTGCCGGAGATCAACCTCACGCCAAAGATCGAGGCCCGCTTTCGCTTCCGCTTCCCCTCGGCTCGCATCGCCTGCCTACACAGCGCAGTGAGTGAAGTCGAACGCGCACGCCAATTTCTCAGTGCCCAGAACGGCCAAGCGGACATCGTCATCGGCACACGGCTGTCAGTATTCACCCCGCTGCCGCGCTTGGGATTGATCGTGGTCGACGAGGAACACGACGCCTCCTACAAGCAAAACGATGGACTGCGCTACAACGCACGCGATCTCGCGATTTATCGCGCCAAGCAGCGCGA
>CAZAWU010000173.1:0-2705 GCA_964488915.1 uncultured Burkholderiales bacterium
GAAGTACTTGCTCAAGCGCGTTGACGTGCAAGCGCTTGGCCTCGATCCGCAACAGGGTAGCACCCTGCTCATCGAAGGCGAGGCGCACGTCGACCTCGGCACCTTACCCGGAGTGGCCACCGCCTTCGACGACAAGACCCAGACCTTGGCGCTGACGGTTGTGCCGCAAAGCCTCCCGCGCCAAGTAATCGATCTGGCGCAGCGGCGTCCGGACAGAGTCTTGCTCCCGCGCGACACCAGCGCTTTCTGGAACTATCGCATTGGCTACACCGACGGCTCCGACGCCGAACACGCGCTGACGCTCAATTCCGAACTTGCGGCGCGCGTAAGCGACTTTCTGTTTTTCACTGATTCCTTCCACGCCCTCGACGGCGACGCCGGCCGCAGTGTGCGCTTGAACAGCAACATCACCTACGATCGGCGCGACAAGTTGCAGCGTACCATCGCCGGTGACTTCGTCGCCTCGTCGGGCGAGTTGGGGGGCACGCTAAACATGGGCGGCTTGAGCTTCTCCACGGCGCGGCAGCTCGACCCCTATTTCATCGAGCAGCCCACGCCGGGTGTCACGGCCGCGGCGCAGTTGCCTTCGGAAGTGCAGGTTTACATGGACGGCGTGCGCGTGGGTACCGAGCGTGTTCAAGCGGGCGAGTTCGAATTGAAGAATCTCGCCTATTACGGCGGCGCACGCAACATCGAGGTAGTCGTCAAAGATCGCTTCGGCCGTGAGACGCACTTCACTTATCCGTTCTATTTCTCCGACTTGCTGCTGCGCGAAGGGGTGAATGACTACAGTGTCAACATCGGCGCTTTACGCCGGCGCTTTGGAGCGCGCAGCAGCGACTACGGGCAAGGTGCTTCAAACGGCTTTTACCGGCGCGGCGTGAGCGATCGCATTACTGCCGGTTTGCGTTGGGAGGCCACGCTGCGCAATGGCAACGCCGGCCCGACGTTGAGTGCGCGTCTGAGCGATCGCGGCGTAGTTTCGGCGTCCGCCGCGGCGAGTTTCGACGACGAGCGCGATGCCGGCGGTAAAGCGTTCGCCATCGCATACACTTACCAAATCGGCGCGTTCAGCGCACAGGCTTCGCTGAGCCAGTTCAGCAAGCGCTATGCTTTCGTCGGATTGGAGGAGGATGCCGACCGCCCGCGACGCGACTTCAACGCCAGCGTCGGCTACGGCAACGTGGCGCTCGGCAGCTTCGCGCTCGCGTACAACTCCGCGCGCACGCTGCAGCAGCGTGCGCGGGACGCCTGGTCCCTGAGCTATTCCCGCAGCCTCGGCAAGGGATTCAACGTGTTCGGCACGCTCAGCGATGTGCGTGGTACGCGGCGCGGTACTGAGGCATTCCTAGGGGTGACTTACAACCCCGGCAACGATTTCAGTGCGACCTACCAGCATCAGCGCCTGCTCGACGAGGTTCGCACTGATCAGTTGCAGTTCGGCAAGGTGCCGCCGGTGGGCGAAGGGTGGGGCTATCACGTCGCGCTCGACCGCACGGGCAACACCGTCGCAACGCGGCGCTCAGTTGCGCCGTACATCCAGTACAATGGCAGGTATGGCACCATGAGTGGCGAGTACACTTCAATTGATGATGATACTAGCGGCAACGAAACGATCCACGAGCTTGCCGCGGCGGGCTCGATCGCTTATGTCGGCGGAGCCCTCGGTTTCGGCCGGCCCATCGCAGATAGTTTTGCGCTGGTGACGCTGCCGGGGCTGGCGGGCGTGCGCGTGACACAGAACAACCAGGACGTGGGCCGCACTGACGCACAAGGCAATGTTTGGGTGCCGAATCTCGGTTCGTACATCGACAACCAGATCAGCGTTAACGATACGGACGTGCCGATCGATTTCACCTTGCCGGAGCTGACCAAGTTTATTTCTCCGGGATTGCGCAGCGGATCGGTTATACGCTTCGCGGCAACGCGTATCCAAGCATTCACCGGCCGCCTTCGTGTGCGCGCGGAGCAAAGCGACGAGGCGGCTGAGTTTGTGGAAGTCAGTGCGCGCAAGGCCGACGAGCCGCTTGTGTTTCCCACCGGGCGCGACGGCGAGTTCTATCTTGAAAACGTGGCGGCCGGCCGTTACCCTGCGAGCTTTGGCTGGCGCGGCAAGCGCTGTGCGTTCGAGTTGGTCATTCCGAACAGCAACGAGATGATGGTCGAGTTAGGCGATGTGCTCTGTACGCAGCTCCAATAGAGTCTGGCTGTTGGCCGCGGTGCTATTTGCTGCGCTGTGGACCCCCGCAGCGAGCGCGCAATGCGCAGTGGCGACAACCGGTTTCGCGTTCGGCAACTACGACGTCTTTTCCTTGGCCAATCGCGATTCCACCGGCACGTTCACTGTCAGTTGCAGCACCACCGTCAACGCGCGCGTAACCCTTGGCCCAAGTACAACATCGGGCAACATCGTCGGCCGGCAGATGCGCCCGGCCAGCGGACCCGACCGGCTCAACTACAACTTGTTCATCAATAGCGCGCGCACTAACGTCTGGGGCGATGGCGTCAGCGGCGGCTCCGCCCTGGTGTTTCGCGTGGTAAGAGGTAGGCCTGCAGTGCGCACTATGTTCGGGCGCATTCCGCCTGGGCAGGACGTGGCTGCGGGCATCTATAGCGACCAAGTCGTCATCACCGTTGCGCCTTAGCGGCGCGCCGCCTGCGCGGCAAAATTCACACTAGGCCGAAAGTCATATTGGCGCGCCCTG
>CAZAWU010000173.1:2805-8490 GCA_964488915.1 uncultured Burkholderiales bacterium
CGCCGCCTGCGCGGCAAAATTCACACTAGGCCGAAAGTCATATTGGCGCGCCCTGCGGGTTGGCGTAAAGTTGCTAGCGCGTGCAGCATGGATTACGCCTGCACTGCGTTCCCGATTCCGAGGAGATCCCGATGCCCAAGCGAGCGAAACCTTCCGCAACACTCAAATCCAGCAAGGCGGCAAAAAAGCAGTGGACCGTGATGGTCTACTTGGCCGGCGACAACAATCTCGACGGCGCGGGTGTCACCGATCTGCACGAGATGAAACAAGTCGGCTCGAACGCCGCGCTCAACATCGTGTGCCAGTTCGACCGCGAAGGCCCGAAGCTGACGACCAACCGCTACTACGTCACCAAGGGCGGTTCGGTCGAAAAGGACGTCGTGCAAAAACTTGGTGAGACCAATACCGGCGATCCGAAAGTGTTGGCGGACTTCATCAACTGGAGCGCGAAGAACTATCCGGCCGAGCGCTACCTGTTCGTGCTGTGGAACCATGGTTCGGGTTGGGACGACACTAACATCTACCGCGCTGCACGCGGCGCGCTCAAGTTAAATGTAGTACGCAAGGGCGAAAAGGTCGGCACGACCCGCGGCTCGCGCACACCGAGCGCGGGCGGGCGCGCCTCAGTGTCGCTCGGACAACTGCGGGCGATGAGCAAGAAGCGCTTCCGCCGCGCACTATTTAGTTCCACGATCGAAACGGCGATTCGCACACGCGCCATCGCCTTTGACGACAACGCGCAGGATTTTCTCGACAGTGTCGAGATGAAGCGCGTGCTTTCCGGCGCCAAGAAAACGTTCGGCAAGAAGATCGACATTCTTGGCATGGATGCCTGTTTGATGAGCATGGCCGAAGTCGCCTACCAAGTGCGCGGCAGCGTCGATATCACGGTCGGTTCGGAGGAAGTGGAGCCCGGCGACGGCTGGCCGTATCACAAGATTCTCGGCGCACTCGCGGCCAAACCGAAGATGGCGCCGAGCGAACTCGCCAAGGTGATCGTGCGCGAGTACATTCGCTCGTATGGGCCTTCCGAGTCCGTCACTCAATCGGCGCTGGATTTGGCGAAAGTGAGCGCGCTCGGCAAAGCGATCGATGCGCTGGCGCTACGCCTGAAAGACTCCATCGCCGGCGAGATGGCCAACATCGCCGCGGTGCGCGCGCAAGTGCAGTCCTACGACACGCCGGACTATGTCGACTTGATCGACCTGTGCGCGCTGCTGAAGGCGCGCATCCCGAAGCTCGCGAGCGTGACCGACGATGTCGTCGCGCAAACACGAGCGTCGGTCATTGCCAACGGCGCCAAGGGCACCGCGGTGCGCAACTCCAACGGTGCTTCCATCTACTTTCCGACCAAAGCGATTTCCCCGCTGTACGCCAAACTGGATTTCGCCAAGAGCGCGCGCTGGGACGAGTTTCTCAACGCCTACTTGCAACAGTTGCGCCGCTGAACTGAGGGTGCCTACGCGCGGCTGCCAGATGAAGAAGTGCTATGAGATCTGCGGCACATCCTTCGGATTGACTTCATAAGCCATCGTGCCCGGCGGGTGCTTGTACCAACCCGGATCGCGGTGGTCGCCCACCGCTAGATCGTCGCGCACTTTGAGTGTGGTGAACATGCCGCCCATTTCCACCGAGCCGAACGGGCCGTCCCCAGCCATCATTGGCAGCGTGTTTTCCGGTAGACGCATGTGCATCTCCGCCATTTCACCCATGCCGTGCTGGCCCATGTGCATGTACTGCGGCAGCAATTGGCGGATCTTGCTTTCGACGCCTTGTGCGTCGACGCCGAGCATATTGGCGACGTTGTGGCCCATGGCGTTCATGGTGTGATGCGATTTGTGGCAGTGAAACGGCCAATCGCCTGGTGCATCGGCGCTGAACTCGACCATACGTACCGCTCCCACCGGCACCAGCACCGTCGTTTCAGGCCAGCGCGCCGAAGGCGCCAGCCAGCCACCGTCAGTGCCGGTTACCGTCATCACCACGCCGTGGATATGCATCGGATGCTCGTGCATGCTGACGTTGGCCACGCGCAGGCGCACACGCTCGCCGGTCCTCGCCACCATCGGTGCGATGCCGGGGAACACGCGGCTGTTCATCGACCACAGGTTGAAGTCCGTCATCACCGAGGGATCGGGCGTGTACGCGCCCGGTTCGATGTGCCAAGCGTTGAGCATGATGCAGTAGTCACGCTCGACCGGCGCGACCAGCGGCGAGGGCGCGCGCGGATGGATCACGATCATGCCTTGCATGCCGTACGCCATTTGCGTCATTTCGTCGGCGTGCGGGTGGTACATGAACGTGCCGTTTTGCTTGAGCGTGAACTCGTAGACAAAAGTCTTGCCTGGTTCAATCGCCGGTTGCGTCAAGCCCTTCACGCCGTCCATGCCGTTCGGCAGCAAGATGCCGTGCCAGTGGACGGAAGTCGCCTCCGGCAATTTGTTGGTGACGTAGATGCGCACCTTGTCGCCCTCGACTGCTTCGAGCGTTGGCCCGGGCGTTTGGCCGTTGTAGCCCCAGCAGTTCACCGTCATGCCGGGGGCGAATTCACGCTTGACCGGCTCGGCGATCAGATGAAACGTTTTCCAGCCGTCGATCATGCGCCAAGGCAGGGTGCTGCCGTTGGGGGTGGTGACGGGAGTGAAGCTTGTGGTTGCCGCGCCGGCTGCGCTGCTGGCGTTGCTTGACTCGTTTTGCGCGCTCACGGCGCTGCGGCCGGAGAGCGCGGCGGCGCCGGCGAGTAGGGCGGCGCTGTTGCGTAAGACTTGGCGTCTAGTGGTCATAGTCGTCCTTATCGATGTTGTTTACGATGCGTTCCTGAAAAGCTGGTCGAACTACGCTTCGCTGTAAATTGAGTGTTGCGCCCTTCGACAAGCTTAGGGCGAACGGGGCTGGAGAAGCCATTTGCTGTAGCACTGGTGCTGGGACAGTCTAGTGATGATGCTCATGCGTCTGCGCGGGCGGTTTCGCCTCGGCCGGCGCCGAAGCCGGTTGCTGCACCGGCGTATCGCCGGCATGCATCGGCTCATCCAGCCGTGCGCCGATCGCGTGTTCCAGCTCGACTAGCGCGAGCCAGTACTCGCGCAGGCTTTCCACGTAGCTGCGCGCCACGGCCAACTGCGCGCGCTTGGCGTTGAGCAATTCGTAGACGTCGACCAGCATGCCGTTGTAGCGCAACTGCGTTTCTGTCACGATCGATTCGTGCAGCGGCAGCAGTGCATGTTCGTGCTGCTTTGCCTGTGTATAGGCAGCCGTTACGCGCTCGCGTGCGGCGCGCACCTCGGCGCGAATGTCGATGGCTAGTTGTTGCAAGCGTAGTTCCTGTTCGTCGGCGTTAGCCTGCAAATGCTCGATTTGCCCCTGCGCGCGGTCGAACAGCGGCAGGCCGATCTCCAAGCTCGGCCCCTTGAGCACTTCGTCGTCGGTGTCTTTGCTGCGTGAGAAGCCGATGCCGAGGCTGCTCAGCAGGCGGTTGTTGCGTGTGAAAGCCAGCGCTGCTTGCGTCGATTCCAGCGCCTGCTTAGCAGAGACGAGTTCCAGGCGCTGCGTCAGCGCGGTGATCTCGGCGTCAGCGAAGCCGGGTGGGACCGAGGGCAGAGCGGGTAAGCGTTGCGGTAGTGACCATTGCGCGTTCGCGCCCCATGCGCCGAGCAAGCTGTTCAGCTTTTCTCGCTCGGCGTTGTATTGAGACTGCGCACGCGCAAGTTCGAACTGCGTTTCCGCGTTGAAGGCTTGGTGTTGCGCGAGTTGCAGGCGGCTGATATTGCCGGCGCTGTGTTGGCGCTGCGCGAGCTCGGCGGCCGCTGCGGCGGCATTGGCTGCGGTGGCCAACAGTTCCAAGCGCTGCGCTTCGCCCTGCAAACTGTAGTAGCGGGTACGCACGGCCGCGGCATGCGCCAGCACGCGCTGGGCGGCTTCGGCTTCGGCGCGAGCAAGGTTGCGCTGCGCCAACTCTTTGCGCGCGGGCAGCGTGACGGCGCCAAGCAGATCCAGCATGATGCCCGCACCGCGTTCGACGCCGACGTTGGAACTGCGCCGCTCCAGGCTGAGCACCGGATTGGCGAGCGTGGCGGCGGCGGTGACTTCGGCGCGCGCGATACCGAGTTGCGCGAAATCGGCTTGCAGCGCGGGCGAATGCGCGAGCGCCAAGCGCACGGCTTCGTCGGCGGAGAGCGGCTGCGCCAGTTGCGGCCACGGCGAGGCTTGCGCGCGCGGCTGCGCCGGATGCTCTTGCGGCAAATCAAGCTTGACCGGCGGCAGGCTGCACGCGCTTAAGAGCGCCGGCAGCGCGGCGACGGTCCAGCGCCAAGTAGTAAAGCACATGAGGAGTCCCTCCCGAACAACGATTGAAAAACCGCGCGCGGCGGCATTCGCGTCGCTGCGCGCATCGAGACGATGGGAAGAACTACGCTACCGGCGGCGGCAGCGGCAAACGGGGAATGAATAGCGTGGGAGTAAATGCGGCGCGGGCGTATTCGGTCGGGAGCAGTTGCGCCGGTATTGGTGCGGCCGTGCTCGGCAGCGCCGGTGCCGTGCTGAGATGGCAGTGGGTGCAGGCGTCGCAAGCGCTGCCTTGCGGAGCTGAGTCGGCAGTAGCGTGTTCATGGCAAGGCATATCCGCCGACTGAGCGTGCGCGTTCTGCGCGGTCGCTGCATTGTCTGCGTGTGCGCACGGCATGCGCACCGCCCACGCGTTGGCGAGCGGCAGCCACAACGCGAACAAAAGAATCAAACAGCGGCGCAACGCATTCATGGTCGCAACAACACTAACACGAAGTTGGAGTTCTCGTGTTGAGATTGGTTCAAGCCGAGTGTTTTATGGTACTGCCAAGTGAATAGTCTTGATGATGACTATGAAAGCCATCTAAAACATTATCCCGGCCAGAGTATAAGGTTTCAAGTATCAAAAATATTTCAACAAGAACGCCTCGATCAAACGCGCAACCTGCTCCGGCCGCTCTATGTGCATCATGTGGCCGCAGTCCTGGATGACGTGCTCCTCCAATTTAGCGAAGCAGGCTTTGCGCGCTTCATAGTCGACGGGGTTTTTCATGTGGTTCTTCATGATCCATGAATCGGCCGCACCGACCCATAGTACCGGCGCCGTGACGCGCCGCCAGCACGCCATCGCTTCGTCGAGCCGATAAGGCACCGCGTGCTTGCGCTTGTGGCGCGGATCGCCGCGCAAGCGCACCATGCCGTCGGCGTCGGTGCGCGTCGCGTGCTCGGCGAGAAACGGCGCGCGCGCCTCGTGCAAGCGCGGATTGTCGGTGCGCAGACGCTGCGCGTATTCCGCCACGCTCGCGTAGGGACGAAAACCGACCTCGCTACGCAACTCTTGCAGCCAATCGGCGTAGCGCTGCGGCGTCTTCGCCGGATCACTCTGCGGCAAACCGAAGCCCTCCAAATTGACCAGCGCGCGCACGCGCTCGGGACGCACGCCGGCGTACAAACTCGCGATGTTGCCGCCCATGCTGTGGCCGACCAGCGTTGCCGGCGCTTGTGGCGAGTAGTGCTCAAGCATGGCATCGAGATCGCCGAGATAGTCGGCGAACCAATAGCCGTCCTGCGGCCATTCGGTTAATCCGAAACCGCGGAAATCCGGCGCGATCACATACCAATCGCGCTCGAACGCATCGACCACGAATTGAAACGACGCCGACAGGTCCATCCAGCCATGCAGCA
>CAZAWU010000174.1:0-7864 GCA_964488915.1 uncultured Burkholderiales bacterium
GGCGTTCGGTTATACTGCCCATCCGCAAATTTCATCGCTCTTTCGAGCGCATCGAGGTGAAACTGCATGGCTACAGTCACGCTTAAGGGCAATCCAGTCGAAGTGGCGGGACGCTTCCCGCAAAAGGGCGATGCCGCGCCGGATTTCACACTGACCAACAAAGATCTCGCGGATGTTAGTTTGAAGGATTTCGCCGGCAAACGTAAAGTGTTGAGCATCGTGCCGAGCTTGGACACGCCGACTTGTGCGAAGTCGACGCGCGTGTTCAATGAAAAGGCGAGCGCGATGAACAACACGGTCGTGCTGGTGATCGCGGCGGATCTACCGTTTGCGATGTCGCGCTTCTGCGGTGCGGAGGGTCTCGCCAACGTACAGACCCTATCCACTTTCCGCAATAAAGATTTTCACGGCAAGTACGGCGTCGATATCGCGGGCGGGGTGCTGAAGGGTTTGACGGCGCGCGGCGTGGTCGTGGTCGATGAAAACAACCAAGTGACGCACTCGGAGCTCGTCGCAGAGATCGCCAACGAGCCGAATTACGACGCGGCGTTAGCCGCGCTGGCGCGTTGACACGGCCTCCTATTGTTCGTTTGCGCAAATGACCAACGAAAACTGGTTGCTTCGCCGTCATTGTGGTGCCAGCCGCGAATCTTGTCCGACGCCAAGAAACTTCTGGATCCTGGCGTGCGCCGGGATGGCGGCGCGAGTAGGGCAGCGTCGCGAAGCTCAGTAAGCGGGCGGGTGGAAACGCAGGAAAGCCCGCACAAGGGCAAGACCGGGCTGGTGCGGCTGTGGAACGCGCTGGGCTATTCGATGGCCGGTCTGCGCGCCGCATTCAAGCACGAGGATGCGTTTCGGCAGGAAGTGCTGCTGGCATGCGTGCTGATCCCGCTGGCGCTTTTCATGCGCGTGGAAAACACGCACCGCGCGCTCATGATCGGCAGCGTTCTATTGGTGTTGATCGTGGAGTTGCTCAACTCGGCGGTGGAGGCGGCAGTCGATCGGATCTCGCTGGAAAATCATGCGCTCGCCAAGCGCGCGAAAGATATCGGCAGCGCGGCGGTGCTACTTAGTCTGGTGAATCTCGCTGTGGTGTGGCTTTTGGCCATACTGTGAGCAGATAATGGTTGTAAATCGGATTGGTAGCCATAATTCGGATTATTGATTATACAAGGTAGAGTAAGAGAAAAACAGGAATCAAGACATGCACGCCCTCATCTGCGGCTCGATTGCCTACGACACCATCATGGTGTTCCAAGATCGCTTCAAGCATCACATCCTGCCGGACAAAATTCACATCTTGAACGTGTGCTTTCTGGCGCCGGAAATGCGCCGCGAGTTCGGCGGCTGCGCCGGCAACATTGCCTACAACTTGAAGCTGCTCGACGCCGCACCGCTCATCATGGCTACCGCCGGCGAGGACTTTGGCCCCTACCAGGCGCGATTGCCGGGCCTGGGGATTTCCGACCGGCACATCCGCGTGGTGCCGGGGACATTTACCGCGCAGGCGTTCATCACCACAGATCTCGATGACAATCAGATCATCGCCTTCCACCCCGGCGCGATGAATCATTCGCACTTGAATCACGTCAGCGATGCGAACGAAGTGACCCTCGGCATCCTTGCCCCCGACGGGCGCGAAGGCATGTTGCAGCACGCGCGCGAGTTCCACGAAGCTGGCATCCCCTTCATCTTCGATCCCGGCCAGGGTATGCCGATGTTCACCAAAGAAGAATTGCAGCACTTCGTTTCGCTTGCGGACTACATCACGATGAACGATTACGAAGCGCAACTGATGCAAGAAAAAACCGGCCACAGCGTTGAAACCATCGCGCGCAAGGTCAAAGCGCTCATCGTCACGCAGGGCGCGGAAGGCTCAACGATCTACGCCGGCGGCAAGCAAATCAAGATTCCCAGCGCCAAGACCGATGCCATCGTCGATCCGACCGGCTGCGGCGACGCCTATCGCGCTGGACTCATCCACGGGATTCAGCAAGGCTGGGATTGGGAGACGACCGGCCGGCTTGCCTCGCTCATGGGTGCGATCAAGATCGCGCAGCGCGGCGGGCAGAATCATGCGCCGTCGCGTGGGGAGATTGGTGAGCGGTTTCGCGCTGCGTTCGGTCGGGCGATGCCCTAGCTGACGCCGTTGTAGGCCGGAAAAGGTACGCGCAGGCGCGCAAGCCGCCTTCGCATTTGTGCCGCCCTCCGCCGAGGGCGCTTCACAGGAGGGGTTCAACCGCAGCCGCCGGCGGAGGGCGTTACGCGTTTCCGTCCTACGCCTGCGGTTATCATTGCCCGCCATGAAACTTACCCGCTGGCCCACCCGCGCTTTCCGCCTGACGCGCCTCGCGCTGCATGTGGCGCTGGGGCTGGTGGTTGCATGGCTCATTTTTCCCCGCGTCTCGGCCGCCCGGCAAGACCACATCTTGCGCTGGTGGGCGCGCGGCGTGCTGCGGGCGCTGCGCGTGACGCCGCGCGTGAATGGCACGCCACCGGCTATGGATGGGCCGGGCGTCTTGCTGGTGGCGAATCACGTTTCATGGCTGGACATCTTTGCGGTGCACGCCGTGAAACCGGTGCGCTTCGTCGCCAAGCACGACATCCATTCCTGGCCGGTGCTCGGGTGGCTGTGCGCGCAGACGGGCACGCTGTTCATCGAGCGCGACCGCGCGCGCCATGCGGTGCATGTGATTCACGCCATGCGCGCGCGCATGCGCGATGGCTTGAGCGTCGGCATTTTTCCGGAAGGCACCTCGTCGCCAGGGCACTATTTGCGCAGCTTTCACGCAGCGCTGTTTCAGGCCGCACCGGCCGAGGGCGTAGCCGTGCCTGTGGCGCTGCGCTACCTGGACGCCGCGGGCGAGCCGACTCGCGCCGCCGCCTACGCCGAGGAAATCACCTTGGCCGAGTGCATCCGCAATATTCTGAGCCAACCTCGACTCACAGTCGAGCTAAATTTCGGGGCGGATCTCCCTGTAAGTGGGCGCTCACGACGAGAGCTGGCCGGTGCTGCTCAGAACGTCATCGCTACTCGTCTCGGGGTGCCTGTACTGGACAACCCACCTGGAACACCACCCGATCCTCCAGCCGCATAGCCGTCAGCAACCCACCCCACACGCAGCCGCTGTCCAAGGCCACTACCCCAGGCAAGCGGGCAAAGCCGAGCGCGGACCAATGGCCGAACAGGACGGTGCGCTCACTCCCGCGCCTTTGGGACGCTTCGTACCAGGGCATGAAGCCAGCGGGGATATCGGCAAGCGTGCCCTTGTGCGCGAACTGCATCTGCCCGCCCGGGGTGCAGATGCGCATGCGCGTCATGGCGTTGATGACCACGCGCAGCCGATCCCAGCCCTGCAGGCTATCCGACCATTGGCCGGGCTCGTTGCCATACATGGCACGAAGAAACTCTATATAGTTCTCCGTTCTTAATGAGTCTGATACTGATTCACCCAGCTGTACTGCCTGCTCTATTGTCCAATCCGGCAATAGTCCAGCGTGGACGAGGGCGTAGCCATCCTGGACATGCATGAGTGGGCGCGCACGCAGCCAGTCGACTAGTGAGGCATGGTCCGCGGCTCGCAGGACGCCCTCGAGCGTGTCGCCGCGTCGCGATTTTTGTGCGCCCGCCGCTACGGCCAACAGGTGCAGGTCGTGATTGCCGAGGACGGTCAAGGCACTTTCGCCGAGATCGCGCACGAACCGCAGCACGGCGAGCGAATCCGGCCCGCGGTTGACGAGATCGCCGACGAACCAAAGTTTGTCGCGTGCGCGATCAAAATGGATCAAGGCGAGCAAACGCTGCAGCGCTTCGAAGCAGCCCTGGACATCGCCAATCGCGTAGGTGGCCATCGTGCAGGAGTCTACCGGCAAACAAAAAAGGGCGATCACTCGCCCCTTTTCCGGTGAAGGGCTGGTTTTCCGCTACTGGACTTGGCTCACCATGTAGTCCACTGCCGCTTTGACAGCGTCGTCACCAATATCGGCGCGCCCGCCTTTGGCGGGCATGGCATTCTTGCCTTTGAGCGCGCTATTGTAGAGCGCGTCTTTGCCGGTCGCGACGCGCGCATCCCACGCGGCTTTATCGCCGAACTTGGGCGCGCCGGCGACACCGGCACCATGGCACACGGCGCAAGCCTGATCGTAGGTGGCTTTGCCGTCAGCGGCGGCCGGCGCCGCAGCGGGTTCGGAGGCGGCAGGCGCAGCTGCGGCCACTTGCGTGGCATCGGCGGCGGGTGCGGGGGCCGCAGCATCGGCGGCAGGGGCAGCCGGGGCGGGCGCCGCTGTTTCGCCGGCTGGTTGGTTGGCGTCGACCTTCACTTCACCGATCGCCTTGATGCGCGCGGCCACTGCGGCATCGGTTAGCGCCGCTGCGTTTTGCGTGCTGTCTCCGCGCGAATGCGAGATGGCGCTGGCGATGAGGATGATGCCGAGCACGAGCGCGATGGTGCCAACGACCAGGCCCACCACCCAGCGAATCGATTTGGAAACGTCAGACTTGCTGTAATAGTGCTGCTCTCCGCCCGAAGCCATTGCGCGCATCCTCCCGAGGTGTTCTTAAAAAGTGGCGCAATTATAAGCGCGCCCGCAGCGCCTCGGCCAGAGGCCGCACGAGCCGGGTAAAATAGACGCGACGGGAGGATTTCGCTATTCTGCGTGTCCAGGCGCCCGTAGCTCAGCTGGATAGAGTGTTGGTTTCCGAAGCCAAAGGTCGTGGGTTCGACTCCCGCCGGGCGCGCCAGATTGCAAACAAGGCATGTGGGATGACAAGCGCCGCAGTGCCAGGCCTTGAAAAGGGCTGATAGACTCAACGGAAGCACGCTGTGCGGATACAAGAATTGAGCCGTAACGACATCGCCGAGTTGCTGCGCCGGCACGACATCGTGCCGACCTATCAGCGCACGGCGATCGCACATGCGCTGTTTTCGCGCTGCCAACACTTCTCCGCCGACCAAATACTCGCGCTGGTCAACGAACAGCACGCCGAGGTCTCAAAAGCCACCGTGTACAACACGCTGCGCCTGTTCGTCGACAAGAAGCTGGTGCGGGAGGTGATCGTCGACCCGACGCGCGTCTTCTACGACCCCAACACCACGCCGCACCATCACTTCTATCACGTCGAGTCCGGCAGCTTGATCGATATCGACGGCGCCGCCATCGAAGTCGCCGGCCTGCCGACACTGCCTCCCGGCACCGTCGCCGCCGGCGTCGATATCGTCGTACGCATCCGCAACGCCTAAATTGCTGGCTCAGGCTGCCAGCCCCTATAATCGCGGTTCCCTGTGCTGATGTAGCTCAGTTGGTAGAGCAACTGATTCGTAATCAGTAGGTCGGTGGTTCGATTCCACTCATCAGCACCAATCCCGCAGCATTTTCTCTGCCACGGGTCCAAGCAACACACTTGCGGCTTAACGGCACCTATCTTCTGATCCTAATCCCTCGCGTTTCTCGAGAACCAGTTCCGAGATGCCTCGCGGTGCGCCTGGTGGTGTTGGTCGTGCTCGTGGGAAATTTTCTCTCGTCTACGTTGCCAAAAATAGTTTGTTGCGCTTTTCTTGCATCTAAAGTCGCATTGATCTATAGAAGCAGAGTAACCGCTCTAAGTCTCTGTTCGCTTGATCATCCCGAAGTTCGAACGCCTAACGGAGCTCCGGCCCTGCGGCTCGGCACCTAGGGATGGCGTAGAGGCAACGTTGCCAATAGGCGTCGAGCCGGCCGGAGACGAGAAAACAACAAGCAAGCTAACTACAAGAAGCTCGGAGGCGAGTGTCCAATCATGAACTACGTCAGTGTCAATCCTGTTACCAGTCAGGTCGTTCAGTCCTACCCGGCATGGGATCGCAATCAGTTACAGGCCGCTCTCGAGGGCGCCCGCGATGTCCAAGTCGAGTGGCGGCGCAGCGAGTTTGAAGCACGCGCGGTTTTGCTCACGCGCACGGCTGATCGTCTACGCGAGCGGCGCGACCAATATGCTGCGCTGATAACGCGCGAGACCGGCAAGGTGTTGCGCGAGTCGCTCGCGGAGATCGACAAGTGTGCGTTGGTTTGCGACTACTACGCCGTCCACGGTCAGTTTTTTCTCGACGACGAAATCATTAATACCGACGCCGGGAAGAGCTACGTGGCCTATCAGCCGATGGGCACGGTGCTCGGCGTCATGGCGCTGGATTTCCCGTTCTGGCACGTGTTCCGTTTCACCGCGCCGGTTCTGATGGCGGGCAATACCGTCTGTTTGAAGCCCGCACCGCGCACACCTGCTTGCGCATTGGCGATCGAGGGGTTGTTGCGCGAAGTCGGATTCCCGCATGGCGTGTTCAGCACTGTGTTTATCGACAACGAGACCGTCGCGGAAGCGGTTGCTAGTCCATGGGTACAGGGGGTCAGCGTTACGGGGTCCGAGGCGACGGGCCGCCGCATTGCAGCCGTTGCCGGACAAAAC
Source organism: uncultured Burkholderiales bacterium (assembly GCA_964488915.1). Classification (GTDB taxonomy): domain Bacteria; phylum Pseudomonadota; class Gammaproteobacteria; order Burkholderiales; family JALYOK01; genus CADEHE01. The sequence continues at coordinate 6,440 of CAZAWU010000174.1, forward strand.
CTGAAGAAGTGTGTGTTGCAGTTGGGCGGATCGGACGCGTTCATTGTGCTGCGCGATGCGAATCTGAACGAGTGCGTTAAGCAAGCCGTAGCGTCGCGCTTTTTGAATTGTGGGCAATCGGCTATCGCGGCGAAGCGGCTGATCCTCGTGCCGGAGATCGCGGACGAGTTCCTCGAGCGCTTCAAAGCAGAAGTCGCAACGATGAAGACAGGCGATCCCATGGATCCCGATACCGATCTCGGGCCGATGTCGAGCGTGGAGGCGCGCGACGAGTTGCACCGGCAGGTGACGGATTCGCTCGCGGCCGGCGCCATCGCCGAGCTGGGTTGCCAACTACCCACTTCCGAAAGTGGCGCTTTCTATCCCGCGTCGATTCTTGACGATGTGACGCCGCGCACGCGGGCATACCACGAAGAGCTGTATGGGCCGGTCGCCGTCATCATCCGCGCCAAGAATGATGCGGACGCCATTCGCATCGCGAACGACTCGCGCTTTGCGCTCGGTGCCAGCATTTGGAGCGAGGACTTCAATCATGCAGAAACAATCGCGCGGGAATTGGTGGCCGGTACTTGTTTCGTGAACGGGATTGTCAAGTCAGATCCCCGCCTCCCGTTCGGCGGCACCAAAGCGTCCGGGATGGGACGCGAACTTTCCTATCACGGCATTCGCGAATTCACCAACGTCAAGACAGTGTGGGTGCGCGACCGCGATCCGAATGTCGATCGCCGCAGCACCATCGACCGCCGCCGCGCGAATCGCCGCGGCGACGCGAACGATCAACAGACACTTCCTACCGAGCATTGAGATCTGCCCCGTGAACGGGGCAGACCTACCCCAAGAATAGGCGATAGGCCGGGTTGGCGGTTTCGTCCCGGTACGGATAGCCAAGTTGTTTGAGAAAGCGGCGAAACGCCGCTTTCTCATTTGGTGGCACCTGTAGTCCGATCAATACGCGGCCGTAGTCAGCGCCGTGATTGCGGTAGTGAAAAAGAGTTATGTTCCAACTCGTGCCCATGTGATCGAGGAATTTCATCAGTGCGCCGGGGCGCTCCGGAAACTCGAAGCGGTAAAGCATCTCGTGCTTAGCTTGCGGCGCGCGCCCGCCGACCAAATGGCGCACGTGGAGCTTGGCCACTTCGTCACCGCTTAGGTCAAGCGTCGCGAGGCCGGCGCCGCGTAGCTTCGTCATCAGCTCGGCGATGTCTTGGCGGGCATGCACTTCTACGCCCACGAACACATGCGCATCGCTACCACCCGCGTAGCGATAGTTGAACTCCGTGATGCTACGCTTGCCTACCAAACGGCAGAAGGCGCGAAAGCTGCCGGGGTGCTCGGGTATCGTAACCGCGAGAATGCCTTCGCGCTGCTCGCCCAGTTCTGCGCGCTCGGCGATGAAACGCAAGCGGTCGAAGTTCATGTTCGCCC
>CAZAWU010000174.1:7874-8483 GCA_964488915.1 uncultured Burkholderiales bacterium
GCAGGGTACTGCCGCCAGCGTTTGTCCTCGGACTTCTGCGCGCCCTGCATACTTCTTCAAGCCTGCTACCGCCAGCGCACCAGCCGGTTCCAAAATGGAGCGACAATCATCGAACACATCCTTCACCGCCGCACAGATCTCGTCGGTGTCCACGAGAATGATTTCGTCTACGCATTCGCGGCACAGCCGAAATGTTTCTGCCCCCGCTCGCCGTACTGCGACGCCATCGGCAAATAGGCCAACGTGCGCAAGCGAAATGCGGCGCCCGGCTGCCAACGAGCGCTGCATCGAAGCTGCATCATGCGGCTCGACGCCGATTACTTTGATCTCGGGACGCAGGCGCTTGAGGTACGTGCCGATCCCTGCGATCAATCCCCCGCCGCCGATCGCGATGAACACCGCGTGCAGCGCGCCGCGTCGCTGCCGCAGTAGCTCCATGCCGATGGTGCCTTGGCCGGCGATGACGTCGGGGTCGTCGTAGGGATGCACGAACACGGATTTCTGCTTGCGCTGCAATGCTTGCGCGTGCGCATAAGCTTCGTCGAACGAGTCGCCGATTAGCACGACGTTAGCGCCGCGCGCCTTGACGGCAGCCACTTTGATTTGCGG
>CAZAWU010000175.1:0-8456 GCA_964488915.1 uncultured Burkholderiales bacterium
GTCGGCCCTGTGAACGACGTCGCCGAGGCGTTGGCGCAGCCACTCGCTGGTCTGCGCGGCATGGTCGAGCAACTGACGCATCCTGGCACCGGCAGCGCGTTGAAGTTCGTCGGCAATCCGGTCAAGTTCGATGGCAGCAAGGCATTGTCTTATCCCCCGGCGCTGGGAGCGGACACGCGTTCCGTGTTGGCTGAGGTGTGCGGCTATGACGAGTCGCGTATCGCGAAACTGCAGAGCGCTGGGGTTGTGCAACCGGCGTAGAAGTGGAAGCGATTCAAGCGTACCGTACCTCAAAAGCGTCAAGACTGACTAACCCCGGCTTCGAAGTCGAGACCAACTACTAAAGAAGAATCATGGAACTTACCGCAACTGCAGCACTGGCTCGTGCCGACAATAAGGTGTGGATCACTGTTTTCATCTTTGGCTTTTTGGGGCTGATGATCGACGGCGCTGACATGATGTTTCTGTCGTACAGCCTGTCGAGCATCAAGAAAGATTTCGGCTTAACCACCGTCGAGGCCGGCATGCTGGGCAGCGTGACAATGGCGGGCATGGCCATCGGCGGCATCATCGGCGGTTGGGCGGCGGATCGTTTCGGGCGGGTGAAGACGGTCGTGTGGACCTTCGTCCTATTTTCGGTGGGCACGGCCGTGTTGGGTATGACCAACAGCTTCTGGGAATTTGCCTCAGTGCGCTTCGTGTCGGCACTGGGGTTGGGTGCCGAATACGTCGTCTGTAACACGTTGATGGCCGAGTACGTTCCCACGCAGCGCCGCACCACCATACTGGGCACGCTGCAGGCGGGCTGGTCGGTTGGTTACGTCGTCGCAACGCTTCTGGCCGCTTGGATTCTGCCGGCCTATGGCTGGCGCTGGTTGTTCTACATCGCCATCATCCCCGTGTTTCTTGCTGTGCTCATGCAGCGCATGGTGCCCGAACCGCCAAGCTGGATCGCCGCTCGCGCTAAGCGCGCCGCCGACAAAGCTGCCGGTGTCGATGCGGATGTCAAAGGCGAAAGTGCGTTTAAGCTCATCTTCGGCAATCCTAGCCACCGCCGCATGTTCATCCTCTGGTTGTTGACTGCGACGTTTCTTCAATTTGGTTACTACGGCGTCAACAACTGGATGCCCACGTATCTGGAAAAAGAACTGGGCATGCAGTTCAAGTCCATGACGACTTACATGGTCGGGACTTACGTCGCCATGATTCTGGGCAAGATCATCGCCGGCTGGTTGGCCGATCGGTTCGGCCGTCGCGCGATATTCGCGCTTGGCGCGTTCGGTGCGGCGGTGTTCTTGCCGGTCATTGTGTACTTCAACTCGCCGGACAACATCGTTTACTTGATGACTATCTTCGGTTTCCTGTACGGCGTGCCGTATGGGGTGAACGCGACTTACATGACCGAAAGCTTTGAAACCAAGATCCGCGGCTCGGCCGTGGGCTCCGCCTACAACCTGGGTCGCATGGGCGCAGCGATCGCGCCCGCGACGATCGGTTACTTGGCCACCGAAGGCTCGATCGGGCTCGGGTTTCTGGTCATGGGCGCTGCCTATTTCTTGGCTGGACTCGTACCGCTCTTATTCATCAAGGAAAAGCTCTACGACCCGCAGAAGGTAGGCGCTTAGCGCTACTATGTCATGAAATGGGAATTCCTTCCCCCTGGTAGGGGGAAGGTTGGGATGGGGGTTCGGTGCTAGCTACCTGTGACCGCGGCAAGCACCCAACCCCCACCTCAATCCTCCCCCTAGAAGGGGGAGGAAGTGCTTCTAGTCCCGCGTGCCAAAGTTAGTAACTCAGTGGTGCTAGTCAATCGACCTGGCGCAGTACTTTGTTCAGCTCCTCCACGAACACTCGCGCCGCTGCGCTACGGTAGCCGTTGCGCCGCCAAACGAGTCCGGCCGCACGCACCGGCCTCGGATCCGTTACCTGCACCATGCGTACGCGGGCGAGCGGACGGGTGGTACGCGCGGGTAGGAAGGCCGCCGCTACCCCCTGCTCGACAATGCGATGCAACGCATCGACCGAATCCATTTCGATCATGATCTTCGGACTGACGCCCGCCTGCTGAAAATACGAGTCGACCAAGCGCCGTGTTTGAAACTTCTGGCTCAACATCGCCAGAGGGACGTCCGCCAACTGAGCGAAGCGCAGCCGCCTGGCGCCAGCGAGTTCGTGTTTTGTGGGAAGTGCAAGCGCCAAGGTATCGTCGAACAGATGCTCGCCTGTCACGGCGTCGTTCGTAGGCGGAAAGAATCCTACGCCTAAATCGAGCGCACCGGCCGCGACTTGTGCCTCGATCTCGACCGCCGAGAGCTCCGGCATTTGCAGCTTGACGGCGGGATGCTGGCGCAAAAATCCTGCGGCAACGAGAGGAATAATGCTGGTGACCATCGAGTGAATGACACCCACTTTCAACGAGCCTGTGGCTACCGCACGCACCTGACGGACCGCTTGCGCACCTTCGTCGACCAACGCAAGCACGCTGCGCGCGTAGCCGAGCAGTTGGCGTCCCGCGTCCGAGAGGCGCAGATTGCGGCCGACGCGCTCGAATAGCGCGTCGCCGACGTCTCGTTCGAGCTGCGCCAACTGATGCGACAAGGTCGATTGCGTAACGAAGACCTCACCAGCCGCCCGTGCCATGGTGCCGGCGTCGGCGATTGCGACAAAATAGCGTAGTTGGCGTAGCTCCATGTCAAATGCTCCCTGCTCGCGGCCACGATCAATCGATTCTATCAATCAATGCTTTGCCAATTTATCGTTGGACGCATGGAATTGCAAGCCGTAAGCTTCTGCGCAAAATTCGCCAATAGGAGGGTTTGTGCCATCGGTTACGCTCGCTGGTGCGCGCCTGAACTACCAATTCGACGGCCCTGATGCCGCGCCGGTATTGGTCCTCGCCCATGGGCTGGGTGCCGATTTATCGATGTGGGCGCCGCAAGTGCTGCCGTTGTCCGAGCGATTCCGCTTACTTCGCTACGACGCACGCGGACATGGTCAATCCAGCGTACCAGCAGGTCCCTACAGTATTCGAGATCTCGGTCTCGACGTTTTGAACCTGGCTGACGTTCTTAATGTCGGGCGCTTTCACTTCTGCGGTTTATCAATGGGCGGCATGATCGGCATGTGGCTAGCTGTGAACGCGCCACAACGTCTCGATCGCCTGGTGCTGGCCAATACCGCCGCGAAAGTCGGCAGCGCAGAAATGTGGAACGCGCGAATACAGAAAGTGCGCGCGGAAGGCATGGCTGCGGTGGCGAGCATCATGGCGGAGCGGGCGTTTACGGAGGCCTTTCGCCTGCGCAAACCAGATACGCTCGCGCGTACGCAACAGATGCTGCTCGATGCGCCGGCGGAAGGTTTTGCAGGCGGTTGTGCAGCGATTCGCGACATGGATCAGCGCAGTGATATCGCTCGCATCACCGCTCCGACATTGGTTATCGCTGGTGTGCACGACGGCGCTACGCCGGCTGAGGAAGGACGCTCAATCGCAGAAACTATCCCGGGTGCGCGTTACGCCGAGCTCGACGCTTCACATCTTTCAAATGTTGAACGGCCGCATGAATTCAATCGTGCCGTGCTGGAGTTCCTACAGTGAGTTGACAGTTGCTGCACAGAGGATATGGTTTCTTCTCTTTCAGATGCTTAGCTCACAAGAATCTTTGATTATCTTCCGGACATGAAAAATCATGACTGCTGACGCCGACGTCTTCCAGCTTCTGCTCGACACGGTGCGCCGCTTCGTGCGAGAGCGCTTGATTCCTTCAGAGAACGCTGTCGAAGAACAAGATGATGTTCCTGCCGACATCATCGACGATATGAAGCAGCTTGGGTTGTTCGGTCTGTCGATACCCGAGGAGTATGGCGGCATTGGCCTTTCGATGGTGCAAGAGTGTCAAGTGGTCTACGAATTGGGGCATACTGCGCTCGCGTTTCGCTCCGTGGTCGGCACCAACGTCGGCATCGGCTCGCAAGGCATTTTGATCGACGGGACAGCGGAGCAAAAAACGCACTATCTGCCGCGCATCGCCAGCGGCGAGTTGATCATGTCATTCGCGCTGACCGAACCCGATGCTGGTTCAGACGCCGCATCGATCAAAACACGCGGCCTCAAAGATGGTCCGGATTATGTACTCAATGGCAGCAAACGTTACATCACCAATGCCTCACGCGCAGGTGCTTTCACATTGCTGGCCCGCACTGACGGGCCGGGCGCAGGCGGTATCTCGGCTTTTATCGTGCCGGCCGATTCGCCCGGACTAAGCTTGGGCAAACCCGATCACAAGATGGGGCAACGCGGCACCAAGACTTGCGATGTGAATCTTGACGGCGTACGCGTGCCCGCGCAGAACATCATCGGCGGTGAAGCCGGCAAAGGCTTTAAGACCGCCATGAAAGTCCTCGACCGCGGGCGGCTACACCTTTCCGCCCTGGCCTGCGGCATGGCGAACCGCATCCTGCAAGAAAGCGTCGAGTACGCCAAGCAACGAAAACAATTCGGTCAACGTATCGGCGATTTTCAGTTAGTGCAGGCCATGCTCGCCGACAGTCAGGCAGAGTTACTTGCCGGTTGGTCGTTGGTGCAAGCGTCGGCGCAACGCTACGACGCCAAGCCCTTGGGTGTCTTCGATGCGGAGGTGACGATGCAAGCCTCGTGCACCAAGATGTTTACGACAGAGATGGTGGGGCGTGTGGCGGATCGCGGCGTGCAAATTCACGGTGGCGCCGGTTATATCCGCGAATATAAAGTTGAGCGTTTCTATCGCGACGTGCGCCTGCTGCGCCTTTACGAAGGCACGACGCAAATTCAGCAACTGATTATCGGCAAGCACCTCATGCGCGAATAGCTGAAGTCGCATTGCTGCTTGCTTCCTTCTTGAGATATTTCCATGTTTACCACTCAACGTGACATCGCAGTCATCGTGCTGGACAACCCACCCGTCAACACGCTCAGGCACGCGTTGCGCCGCCGCTTGCTGGACGCTATCGACGCGGCGGAGGCCGACTCATCGGTGCGCGGCATTGTTCTGACCGGCAACGAACGCGCGTTTTGCGCCGGCGCTGAGGTGACAGAGTTCGGCACGCCCAATCAACTAGCCGAACCGGTTGTGCCAACGCTACTCAAGCGCATAGAAGGCAGCCGCAAGCCGGTAGTCGCCGCGATCGGCGGCGTGGCGCTCGGCGGAGGGCTGGAGCTCGCTTTGGCGTGCCATGCGCGCGTCGCGCTGGCCAGCGCCAAACTGGGATTGCCGGAAATTCTTCTTGGTCTTATTCCGGGTGCGGGTGGCACTCAGCGTCTGCCGCGGTTAACAGGACTTCCCGTCGCGCTCGCAATGATCCAAAGCGGGCAGGCGCAGAGCGCGCGACAGTTGGCCGGCTCTGGTCTGCTCGACAGCGTTGTGGAAGGTGATGTCGTCGACGCCGCGATAGTCAAGGCAAGAGAGTTGGCGGAGGCTAACTCTCTTCCGCTTGCTCGCGACCGTCAGCTCGATGGCGATTCAGTTCGAGAACTAGTGGATGCGGAGCGCACCAAGCTCACCGTGCGCCAGAAGCTTCAGCCAGCTTACGCAGCGCTGCTCGATGCGCTGGCCGCCGCAGCGCTGCCCCTCGACGAGGGCTTGCGGCGGGAGCGCGAGATATTTCTCTCTTTGGTACCGACCACGGCGGCAAAAGCGCTGCGTTACCAGTTCAAAGCCGAGCGTGAAGCGTCCAAGCTACCTCCGTCTTTGCAAGCCGAACCGCGCCCAGTCCAGACGATCGCTGTGATTGGCGCCGGCACCATGGGTGCAGGGATTGCGATTTGCGCCCTGGATGCCGGCCTCAACGTGCTCTTGCTGGAGCAAGACGCCGCCTCGTTGCAACGGGGAACGCAGCGGATAACCGATCACTACCAAGGCCGCGTCGCCGCCGGCAAGATCGACGCGAACGTGGCTGCGTCGGCCGCCAAACGGCTTACGCCGACGACTGACTGGACAGTAATCAAGCATGCTGATGCGGTGATCGAAGCCGTGTTCGAGGACATCGATGTCAAGCGCGCAGTGTTCAAGCAGATCAATCAACACGCGCGCGCTGATGCAGTGTTAGCTACCAACACATCTTATTTGGATGTCGACGCGATCGCGCAGGTCACCACACGCCAGCAAGATGTTTTGGGCTTGCACTTCTTTAGCCCCGCCAACGTTATGAAGTTGCTTGAGGTGGTGCGTGGCCAACAGACCAGCGCAGCCACAGTGGCCACCGGCATGGCGCTCGGGCGTCGCCTGAACAAATTGCCCGTACTCACAGGCAACGCCTTCGGATTCATCGGCAATCGCATTTACAACGAGTACCGGAAACAATGCGAGTTCATGCTGGAGGATGGCGCCTGGCCGGAAGACGTCGACAACGTCCTCACCGGAATGGGTTTCGCGATGGGCCCGTTCGCTGTCGCCGACTTATCGGGCTTGGATATCGCCTGGCGTATGCGTCAAGCGCAAGCCGCGACACGCGATCCGCGCGAGCGCTACGTCGCGATCCTGGACCGGTTGTGCGAGCGTGGCCGCCTGGGGCGCAAAACCGAGGCGGGATACTACAAGTACGTTGATGGCAAGCAAGAGAAGACGACGGATGAGGTGGTGCGCCAAATCATCGCGCAAGCGAGCGCGCAAAGAGGCATTGTCCGCCAGGCTCTGACGGTGGAAGAGATCCGCCGCCGCGCGCTATTGGCGATGGTCAATGAAGCCGCGCTTCTATTGTCTGAAGGCGTGGCGGCTCGCCCAAGCGACATTGACGTAGTACTGGTGCAAGGCTATGGGTTTCCTCGTTGGGAAGGCGGCCCGGCCTTCTGGGCGCGCCAGCAGAATCGCTCCCAACTTGAAGCAGACCTCGATAGACTGGTTGCGGCTACCGGTTTCGGTGCGGCAAAGGCTTCCGCTCAGATGCTCGACACGCTTTTGTCCGACTGATGACTGATTCGATTGAGCGGCAGACGCAGTAAGTAGAAGCGATGTGCTACTTCATCTTGCACTGCGCCGCATACGCATCGCCCTGACTCTGCCAAATCGTCGAGACGATCTTGTTACCGACTTTGCCATCGGCTTCCTTGACCGTCTGGCGCAGATAAACCGTCTGGAACGGGAACTGATTGACGTTGAACTTGAAAGCGCCGCGCAGGGATTTGAAGTTCGCTGCACGCAGCGCTTTGCGGAAGCTCTCCTTGTCCTCGATCTTGCCTTTGACGTCGCGCACCGCTGCGTCGACCAAGCTGCCGGCGTCGTAGCCTTGCGCGGCGTATAGCGTCGGCAGGCGGCCGTATTCTTTTTGGAAGTCGGCGACGAAGCGCTTGTTCTGCGCGTTGTCGATATCCTTGTTCCAGTGCGATGAGTTGTACAGGCCGATCAACGATTCGCCGGTGGCGCGGATCATGTCCTCGTCCGCGGAGAAGGCGGACATGAACAGCGGCACTTCTTTGTTCAGTCCCGACTGGTTGTATTGCTTGATGAAGTTGATCCCCATGCCGCCGGGCAGGAAGATGTACATCGCATCCGGCTTCGCGGCGCGCACTTGCGCGATTTCGGCCGCGTAGTCGAGTTGGCCAAGTTTGGTCCAAATCTCACTCGTGATCTTGCCTTTGTAGTGACGCTTGAAGCCGGCGATGGAATCTTTGCCGCCGGGGTAATTGGGCGCTAGTACGAGGACGTTTTTGTAGCCCTTGTCCGTCATGTGCTTGCCCATCGCGCCGTGCAGGTCTTCGTTTTGGAACGCGACGTTGAAGAACAGCGGGTTGCACTTCTCGCCCGCGAGCTCCGATGGGCCGGTGTTCGGGCTGATGTAAATCGTGTTCGCTTGGAAGATGGACGGCGCGACGGCGAGCATGACGTTGGAAAACACGATGCCGGTGAGAATGTCGGTTTTCTCTTTTTTCAGCATGCGCTCAGTAGCCTGCTTGCCCACATCCGGGCTTTGTTGATCGTCGGCTGAGATGACTTCTGTTGCGAGTCCGCCGAATTTGCCGCCTGCGTGTTTGAGCGCAAGATTGAAGCCGTCTCGGATGTCGATGCCGAGCGCACTGCTCGGTCCGCTGAGCGTCGAGATGAAGCCGACTTTGATTTTGTCTGCAGCGTTTGCAGCGTGCGCAAGAAAGCACAGCGCCAAAGCCGCCGATAGGCGTTTCATATTGTGTTATCCTCCAATACTAACAATGGTAGTGCTTGAAAAATGGTGGTTGATCTTAGTTTTACATCGAACCTGCTAGATGTATATCTATTTTCCGGTGCGCGGCTTTTTCCAAATCCCACGCTTGTGCATCAACTCGATCTGCTTCTCGATCACTTCTTTCTTGTACTCCGCGTGCTTATACGGCTTGCGCTTCAAGTATAAATTCTTCGGGTAGATCGGTTTCTCGTACACGAGTTGATAAAGTTCGGTGCGCAGATCCTTCATCCAATTATCCCATTGCGCGTTGGCGCGATGGTAGCGCA
>CAZAWU010000176.1:0-8367 GCA_964488915.1 uncultured Burkholderiales bacterium
TGGTCGTCGCGATCAACTCGCCGGAACCAACGATCGATGCCGAGAGCACGATGCCGGGGCCGATCTTCTTCAGCATGGCGCCGAACTCGGTCGGCGGATCACGCACGTCGGCGGGATCGAGCTTGTAGGGATCGGCGTGCGATTTGTCTACGGATGGGGCGTGAGCAGCCATCGTTCGTTCTCCTCCTCGATTGATTTTGGCCGGCTGCGAGAGCGGTGCGCCAGCTTGCTTTAGAGCGAGTGCATCATAACAGCAAGCGCTGCGCCCGTGCGCAACTTCGGAGGCATGGCGTTGACCCACGCAAAGGCGGTACTACCGCATGAATAGTGCCTTAAGTATTATGGGATCTCAGCCTGTGACAGGTCCTGCCGCCGGTATATGGGAAAGCGGACCAAAAAAACCGACAATCCGACACAGTTTGCCGCTGCCGGAAAACGCCACGACGTCGATTCCCTCGGGCAGCATGCTGCCGTCGGCTTGAACGACGCGCCAGGCGAAGCGCGCGAGGTGATGATGGGCGTCCACGCCGCTGGTGCGTACCACGCGCGCGCCGGGGCGCTTGGCCAATACCGCGCCGATGTGCACGCTCAATTGCGCGACGCCAGTGGTATCGGCACGCGGATCGGTGTAGCGCACATCGGCTTCCAGCACTTGCGCGAGCTTGCGCTCGCGCTGTGTCGCATCGGCTTCGCTCCAGGCAGTGCAGTAGGCGTCGATCAATGTGGTGAGTTTGTCCATGATTTCTCCTTCTGCTCGTGTGCTTTACAACCAGCGCCGCACGCGGGCGCAATAGTCAGTGTAAGCCTGGCCGAAGGTCTGCCGCAGGGCGGCTTCTTCCTGCGCAATCTGCGCACGGTCGATGTAAGCGACGAACAGCGCAACCAGCCAAAAAGCCCAGAAATTGCCCAGCCACACCGCCCATGCGGCCAGCGCGAGCGCATCGCCGAGATAGATTGGATTGCGCGTTAGGCGAAACACGCCGCTGGTGATGAGGCGCGAGGCGTTCGACGGACGCATCGGGTTGATGGTGGTGCGCGAACGGATGAACGCCATGATCGCGGCCGCCATCAGCAGCAGCGCGATCACCAGTAGTGTGAGTGCTGCGGCGCGTTGGCATGCAAAGGAGAAGCGGCCAACTTCAAGTTCACGCTTCACACCCCACATGGCGACGGCGCAGAGGGCGGCGGCTGCAGGCGGCGGAAAGAAGCGATGCATATCGAAAGACAGCAGGTCGTAGCCCAGATTAGCCCCGCGAAAACGGGTCGAAATCTGGGCGTGAGTCAGAACTCCGGATCAAGTTTCTCCCCAGCTACGAGTTATCTATCCTGCGTCCCTCTGGTAGCCAAAAACTCTGCCAACACGAGCGCCGTGTGCGAATCGCGCTTGCGCTGCACGACCTCCAGCGGTGTGCCTTGCGCAACGACGCGCCCGCCGCCGCTGCCGCCTTCGGGGCCCAGATCGATGATCCAATCGGCTTCGGCGATCACATCGAGATTGTGCTCGATCACCACCACCGTGTTGCCGGCGTCGACCAAGCGGTGCAGGACGTGGATTAGCTTCTCGATGTCCGCCATATGCAGGCCGACGGTCGGTTCATCCAGCACATAGAGTGTGTGCACGGCGCTGCTCGCACGCTCCTTGGTGGCGAACATTTCGCGCTGCGGCTTGCTTTTCGCCAGCTCAGTCACAAGTTTGATGCGCTGCGCTTCGCCGCCGGAGAGCGTCGGGCTTTGCTGGCCGAGCGTGAGATAGCCTAAGCCCACGTCCTGTAGAAGCGTGAGCGGATGATGAATCGAGCGGTTGGCGGCGAAAAACTCGACCGCTTCGTCGACGCTCATCGCCAGCACTTCGCCGATGGTCTTTTCTTTGAAGCGCACGGCCAGAGTTTCGTTGTTGAAGCGCGCGCCACCGCAGCCTTCGCACAGAACCTTCACGTCGGGCAGGAAGCTCATTTCGATGGTTTTCAAACCCTGGCCCTCGCACACTTCGCAGCGCCCTCCGGAGACGTTGAAGGAAAAGCGTGCCGGCGTATAGCCGCGCATGCGTGCTTCGCTGGTGTTAGCGAAGGCCTTGCGGATGTCGTCCCAGAAGCCGACGTAGGTGGCGGGGCAGGAGCGCGGCGTTTTGCCGATTGGGGTTTGATCGACTTCGAGCACGCGCGTGATGGCTTCCCAGCCGTCGATTGATCGGCAGCCGGACAGATCCAGATCCTCGCCCGCGCCACGTTTCTTTCGCTGACGCGAAACGAGGTACTCCATGTTTACGCGCAGCACGTCGCGCACTAGTGTGCTCTTGCCGCTGCCGCTCACACCGGTCACGCACACCAGGCGCTCCAACGGAACCCGCGCGTTGACATTGGCAAGGTTGTGGAGCTTCGCCCCCTTGATGGCGAGTGCGGGAGTTCGGGCGGTAGTCGCGCGTGGCGGACGCAGCGGATGCAGCAGCGGCTGCTTGAGAAAACGGCCAGTGATCGATTCGGGCGCCTGTTCGAGCGCGTGCACATCGCCTTGCGCCACCAGGCGCCCGCCGTTCTTGCCGGCGCTGGGTCCGAGGTCAATCAAATGCTCAGCGCGGCGAATGGTTTCCTCGTCGTGCTCGACAACCACCAATGTGTTGCCCTTGCGGTTCAACTGCGCGAGCGTGTCGAGCAAGATGCGGTTGTCGCGCGGATGCAAGCCGATGGTCGGCTCGTCCAAGATGTAGCAGACGCCGCGCAAGTTGGAACCAAGCTGCGCCGCAAGGCGGATGCGCTGCGCTTCGCCGCCGGAAAGCGTGGGTGCGGCGCGGTCGAGCGCGAGATAAGCGAGGCCGACTTGCTGGAGGAAGCTCAAGCGCGAACGCAGTTCGGCGAGCAGGTCGCGTGCGATGTCGGCTTCGCGTCCCTTGAGCGCGAGTTTGTTGAAGAATTGTCCCGCTTGTTCGACAGACAACGCCGTGAGATCAGCGATCGAACGCTCGCGAAATCGAATGGCCAGCGCTTCGGCGTTCAGGCGCTTGCCCGCGCAGGCGTCGCAGGGCTCAGCTTCGCCTTCGAACCATTCGTTCCACCAGATTTCTTCGCCGCTTTGTTCTTCGTCGAAGTTGGGCAGCGCCACACCGGTGCCGTAGCAGCTTGCACACCAGCCGTGCTTGGAGTTGAAGGAAAACAGGCGCGGATCAAGTTCAGGGAAGCTGCGGCTGCAGCTTGGGCACGCGCGTTTGGTGGAGAAGACCACCGGGAGACGCGAGGCGGCCTTCCGAATCCCTTTCGGTTGCGCCTGCTTGGCGCGCTTGTTGTGGGCTTGCGGCAAAACGTGCACCACACCGCGACCGGCGTCGAGGCCGCGCTGCAGCAGTTCGCGCAAGTTCGCCTCGCGCTTCGGCGAGACGTCAGTTACGCCGACCGGCAGCTCGATGGTGTGTTCCTTGAAGCGATCCAACCTCGGCCATTTTGCAGTCGGCAGCAATTCGCCGTCGACGCGCAAGTGAGCATGGCCTTTGCCGTGCGCCCACTTGGCGAGATCGGTGTAGTAGCCTTTGCGTGCGATCACCAGGGGGCTCAGGATCTCGACATCGCTGTCGCGATAGCTGCGCAGCAAGTTCGCCGCGATCACATCCAAGCTCTGCGGTTCGATCGCGACGTTGCAGTCGGGGCAATACTGCGTGCCGAGCTTGACGAACAACAGACGCAGAAAATGGTAGATCTCGGTGAGTGTGGCCACGGTGCTCTTGCGCCCGCCGCGCGAAGTGCGCTGCTCGATCGCGACCGTCGGTGGGATGCCGTAGATGGCATCGACATCCGGGCGCGAAGCGGGCTGTACGAACTGGCGTGCGTAGGCGTTGAGCGATTCGAGATAGCGGCGCTGGCCTTCGGCGAACAGGATGTCGAACGCGACCGTGCTCTTGCCGCTGCCGCTGACACCGGTGATCACGGTGAATTTCTCGCGCGGCACCGCGAGGTCGATGTTCTTGAGATTGTGTTCGCGCGCGTGATGAATCTGGATACTGTTGCCCTCGGCGGGAAGCGCGGCGTACGCGGGCGCCGCTTCGTTCACGGCGAGCGTCGCCGCTGCTCTGGACATTTTCTGCAGCGATTGCTCGTAGTCACGCAGCGCCGCGGCGGTGTGCGAGCTTGCGTGCCGCATCACTTCCGCGGGCGCGCCGGTGCAGACGATTTCGCCACCGGCGTCGCCGCCTTCCGGTCCGAGATCGATGATCCAGTCCGCCGCGCGGATCACATCTAGATTGTGCTCGATGATGAGCAGCGAATGACCTGCTTCCTGCAATCGGCGCAGCGCGCGCAGCAGCTTAGCGATGTCGTCGAAGTGCAGACCGGTGGTGGGTTCGTCGAAGAGGAACAGCGTAGTGGGTGCCTTTTTCGACGGTTGGGGCGATCGCTTTGTCTTTGGCTGATTCGCTTCTGCCAAATGCCCAGCCAACTTCAACCGCTGCGCTTCACCGCCCGACAGCGTCGGCACCGGTTGTCCCAACTTCAGATAGTCCAACCCCACTGCAACCAACGGTTCCAGGGTGCGCCGCACTTCGTCATTCTCAGCGAAAAACGCCAGTGCTTGCGCCGCTGTCATCTCCAGCGCATCCGCGATCGATTTCGATGAACGCTGGCCTGCCGGTAAAACCTTTACCTCCAATACTTCATCCCGATAACGCCGCCCATTGCAGTCCGGACAACGCAGGTACACGTCGCTCAAGAATTGCATCTCGATGTGTTCGAAGCCGTTGCCGCTGCAGGTCGGGCAGCGGCCGGTGCCGGCGTTGAAGCTGAAGGTGCCGGGCGTGTACTTGCGCTCGCGCGCCAACGGTTCGTCGCAGAAGAGTTTGCGAATCGCGTCAAACGCGCCGACGTAGCTTGCCGGATTCGAGCGCGTGGTGCGTCCGATCGGGGTTTGATCGACCATCACTATATCGCCGATCGCCTCCGTTCCGCGCAGGGCGTGGTACGCGCCGGGCGCTTCGGTGGGTTTGCCTTGATGCTTGCGCAGCGCGGCGTAGAGCACGTCTTGCATCAGTGTCGATTTGCCTGAGCCGCTGACGCCGGTGATGCACACCAGGCGGTTCAACGGAATAGCGACGTCGATGTTCTTGAGATTGCGCTCGGTGACACCCAAGATTTCGAGTCGTGCCGGCGGGCGCTGTGCGGCGGTGGAAGCGGCAGCAGCGCCATCGCTCACCACTTTGCTGCCCGCGAGATACTGCGCGGTGAGCGAGCCTGAGACAGCCAGCAACTGCTGTGGCGTGCCGAAGCTCACGATTTCGCCACCGCGCTCGCCCGGCCCGGGGCCGAGGTCGAGGATGCGGTCGGCGGCGAACATGATCTGCGGATCGTGCTCGACCACCACGAGCGAGTTTCCGGCATCGCGCAAGCGCTGCATGATCCCGATGACGCGGCCCATGTCGCGCGGATGCAGGCCGATGCTTGGCTCATCGAGCACGAATAGCGTGTTGACCAGCGAAGTGCCGAGCGCGGTGGTCAAGTTGATGCGCTGCACTTCGCCGCCGGAGAGCGTGCGCGATTGGCGGTCGAGGGTGAGATAGCTTAGACCCACGTTGCAGAGGTAATCGATGCGCGCGTTGATTTCGCCGAGCAAGAGTTCGGTGGCTTGGTCGAGCGGGGCGGGTAGGCTGATCGTGCGGAAGAAAGATTGCAGGCGATCGATGGACAGGAGCATGAGTTCGTGCACCGTGTAGCCGCGACTTCCGTTGTTACCTCCCAGCCTCCACAACAACCCCTCCGGCTTCAACCGTGCCCCACCGCACGCCGTGCAATCCGTATACGCGCGATACTTCGACAGCAGCACGCGAATGTGCATCTTGTAGGCTTTGCTCTCCAGCCAATCAAAGAAGCGCCGCGCGCCGTACCAATGCTTGCCTTCGGATTTGCGCCAACTCACCCATTCTTCGTCACCGCCGATGACCCAGTCCTTCACCTTTTGCGGCAGATCGCGCCATGGCACATCGAGCGGGAGCCCGCGCTTCTTCGCGTACTTTTCCAGATCGTCTTGGCACTCCTTGAAACTTTGCGTCTGCCACGGTTTGATCGCACCGTCACGCAGGCTCTTGCGCTCATCGGGGATCACCAAACCGTAATCGACGCCGATGCTGCGCCCGAAACCGCGGCAGGTTTCACACGCGCCAATCGGTGAATTGAACGAGAACATCGCTGGCGTTGGCGGCGTGTAGTCGATGTCGCATTGGGCGCAGTGCAACCCGGCTGAGAAGCGCCACGTTTTCGCTGCATCGTCCGCGTCGTGCACGGCGACACGGCCGCGCCCGAGTTTGAGCGCCGCTTCTAAGCTTTCGATGACGCGCGTTTTGGTTTCAGCGCGCACCGCATCGTCGCCCAGGCGCACGCGGTCTTGCACGATTTCCAACACTTCTCCGCGGCGGGCGTGCACGCGTGTGTAGCCTTGCTGCTGCAAAAAACCACGCACTTCTTCTTCGGAGAAATTGGCGGGGATTGCAACGGGAAATGTTATTACTATCGCCTGGATGCTCTCTTGAGTGGCGTTCGTTCGGATTGAAGACAGAATATCTACAGGAGTATCTGAACGTACGGGCTGTCCGCAGCCGCGGCAATGAAGCTGCGCCGCGCGGGCATAGAGCAACTTAAGGTGGTCGTTGAGCTCCGTCATGGTGCCGACCGTGGAGCGTGAGGTGCGCACCGGATTGGTCTGATCGATGGCGATGGCAGGCGGCACGCCATCGATGCGATCGACTTGCGGCTTATCCATGCGGTCGAGAAATTGCCGCGCGTATGGCGAAAAAGTTTCGACGTAGCGGCGTTGGCCTTCCGCGTACAGTGTATCGAACACCAACGAGGATTTGCCCGAGCCGCTGACGCCAGTGACGACGATGAGTTCGTTCAGCGGCAAGCGCAGCGTCAAGTTCTTGAGATTGTTTTGGCGCGCGCCTGCAATGTGGATGGCGGCGTCGTCGCGCGCCGGGGTCGAGTCGGGCATGATTGATCTGATGCAAGAAGAGCGGGGCAGGCGCGATTGTACGCGTGCTTTGCGCCTCCGCGGCGCGGCAACGGCGGCGCGCGCCGCGCGGCTTTGCGCAGTGCTTTGTTATAATTCAACGCTTTGTTCGCACAAAAAATCAAGACGTTCGGATGCTGCAATCAAGCTGGATCTCATGTACCGCATCTTGCTGAGCAACGATGACGGCTACTTCGCTCCGGGTTTAGTCGCGTTGGCGGAAGCGCTGGCCGGTCTCGGCGAGATCACGGTGGTGGCGCCGGAACGCGACTACAGCGGCGCGAGCAATTCACTAACTTTGGATCGGCCGCTGCGTGTACGGCGCGCGGCCAACGGCTTTTATCACGTCAACGGCACGCCGACCGATTGCGTGCACATGGCGGTGACCGGCCTGCTCGAGACCGCGCCTGACATCGTCGTTTCGGGCGTCAATCATGGCGCGAACATGGGCGACGATACGCTCTACTCCGGCACGGTCGCGGCAGCTACCGAGGGGTTCTTGCTCGGCATTCCCGCCATCGCGGTGTCGCTGGTGCGCGAGTCAGGCGATCACTTCGTCACGGCAGCGCGTGTCGCACGCGAGCTGGTGCAAGAGATCAAGGCGCGGCCGTTGGGTGAGGCGACACTGCTCAACGTCAATGTGCCCGATTTGCCCTATGCGGAAGTTGCGCCGCGGCAGATCACGCGCTTGGGCAAGCGCCACAAGGCCGAACCCGTTATCAAGTCGGCCAATCCGCGCGGCGACACCGTGTATTGGGTCGGCGCCGCCGGCGCGGCCGCCGATGCTGGGCCGGGCACGGATTTCCACGCGGTGGAGCAGGGAGCGGTGTCGATCACTCCGCTACAGATCGATTTGACGCACTACGCGCAGATGGAGCGCTTGAAGCAGTGGTTTTGCAAATGAGGGACGCGAACGTGAAGCGCGCGATGCGGAGATTCAGCCGATGAGGACGGCGGGCATCGGTATGACCTCGCAGCGTACGCGCTCGCGCATGGTCGACCGTTTGCGCGCGGAAGGCATCAAGGACGAAACGGTGTTGGCGGTGATGGCTGAAGTGCCGCGCCACCTCTTTGTCGAGGAAGCGTTCGCGACGCGCGCTTACGACGATGCGCCGCTACCGATCGGTTTCGGGCAGACGATTTCGAGCCCCTACATCGTCGCGCGCATGACCGAACTGCTACGCAATGGCGCGCGTCCAGCGCAGAATGAGCCGGCACTGCAAGCGCCTGCCGTAACGCGTCTGGGCAAAGCGCTCGAGATCGGTACCGGTTGCGGTTACCAAACCGCAGTGCTGGCGAAACTCGCGCGCGAAGTGTATTCGTTAGAGCGCATCGGTGCGTTGCTGGAAAAAGCGCGCGCTAACCTGCGGCCGTTGCGTTTATCCAACATAC
>CAZAWU010000177.1:0-4960 GCA_964488915.1 uncultured Burkholderiales bacterium
GCGGAATCGAAATTCTCCGCCGCGACGTTCAGAATCGCAGCTCGCGCGAACAGGTTCTCGACGTTGTAGAAGGCTAAGCGCATGGATTTGAGTGTCGGCCGCGCGCCAGATCCGGCGGAAGAGCGTGGGAGTCGAACCCACCAGGAACCGATTGACAGCCCCTGCTGGATTTGAAGTCCAGCCGCCCCACCGGGGAACGCGTCTCTTCCATGTGACCGATAGCCATCGGCGCGCGCATTCTAGCAGTCACCCAAGGTGCGACGTTGCAGCGTCGAGTTGCAACAGGCTCTCGCTGCGCAGCCGGTGCCCTTCGCCGGCACGGCGCGTATAGCCGATGCGGTCGAAGAACTCAAGAATTTGAATGGCGCGCTTGCGGCCGATTTCGATCGCGTCACGAAACTGTGCCGCGAGGATTTCGCCCTCGCGACGTTCTAGATCTTGTGCGATGGCGGCGAGCGCGGCAACGGCATTGCGGCTGTAGAACAGATCGCGCGTCACCTGGAAAACTTCCCCGCGGCGTGTCAATCGCAACATGAGCAAGCGCAGCCGTGTTTCCTCAAGCTGTAGTGCGCGCGCAACATCGCGTACCCAGGGCGGATCGAAGCGCTCGGCCTCGATGAGCGGCATGACTCGCTGCGCCAATTCGCGCTCGGCCGGCTGTAGTTCGACACTGTGTTCGGGCAAGTGCAGCCAAGGGCCGGTCTTCGACAAAGCGCCCGTGCCCACGAGTTGTTCGGTCAGGGCATTGCAGACTCCGATGTGGGCTTGCGGCGCGAGCAGGCGCCGAAGTCGCGCGCTATCGAGGCCCAACTGATCGGGTTCACGCTCGTGAAATGTGCGCAGCACTTGGAGCGCGCGCTGCTGCAATTGCGTCCATGCTGCAGTATGGAAAACATGCAGCGCATGGCCGCTCCCAACCGCCAGCAAACCGGCGGGCAGAGGCTTGAGCGCATCCTCGCTCAAATTCCACTGCAACAGAAACTGTTGCAGACCGACGCCAAGCGGCGCGAGCATCGTTGCTTGCTGCAAGCGTTCGCTGGCTGTAGGGCCATCGAGGGCGCGCAGCAAAGCCAGCCGCGCGGGAGTCTTGCGTTGGCGCGCAGGAGCATTGCAGTCCAGCACCACACCGCCGCCGACCGTGTGCTGCGCCGATGCATCGCGCAGCACGAAGCGGTCGCCGTTCAATGCGCCGATCGCACTGTCCAAGACGAGCTGCACCAGCGCCTCGCTGTTAGGTTCGACGGTGTCCGTTTCCAGCGGCACGACGCGCGCCAGCGTGTGCGCCGCAGCGAGGTGCACGCGCACCGCGGCCCAGTGCGGCAAAGGGCGCGCACCGGCAAGCAGGCGCACTTGCGCATCGATGCGCTGCGCCGGCAAGTGTAGAGCAGGGTCGAGCAGCCATTGCCCACGTTCGATGTCGTCTTTACGCAATTGTGCAGCAGTAATGTTAATGCCGCAGCGCTCGCCCGCGCGCGCATGCTGCGCGGCGCGGTTCTGTGCGTGAATCGAGCGCACGCGCACGCTCTTGCCGAGCGGGGAAAGCATCAGTTCGTCCGCGATCGCTGCGCTGCCCGCATACACGGTGCCGGTAACGACCACGCCCGCGCCGGGCAAAGTGAAGGCGCGGTCGATCGCCATGCGGAAACGCGCGCCGCTTTTGGTCTGCTGTCGTGCGCTTGCGGCGCTACACAAGTGTTCGCGCAGCGCCGCCACACCCGTCCCCTCGAGCGCGCTGACGGCAAACACTGGCGCTTGCGCGAGCGTGGTAGCGGCCGTGAGGGAGGCGAGCGCCGCGGCAACTTCATCGACGCGTTGGGGTGCGACGCGGTCGATCTTGTTGATGACAATTGCGCCGTGCGCGAGGCCGAGCAGATCGATCGCCTGCAGATGTTCGCGCGTCTGCGGCATGGGGCCGTCGTCGGCGGCGACGACCAACAGTACATAGTCGATGCTCGCTGCGCCAGCAAGCATGGTGTGCACCAGCCGTTCGTGACCAGGGACATCGACGAAGCCCAGCACGCCACCGTCCGGGCAAAGCGCATAGGCGAAGCCGAGATCGAGCGTGATGCCGCGCGCCTTCTCTTCCGGCAGCCGGTCGGTATCGACGCCAGTGAGCGCTTTCACCAGGGCGGTCTTGCCGTGGTCGATGTGGCCGGCGGTGCCGATGATCATGTTGCGATGATTAGAGGTAGGGTTCTGTGCACAAGGATCTAAGGGCGAGCCTGCGCAAATGAGCGCAGCGAGACCTGCGCTTGCGCGCCCCGCATCCTTGATTCGGCGTCAAGTTGCAGCGATGTCCAACTGCAACTGCGCCAACTGCGCCGCCAATTCCGTTTCATCGTCGAGGCAACGCATGTCGAGCCACAGCGCTTGATCCTGCACACGTCCAATCACGGGCCTTGGCAGCGCGCGCAGCGCTTTTTCGAGCGCTTTCAGAGCGGTGCCAGCGCCGCGCTTACCGGTTGCTGGTGTCGCGCGCACCGCAAAACTCGGCAGCAGATCGACGGGCAAGGCTCCGCTGCCGATCTGGCTCTTGCACGCCGCGACGTCGACTTCGAAATGCGGTGCAAGCGCGCGCGCGAGCGCGGGCTGCAGGCGCTGCGCCGCGGCTTCGATGTCCGCGGCCGGGCGCGTCAGCAGGCGCAGCGTCGGAAGCTGCGCCGCGAGCGCGTCGGGGTTGCGGTACAGGCGCAGTACCGATTCGAGCGCGGCGAGCGTGATTTTCCCTGGCCGCAGGGCGCGCTTCAGTGGATGCTTGCGCATACGCTTGAGCAGATCGACCCGGCCGATGAGGATGCCGGCTTGCGGGCCGCCGAGCAGCTTGTCGCCGCTGAAGCACACCACGTCCGCGCCATCGCTCAACGCGTCTTGTGGCAGCGGTTCGCGCGGCAAACCGTGCGCGCTCAAGTCCACCAGCGCGCCGCTGCCGAGGTCGACCATCAGCGGCAGATTCTTGCTGTGCGCGAGCTGTGCCAGTTCGCGCTCGTGCACAGATGCGGTGAAACCCTCGATCTGGTAGTTGCTGGTGTGGACCTTGAGCAGCAGCGCGGTTTTGGGGCCGATCGCTTCTTCGTAGTCGGTCAGGTGCGTGCGGTTGGTGGCGCCGACCTCTTTCAGCTTGCAGCCGGCGGCGCGCATGATTTCGGGGATGCGGTAGCTGCCGCCGATTTCCACCAGTTCGCCGCGCGAGACGATGACTTCTTTGCCCTTCGCCAACGCGGCTAGGGCGAGCAGCGTCGCGGCGGCGTTGTTGTTGACGATGGTCGCCGCTTCACAGCCGGTGAGTTCACGTAACAGCGTCTCCACCAAATGGTCGCGCTCGCCGCGTTCGCCGCGCTCCAGATCGTATTCGAGCGTGCACGGCTGTGCTGCCGCGCCAGCGATCGCCGCAACCGCGGCGTGCGGCAGCAGCGCGCGGCCGAGGTTGGTATGCAGCACCGTGCCGGTCAGATTGAACACCGGGCGCAGTTGCGGGCGCGCGAGCTGATCCAGTTGCTCGCGCACGAGTTTGAGCAGTTGCTCGTCGCTTGGCGCGACGCTCTGTACACCTTCCAGGATATCTCGCCGAATTCGACTGACTGTCACTCGGACAGCTATACCTGTCACCGTACGTCCCGATTCGGCAGTCCATTGCTGCACTTGCGGCAGATTTAGCACGCGGTCGATGGAGGGAATCTGCGCGACCAGCTGGGCGCGGTGGATAGTGGAACTCAAGTTTGGCGGCGTTTGTTCGATTGGTATCGAACGCATGATAAAGAATCCGCCCGGCAAAAGAAAATCGAGACAGCGGTCAGCTTTCGGTTAGCTGCGTGCGCAGTGCCGCGAGTTCGGTTTTGGCGTCGACTTCGCGCGGCCAGGCGCGCCGCGCGCGGTTGTACCAATAACGGGCGTTGGCGAGATCGCCCTCCAGGATGTGCACGATGCCGTGCAGCCAGCAGCCGGCCGCGGAATCATCTTCTTGCGCGATCTTGTGCGCCTGCTGCCAGTCACCCTGTTCCAGCAGTTCCAGTGCGCGAAGCTGCGCGTTCATGTGCTACGCCGCGCCGTGCACCAGCATGAGATTCGGCGTGCTGCGCTGGTAGCCGAGCTCGTCGACCAGCAGATCGAGCGCGAGCGTGGCAAGGTCGTCCGCGGTGGGCTCGACTTGCGGATCGCGTTCCATGTAGACGATCTTGGCGTAGCTCTTGCACTCGTCGCACGTCTCCGCTTTGATGGCCGCGTTGCCGCCGTCCAAGTGGTGGTAGGCGATGCCTTTGGTCGATTCGCAATTCGAACACTTGATGCGCACCATGTGCCACTCGGCGCTGCACAGCGAACAATGCAAATAACGGTAGCCGCTTTCCTGCGCGCCGATGCGCGCGATCGATGCAACCGGGCGTGAGCCGCACACTGGGCAAAGATGGGCGGGTTCGATGCGCGCAAAGCTGTCTTTGCCGAGCTGATCGGCCAGTTGTACCCAATAGACCTGCAGCGCGGCGGCGATGAGCGGCGCATTGGCGGGATTGAGATGCTCGGTTTCTCCGCTCAGCAGCCCATTGGCGAGACTTTCCAGCCGCTCAGGCGCGGCTTGTTCCAATTCCTTAGCCGCCGCGCGCGCCGCTTCGGGGAGCACACTGCGCACTGCCGCGATGATGTTCTTGAGGTCGTCACGCCAGACGCTCTCGCGTGGCAGCCCGAGCGCACCGAGCGGCGGCATACCGTGCTCGCGGCAGCGATCCAAATGCCGCGCCGTCGGCGGCGCGATGAGCGGGTGGTGGTTCAGGCAGCGTTGCTGCGCATCGGCGATGGTGGCGATCACGCGCAAGTAATCGGCGAGCGCGTGATCGTGCGCGTGTTGGCGCAAGCGCTCAGCGCGCTCATGGAACAGTGTGGCGCGTTCAGGTAAGCGCAGAAAAGGAATCTGGCTGCTGCCAAGCGATTCGATTTCGCCGGGCTGGAGGATGCGGGAAGTCATGGACAA
>CAZAWU010000177.1:5060-8316 GCA_964488915.1 uncultured Burkholderiales bacterium
AAGTTGGGGTTCGCTGCGATTACCTCAACCTACGTGTTACCTACGAGCGCCGCGTGATCTCCCGATACCACGCCGGATGATGCTTGCGCGCCCACTTGTGCGATACCCATCCGCGCGTCATGGCGCCGATAGTGCCTTTGACCCAGAGCGCCGCGTAGATATGTACGATGATGCCCACGATCAACACCGTCGCGGCGATCGCGTGCAGCAGCGTGGCGAAGCGAATGGTGTCGATGCCGAAGTTCGCCGCGAAGCCCGGCCACCCGCGCCAGAACACGATGCCGGTTAGCAGCAGCACGATCATGCAGATCACCATCACCCAGAACAGCAGCTTCTGCCCGCCGTTATAGCGGCCGACTTCGGGCAGCTTGTCTTCGCGGTTGTTCATCACGTCTTTCCACTGCTTGAGCCATTTTTTGTCGTTGTCGGTCAGCTTGTTGTGATGCCAGAAGCGGAACATGAGGCCCAAGAAGAACAAGAACATCACCACACCCAGGAATGGATGCAAGATACGCGTCCATGGGCCGCCGCCGAAGAAGTTGGTGAGCCAGAACAGTGATGGGTGAAACAGCGATAGCCCAGAGAAAGCGGCTAGGAAGAACAGGATTGCTACCAGCCAATGGTTGCGGCGTTCTTTGGGATTGTAGCGTTCGATCATGTTTGTGTGGTTCATCGTTTTCCTCTGAACTCCCTCCCCCTTTTAGGGGGAGGGCTGGGGTGGGGGTTGGCTCTGCGCAACTGCGATCACGCAACCTCCATCCCAACCTTCCCCCTAAGAGGGGGAAGGAGCTTGGTGTCTACGCGCGAGCGTCGTGCTCCTTCTCCGCCTCCGCATCATTCGGCCCCACCTTGGTGTAATGCAGGAACGCGAACAACGCAGTGAAGCCCATGGTCAACAGCGCGAACGGCTTGGCGAAGCTCTTCCAAAACGCCACCATCGGGCTGATCTTCGGATCTTTCGGTAGGCCGCTGTAGATCTCCGGTTGATCGGCGTGCTTGAGCACGTACATGACATGCGTGCCGCCCACGCCCTTCGGATCGTACAAGCCGGCGTTCTGGTAGCCGCGCTCCTTTAGATCGACGAGACGCTCTTCGGCTTGGTGCAGCATATCTTCCTTGCTGCCGAACATGATCGCGCCGGTCGGGCACACTTTCACGCAAGCCGGCTCCAAACCTACCGCGACTCGATCCGAACACAGAGTGCACTTGTACGCCTTGTTGTCTTTCTTCGAAATGCGCGGCACGTTGAACGGGCAGCCGGTCACGCAGTAGCCGCAGCCGATGCAGTGCTCTTCGTGGAAATCGACGATGCCGTTCGAATACTGCACGATCGCGCCGGGCGAAGGGCATGCTTTCAAGCAACCCGGCTCGGCGCAGTGCATGCAGCCGTCCTTGCGGATCAGCCATTCGAGGCGGCCGTCTTGCTCCTCGAACTCCGTGAAGCGCATGACCGTCCACGAAGTGTCGGTCAAATCGCGGGGGTTGTCATAGACGCCGCTGTTGTGGCCGACCTCGTCGCGCAAGTCGTTCCACTGCATGCAGGCTACCTGGCATGCCTTGCAGCCGATGCACTTGGAGATGTCGATCAACTTCGCCACCGGCATGGTTTCACGCACGCTGGGCGGACTCGTGGTGGTCGCGGAGCGGGCTTTGATGTCGAGTGATTGCAGGGCCATGGGCTTTACACCTTCTTGATGTTGACCGTGAACGCCTTGAATTCCGGCGTCTGCGTGTTGGCGTCACCGACGAACGGCGTAAGCGTATTCGCGATGTAGCCTTTCTGCGCCACACCCTTGAAGCCCCAGTGAATCGGGATGCCGACGTGATGGACGGTCTTGCCGGCCACGGTCAGTGGCTTCATGCGCTTGGTCACCACTGCCACGGCGCGGATGTGGCCGCGCTTGGAAGTGACTTCGACCATGTCACCGTTGCCGATGCCTTTTTCTTTCGCCAAGGCTTCGCCGATTTCAACGAACTGTTGCGGCTGCACGATAGCAGAGGTTTTGACGTGCTTGGTCCAGTAATGGAAATGTTCGGTCAAGCGATACGTCGTCGCGGCATAGGGAAACTCTTCCGGCTTGCCGAACGTTTCCCAATCGTCTTTGAACACGCGCGCGGCGGGGCTGGCGCGCACTTTGTCGTTCTTCGGCCACATCGGGTTGTCCGCGATGGGCGACTCGAACGGCTCGTAATGCTCGGGGAAGGGTCCGTCATTCATGCGCTCGAAAGCGAACAAGCGCGCCACGCCTTCCGGATTCATGATGAACGGCATCACCGCTTCGTCCGGCGCGGCGTCGGCGCGCATGTCCGGCACGTCGGAGCCGGCCCACTTGGCGCCGTCCCAGGCCACGAGTTTGCGCTTGGCGTTGTATGGCTTGCCGGTCAAGTCGGCGGAAGCGCGGTTGTACATGATGCGGCGGTTCGCCGGCCACGACCACGCCCAATTCTGCGTTTGGCCGATGCCGAACGGATCGCTGTTGTCGCGCCGCGCCATCTGATTGCCGGCTTGCGTCCATGAACCTGAGAAAATCCAGCAGCCGCAAGCGGTGGAGCCGTCGTCGCGCAGCGCGGCGAAGCCGGGGAGTTGCTCGCCGGCTTTGGCGATGATCTTGGTCGGATCTTTTGGATCGGTCACGTCCGCGAGCGCATAGCCGTTGAACTCTTTCGCCAACTCTTCCGGTGAAGGCGAGTGCGGGATCTTGTACGGCCAGTGCAAGTTGACGATGGGGTCGGGGAACGCGCCTCCGTCTTTCGCGTACATCTGCTTCAAGCGCAGGAACAATTCGCCGATGATTTCCGGATCGCCCTTGGCTTCACCCGGCGGCTCGGCGCCTTTCCAGTGCCATTGCAGCCAGCGTCCGGAATTGACCAGCGAGCCGTCTTCCTCCGCGAAGCAGGTCGAGGGCAAGCGGAACACCTCGGTCTTGATGTCTTCCGTCTTGACGTCGTTGTACTCGCCGTGGTTTTCCCAGAAGCAAGACGTTTCCGTGGCGAGCGGATCGATCACCACCAAGTACTTGAGCTTAGCCAGCGCCGCGATGTTCTTGGCTTTGTTCGGGAACGATTGCAGCGGGTTGAAGCCTTGGCAGATGTAGCCGTTGAACTTGCCTTGGTGCATCAACTCGAACACTTGCAGGATGTCGTAGACCTTGTCGAGCTTTGGCATCCAGTCGTAGCAGTAATCGTTCTCCGGCGTAGCCGCCTTGCCGAACCACGCTTTCATCAAGCTGGTGTGGAACTTCGGAAAATTCTGCCC
>CAZAWU010000178.1:0-8273 GCA_964488915.1 uncultured Burkholderiales bacterium
GAACAGTTGCGCGTCGCCATCCAGCGCGCGCTGATACTGCAAATCGATGTGATCGTGCTCGTCGAGCGAGAAATTGCGATCATCGCCCAAGGTCGTGTCGTAGATTCCGGTAGGCAGCTCCTTGTGCCGGCTCTCGGTGACGGCCGCGAGCGTGATCCCCTTGAATTGCAGCGAAGCGTAAGCACTGTGCCAACGCTCGGCGTCGGCGCCCGGTGACGCGCCGAAGTTGCGCGTTGCGTCGCCGCTCAGTTGATCCAGCGAATAGTGCTTGTTGTTGTCAGAGCGATAGCCCGAGGCCGAGACAAGCACGTCGACGCCGTTGTCCAGCTTCTTGCCGTACGTCACGCGGCCGTTGGCGGTGTCACGATCGCCCAGACCGCCGGCCAGTTCGCCGCCGTTCAAGTCTTTGCCGCGCTTCGGTATGACGTTGACCACGCCAAAGAATGCGCCGGTGCCGTATAGCGAAGAACCCGGCCCGCGGATAACTTCGACGCGATCGATCAAATCGACATCCATGGCGAACTCGCCGCCGATACTGCCTTGACCGTAAATGCTGTCGTTGATGCGATTGCCGTCCAGCAGCACCAGCACGCGCGAGTTGTAGTCGCCGGGACGGGAGAAGCCGCGCACACCGAGAAAGCTGTAATTGCGATTGTCGGTGACGTAGAAGCCGCGCACGCTGCGCAGAATATCGGCCAGCGTGAGCCAGCCGAAGCGGCGAATCTCCTCGGCCGTGATGACGGTGATCGAGGCCGGCGCGACATTCGCCTTCTGTTCGTACTTCGAGGCGCCCACCACGGTCGGAATCTCGATCTGCGTCAGCTCTTCGAGCGACATGTTCAAGATGTCGCTGTCGCCGCTCGCAGCGTTCCCGCCGTCTGCCGCAATGCCGGCGGCGCTCGCTAGAGCGAGGGCTGAACCCAGCAAACACGCCAACAGATGCCGGTGCGATTTCAATGGTTTGAAGCAACGAATTCGCTGGTTACGCATGGCTCCAACATAAAATGGTTTTATGGCAACGTTTATATTAATGCCCTCACACCTCGAGACAGCGCGAGGAATAAGGGGGATTCACAATTGTTTTTTGCTTCTTAACGCAGTTGCGTTTATGGATTCCTGCGCTCACGGCGGGAGCGCTGCGGGCGTTGACTGAAGGCGGTACGGCAGAGTATCAGCCTGACATGTAACCTGTTACAGGGGCCAGATTACCCCCAACAATAACTACTCAACGCATCTTCAAACGCATACTCTTACGATTTAGGGATAACGGTGGCGTGCCACAAGGCAAAGCGCCAGCCCTTTGCTTGCTTGATCCAAACGTTTGAATATCGCATGTGGATGAGCTTGTCTTGGCCGCGCACCAGCACCGAAACACGCGCCTCGCCGGTGACGAATACCGCCTCGCCGTGCACCGCCACCTTGGCCGGCTCGCGCTCCGCGCTCTTGTACTTCACCGCCCCGCTGCGCAGCGAATCGAGGTAGCTCGCTTTGTCATCGACCACGGCACTCGAGTGTGTGTACACCAAATCGTCCGCCAGCAGTGCCTCTAGGGTCGCAAAATCGTTCTGCGTCATCGCCGTCCAGCGGCGCTCTTCGAGCCGCAAGATTTCCTGTTTGATCGCTTCGCTCATCGCCTCGCTCCTTCCTTCAATAAGGTCCGGAACCTTTCGCCGCGCTCGCTTCCTTCTGCCGCGTTTCCGCCACGACCGCTTTCGCCGCTGCGTTCAGCAACGCGTTATCGGACAGCAAGGTGACGAACTGGTAGCCGAGCGCAATCATCTGCTTGGCGTGAGCGGCCGAAACACAGTGGATGCCCGGCACGATGTTGTGGCGCTTGGCCGCCGCGACGATCGTTTCGATCGCTTTGACGACAATCGGATCAACCGCCGGGATGACGGGCGCACCGATCAGTGACAAGCTCAAGTCCGCCGGGCCGACATAAATCGCGTCGAGCCCTGGCACACTGAGAATGTCGTCGAGATTGTCCAGCGCCTGTTTGGTCTCGATCATCGCCATCGTGATGACGGTCGCGTTCGCGTGCTTCCAATACTCCTGGCCCGCGTACCACACCGCGCGCACCGGGCCGAAGCTGCGATAGCCCTGCGGCGCGTAGCGGCAGGCGCCGACGAAGCGCTCGCAGTCTGCGCGTGTGTTCACCATCGGGCAGACGATGCCATAGGCCCCGGCATCGAGCAGTTTCATGATGATGCCCGGCTCCAGCCACGGCACGCGCGCGAGCGGCACAATGCCGGTGGTGCTGATCGCCTGCAGCATGCCGACGGCTGCTTGATAGTCGACCAAGCCGTGCTGCAAATCGCAAGTTAGCGAATCCCAACCGGCTTGCGCCATGTTCTCAGCCGCAGCGGCACTTGGAATGCCGAGCCAACCGTTCACCACCGCACCGCCGCTTTTCCAAATCTCTCGCAGTTTGTTTTCTCTCATGTCATGTCTTTCAGCAATTTAGTTATGCCGCCGCGCGGCTATACTCGCCAGAGATATTATTTGATAGTCATATTTGACGAGAATAAGGGCCCGAAGGCATCGGGTGTATAGGGAGCTAATCGAAGCTGAAGCCGGGCGTGCGCGTGTAGTAATGCAGCGCTTCGTCTTGAAAAATCAGCATGCGCCCGCGTGCGCTACCGCGGTTGTGATGCGAATGCAGCGTGGTCGGCGGCGTAATCTGCACTGCACCAACCGACCAATCGATGCGCTCGCCGTCGATCATCGAATACGCGTCCATGCCTTCGAGCACCAGCGTCACCGCCACGCCGTTGTGGCGATGCGGGCGCTGATCGGCCCCCGGCGCAATCGTATTCAGACCGACGCTGACGAAAGGCAGCGTGTTGTTGCTCGGCGCGAGCGCAAGGCTGGAGAACTGCACAAAGCGCCCGGTGCTGTTTGCTGTCAGCGGCTTCTGCCACTCCACTTCCAAGCGGCGCTCGACTTCCTCGAACGGCCAATGCGTCGACTCGACTTTTGCACCGCCCGGCGCAGGCGCGCGCAGCCCGGCGCAGGCCAGCAGCGGCTCGTCGGTGCCGATGTAAAGCAAACAATCCGTATTCCCGGCGCGATGCAGCGTTTCCGCACCCCCAGGAAACAAGAACATGTCGCCTTGCTTCCACGCGATCGTCTCCCCCGCGTTCTGGCTTTCACCGCTGCCGCGGATCACGTAGCAAATCTCACCCGAAGCAACCAAGCTCGTGCGCAGCGTTTCGCCGGCACGAATTTTCGCGTAGCGCAGCAGCAGCGCTGGCGTGGTCGCCGCATAGCGGGTCTCGAGCGCATCGCTGCAATCGAGCGCGATCAAGCCGGTCGGCGTGGATCGATCGAAAGCGCGGTCGCGCTCAGCCAAGAATTGCCGCGCCGGCACCGCCGGCCAGCGGAAAGCGAAACCGTTGTCGTCGGAAAAATAGCGCGCGCGGCGCTTTTGCGGCGTATCCGCGTTGGCCTGGCTGGCCAACTGTTCTGGTGCGTTCATTGCCCTCCTCCACGATGGCAAGTCGCTAGTATAAGGCGAGCCGGTCTCTGCCGGTTCCAGTAAGATAAGCGCACGACGCCCCGTGAAGCCAAGACCACAATGAACACCGCCGCCCGCATGCCCGCCGCCTTCCTCGGCCACGGCAGCCCTATGAACACACTTGAACGCAACGCACACACCGACGCATGGCGCGCGTTCGGCGCGAGCGTGCCCAAACCGAAAGCGGTGTTGATGATCTCCGCGCATTGGTACACGCGCGGCACGCGTGTGTGCGCCGTGGAAAATCCAGAAACGATCCATGACTTCCGCGGCTTTCCGCAGGCGCTGTTCGATTTTCAATACCCTGCACCCGGCTCGCCGCAGCTTGCGCAGCGCGTCGCGCATCTGCTGCACCCAGTGCAAGCCGGGCTCGATCAAGAGTGGGGCCTCGACCACGGTGCATGGTCGGTGCTCGCACACGTGTTTCCCGACGCCGACATTCCTGTCGTGCAGTTGAGCATCGACGCCACGCAAGCGCCGCAATGGCACTACGATCTGGGCAAGCGCTTGGCTCCGCTGCGCGACGAAGGCGTGCTGATCGTCGGCAGCGGCAACGTCGTGCACAACCTCGGCATCTTGAACTGGCGTGAACAGAAGTCCGCGTTCGATTGGGCCGCGCGCTTCAACGACTTGGTGAGGAGCCACTTGCAGCAGCCCGATCACGCCACCATCACGCACTACGATCGGCTGGGCGAAGACGCGCGCTTATCGATCCCAACGCCCGAGCACTATCTGCCGCTGCTGTACATCATCGCGCTGCAGCAGCCGGGCGAGGCGGCGCACGTGCTCACCGACGGCATTTTCGGCGGTTCGATCAGCATGCTGTCCGTTGCGATCAGCTAACTTGCGTTCGGCTGTGTGAACCGTGCGCGCAGCCGCGCCGTCGCCACGCCACACTAACTCAATGGGCCGCACCTGCAACCTGACGGCCAGCGCCCAACGACGCGCGCTAAACTGACGCTCGCCATGGAAACACCGACGCCCGCCGCGCGCCTCGGTGCCTACTGGAGCATGGACACGGCCGCGCTGCTCGCCTTACTTGGCAGCAGCGAGGACGGTCTCTCGCCCGAGCAACTCAGTGAACGCTTGCGGCTGCACGGCGTCAACGCGGTTGAACAGCGCGCGCGGCGCGCGACGCTGCGCTTGCTGCTGAGGCAATTCGCTAGTCCTCTAGTGCTGATCCTGGTGTTCGCCGCCGTACTTTCGCTCGTACTGCGCGATTGGGTCGAAGCGTCCATCATTCTCGCCATCGTGCTAGGCAGTTGCTTGCTCGGCTTTTCGCAGGAGTACCGCGCATCGAGCGCCATCGCGCGGCTGCGCCAGCGTCTGGCTCTGACGGTGCGCGTGCGCCGCGGCGGACAAAGCGTGAGCGTCAACGCCGCCTCGATCGTTCCCGGCGACTTGGTTGAACTCTCGGCGGGCAACTTGATTCCCGCCGACGGCGTCATCCTCCAAGCGAACGATTTTCTCGTGAGCGAAGCGCCGTTGACGGGCGAGTCGTTTCCGGTGGAGAAGCGGTCAGGCACCGTGGCCGAATCCGCGCCGCTGGCGCAGCGCAGCAACTGCGTCTACCAAGGCACTTCCGTACGCAGTGGGACTGCAACCGCGTTGGTCGTGAAAACGGGCCGCGACACCGAAGTCGGTGCGCTCGCGCAAAGCTTGGCGGCCGGCGAACCGGAAACGGAGTTTGCGCGCGGCGTGCGCCATTTCGGCTATCTGCTGCTGCGAGTGATGTTGGTGATCGTACTACTGGTGCTGGCTGTGAACTATTGGCTACAGCGTCCGGTGCTCGAATCGCTGCTATTCGCCGTCGCCTTGGCGGTCGGCCTGTCGCCCGAGTTGCTGCCAGCGATCGTCAGCGTGACGCTCTCGCACGGGGCGCGCGAGATGGCGCGCCGCGGCGTGTTGGTGCGCCGGTTGGAGGCGATCGAGAATCTCGGCAGCATCGATGTCTTCTGCACCGACAAGACCGGTACGCTGACCGCCGGGGTGGTTTCCCTGGACAGTGCCGTAGATGGGCAAGGTTCGATCTCGGCGCACGTTGCCGAGCTCGCGTATCTCAACGCCGCCTTCGAAACCGGGATCGACAATGTGCTCGACCGCGCCATCGTCGCGGCCGGCGAGCGCTCGGGCTTGGCGCTTGCGCCGTTTACGAAAGTCGACGAGATTCCTTATGATTTCATACGCAAGCGTTTGACCATCGTCGCCGCGGACGCCACCGCCCAGCATCTGATGGTGACCAAAGGCGCGTTCACGCAGGTGTTGAGCATCTGCACATCGATGCAGGAACGCAACGGCGAAGCCGCGCTCGATGCCGCCGCGCGCGCGCACTTGCAAGCCTACTTCGAGCAGCAGAGCGCGCTCGGCTTTCGCGTGCTTGCGGTGGCGACCAAGCGCACCGCGCCGCAGCCACACTACCATCATGCCGATGAGAGCGGCATGTGTTTTGCCGGATTCCTCTTGTTCTTCGATCCGCCCAAACCCGAAGCGGCGCAAGCCATTCACGATCTCGCTGCGCTGGGCATACGCATCAAGATCATCACCGGCGACAACCGCCACGTCGCCGCGCACGTCGCCTCCGCGATCGGACTTCGCCGCGTCGAGACGCTGACGGGCGAACAGCTCGCCGGCCTCAAGGACGAGGCGCTGTGGCACGCGGCGCGCTGTACCGATCTGTTCGTCGAAGTCGATCCGCAACAGAAGGAGCGCATTATCGTCGCCCTGCAGCGCAGCGGCCATGCGGTGGGCTATTTAGGAGACGGCATCAACGACGCGCCGGCGCTCAAGGCCGCGGACGTCGGCATTTCCGTCGATCAAGCGGTGGATGTGGCGCGTGAATCGGCCGACATCATCTTGTTGCGCCCCGACCTCGACGCGCTGCGCCGCGGCGTGGAAGACGGCCGGCGCACCTTCGCCAATACGCTCAAGTACATCAGTATTACCACCAGCGCCAACTTCGGCAACATGGTGAGCATGGCGCTGGCCACGCCGCTGCTGCCGTTTCTGCCGCTGGCGGCCAAGCAGATCTTACTCAACAACTTTCTCTCCGATCTGCCGAGCATGGCGATATCCACCGACCGCGTCGACTCCGAACATATCGCGCGGCCGCAGCGTTGGAATCTCGCCGAGATCCAGCGCTTCATGCTGGTTTTCGGTTTGGTGAGTACGCTGTTCGATCTGCTCGCGTTTGCGCTCTTGCTGCGCGTGTTCTCCTCTGACGAAACGCAATTTCAAACCGCGTGGTTCGTCATTTCGCTACTGACGGAACTTGCCGTCGTGTTGGTGCTGCGCACGCGCGGCTTTTCGCTACGCAGCCGGCCGAGCGATATCCTGCTCTGGACCACAATCGCTGTCGGGTTGCTCGCTGTGGTGCTGCCCTACTTTACTCCCGCCGCCGCCTTGTTCGGCTTTGTCCCGTTACCCGCGCATGTTCTGCTGGCCGCGGTGCTGATCGTGACGGGGTACATTGCGGCGACGGAATTGGCGAAACGCTGGTTCAATCGAGATGGCATACGGCACAAAAGCCGCATGGCGAACTAACTCGTCAGGCCGCATCCAGCCCATATAGGATGTTTCGCAGCGCCATCCAGTCCGCCACTTGATCCGGCTGCACCTTGAGGCGCACCACTACATCCAGCAAGCGCCTTGTGTTGGCTGCGATCTTCTCGACGGCGAGCGCTTTCGCTTGGGCGACTTTGCCGCGATTGGCGATGATCTCGGGCGTGGTCGGCGTCGTCATTTCGACGAAGGCGGCGATGATCCCGCCCGCGTTGGCGATGATGTCCGGGACAACGAGTTGCTGCTTGGCGAACAGCCGCGCATGCGCAGCGTCGGAGGTCGGATTGTTGGCGCCTTCGGCAAGGTAACGTGCTTGAACCCTGTCGACGTTGGCCGCTGTGATGACATCTTCTGTGGCGGCGGGAAACAGCACGTCGACTGCCTGATATAGCACTTCGGCGCAGTCGCTCGAAACCTGCTTGCCGTACTGCCGCAGCAGCGCCAGCGCCGCGGCGAAATCGCTCTGCGCCAGAGCCCGCTGCAGCGCTTGCGGCACGCCATGCTCGAACGCCCAAGTACCGCCGAGCAGCGGGTCGGCAAGCGCCGCTAGTTCGCCGCCGTACTCGGAAAAGTACCGGCAAATGGCCGCGCCCATCGCGCCCATGCCCTGCACAGCGAAGCGCGCGCCTGCGATCGGGCGCCCTTGTGTTTCCAGTAGGGTGCGCGCCGCGATCGCGACACCAAGGCCGGCGATGCCTTCGCGGTCGTAGTCGGTGCCGCCCATAGCCACGGGTTTGCCGGTAAAACTACGCTCGGTGCCGATGTGCTTGCGTGTCAGTTCATCAACGGCCCAGATCGCGTTCTGCGGAATGTGACAGCCGCGATCGTAGCCATAGCCGCCGAAGCAGCCGCCGCGTTCATGCAGCACCGGCGCCGTCAGCTCGACGAAGCGGCGCCACTTGCGCTCGTAGTGCGGGTCGTTCTTATCCATCTTGACGCCGGACTTCGCCCCGCCCACCGGCAGACCCGCCGCCGCGTTTTTCAACGCCATGGTGCAAGCCAGCCGAGCCACTTGATCGAGATCGAGCGCCGCATCGCAGCGCGTGCCGCCCTTGCCGGCGCCGCGCAGTGGACCGCCTTCGGCGATCTTTGTGTTCCAAACTACGACGTAGCCTTCGACATCGAGCGCCGGGTCCGCCACCGCCAGCGACATCTCGGGGCGCATCGCCTCGAACTGCCGCTTCAGCGCGGCAAACTC
>CAZAWU010000179.1:0-8217 GCA_964488915.1 uncultured Burkholderiales bacterium
TACCGCCGCGATGGCGCCGTGTGGCCGGTACGCGTGATGACCGCCGAGCACGCCCACGAGCTGCGCGGCAAGCTAGAGGATTTTGAGCGCGCGCATCCCGAAGCCGCGAAGACGATCTTGCGCCATAAACCGCATTTGATTCTCACTTGGATCGCCGAATTGGTGCGCCATCCAGCCGTTCTCGATGCAGTCGAGGACGTGCTCGGTCCCGATCTTCTATGCTGGTCGGCGAACTTTTTCATCAAGGAAGCGCGCACGCCCAACTATGTTTCTTGGCACCAAGACTCCACCTACTGGGGCCTGAGCGAACCAGAGGTGATGACGGCCTGGGTGGCGCTGAGTGTCAGCAGTATCCCGAGCGGCTGTATGCGCTTTATTCCCGGTTCGCATTTCGAGCAGGTGGCGCACAAAGATACCTTCGCTGACAATAATCTGCTCACGCGCGGGCAGGAGATCGCGGTGGAAGTAGACGAAAACAAGGCCATCTTCATGCCGCTGCAGCCCGGAGAAATGTCGCTGCACCACGTGCGCTTGTTCCACGATTCGCGCCCCAACGAGGCGGACGACCGGCGCATCGGCTTAGCGATCCGCTACATCCCGACGCGTATCAAGCAAGTTTCCGGATTTGCCGACGGTGCGACGCTGGTGCGCGGCGTAGACCGTTTTCACAACTTTGAAGCCGAGCCGCGGCCAGCGTTCGACATGGCGCCGGAGGCGTTGGCGTTTCAGCAGGCCTCAGTGGAGCGCAGCAAAACGATTCTCTATCGCGGTGCGGACAAGGTAAGGCACTAAAAAACCCGCTCGTAGGGCGGGTCCTACCCGCCGAGTCGTTCATCCAACACGGCGGGTGGGACCCGCCTTACGCAGTTTGAAGCTCGTTTGCATGTGGTGGCAACGCTTAAAAAAAGGGAAGTGCAATGCAAGCAGCAAAGCGTATTTCCACACGGCGGCGCGAATTGTTGGGCGCCGCACTCGGCGCCACGGCGGCGCTTGCCGCTCCCTACATCATCGCGCAACCCGCGCCGATCAAGTGGAAGATGCAATCGCTGTGGCAAGCGGGCACACTGCCGCACAAGATCTTCGAAGCCTTCTGCGCCGATGTCGGCAAGAAAAGCGGCGGCAAACTGCTGATCGAAGCCAAGCCGGTTAATTCCATCGTCGCGGCCGCCGAGAGTTTTGATGCGGTCGGCGCCGGCGTGCTGGATGGTCAGCACAGCGGGCCCGCTTACAACACCGGGAAAGATGTGGCTTTTGCGCTCATGAGCGATCTGAGCGGTGGCTATGACAACGTCGCGCAGATGCAGGAGTGGATGGAGAAAGGCGGAGGGTTGCAACTGGCGCGCGAGATTTACGGCAAATACGGCGTGCGCTTTGTGGGCGGTGTATGGTGGAACTACGAGTCGCTGCCGTCAAAGAAGCCGCTGCGTAAGGTGGAAGACTTCAAGGGGCTGAAGATGCGCGTGCCGCCCGGGGTGGGCCAAGACATTTTCAAGCAGCTTGGCGCCGCACCGGTCAACATCCCCGGCAGTGATATCTACACCGCGCTGGAGCGCGGCGTCATCGATGCGACCGACTGGGGCACGCTCTCGATGAATCAGGATTTGGGGTTCCACAAATTCTGCAAATACCCGATCTACCCGGGCTTGCACTCGATGCCGATGTCGGACGTGGCGGTGAACGCCAACAAATGGAAAGCGCTGCCGCCCGATTTGCAAGCTGTGGTCGAGACCGCGGTGCGCGATTTCGCCGGTGCGATGAGCGCGCAGATGAGCGCGGCGGATAAAAAAGTCGCGCAGCAAGCCGAGCAACTGGGCTTCGAGCCGATCGCGTGGAGCGACCAAGAGCGCCGCCGCTTCCGCGCCGTGGCGATGCAGGTGTGCGAGAACTACGCCAAGCGCAGCGCCAATGCGCGTAAAGTGTTCGACAGCCAGTTGGCGTTGTTGAAAGCCAAGGGGTTGATCTAGGGCCATGAGTATAGTCCTGGAAGTTAGATGAAACCTGAATCTTCAGGACATACTCTTAATTTAATTGACCGGGTCACCAACGCAAGCGGGCTTGCCGCGAGCTTGTTGTTTCTGCTCGATGTGGCATTCATCGCCTACGAAGTGGTGATGCGCTACGTGCTGAACGCGCCCACGATCTGGGTGCACGAGGCGACGATCTTCCTCACCGCGGTCGCATTCCTGTTCGCTGGGGCCTACGCCCAGCTCAAGCATCGCCACATCGCCATCACCGTTGTTTACGACCGCCTGCCGCTGCATACGCGGCGGATTTGCGACCGTATCAATCTCGTGCTGACGATGGTCTATCTGTGCGGCCTCGGCTACGCCACCGTGCTGCTGGCGCGCCCCGCGTGGGAGACCGGCGAGCGCACCGGCACCGCATGGGACATGCCCACACCGGTGATACTCAAAACCTTGATGCTGGTGGCGATCATCTTGTTCGCGCTGCAGGCGCTGTCGCAACTCGTCGTTAGATTCTTCCCCCGTGCCGGGGGAAGCCGTTAACTCCCTCCCCTTTCTAGGGGGGGGGTCGGGGTGGGGGTGCGACCGGCGCACTCACGGCTACCGCGTTCGAGCCGGCACTCGAAAACAAGCATGGGCATCGAACTAATCACCCTGCTCATGTTCGGTCTGATGGCGCTGCTGCTCGCCATCGGTCTGCCGCTCGCGGTGGTGACCGGCCTCATCGCCGTCGTCTTCGGCCTCGCGCTGTTCGGCCCCGGTTCGCTGCAACTACTGGCGAGCCGCATCTACTCCTTCATCAACGAGTTCGTACTGCTCTCGGTGCCGATGTTCATCCTCATGGCATCGCTGTTGGAGCGCTCCGGCGTGGCGAAGGATTTGTTTAGTGCGATGCGCATCTGGGCGGGCGGCTTGCGTGGCGGCTTGGCGATTCAAACCATGGTCGTGGCCGTCATAATGGCGGCGATGACCGGCATCATCGGTGGCGAAGTCGTGCTGCTCGGCTTGGTCGCGCTGCCGCAACTCTTGCGCCTGGGCTACGACAAGCGCCTGGCCATCGGCACGATCTGTGCCGGCGGCTCGCTCGGCAGCATGATCCCCCCGAGCGTCGTGCTCGTCATCTACGGGTTGACGGTGAATGTTTCCATCGGCGATCTCTTTACCGCTGCGGTGTTGCCCGGTTTGATGCTTGCGGGTTTGTACATTGCGTACATCTACATCAGCTGCCGCCTGAATCCGAAACTTGGCCCACCGCTACCGGTCGCGGAGCGCGTCAATACGCTGCGCGGCAAGCTCGCGCTGCTGAAGGGGCTCGCGCTGCCGTTGCTGGTGGCAGGCTCGATGCTCGGCACTATCTACACCGGTATCGCTTCGGTGACCGAAGCCGCGGGTATGGGTGTGGTCGGCACGGCGATCGCGGCTGCGGTGCGTGGGGAGTTTTCGTGGAAGATGCTGCGCGGCGCGCTCATCCAAACCATGGAAACGTGCGGCGTGCTGCTTTGGGTGTCGTTCGGCGCGACTGCGATGATCGGTGTCTATAACTTGGCCGGCGGCGCGGAGTTTGTCAAAGAAGTGATCACCGGTCTACCGCTGCCGCCGCTCGTCATCATCCTGCTAATGATGCTCATCTTAATCTTGCTCGGCATGGTGATGGATTGGATCGGCATCTGTTTGCTCACCATGCCGATCTTCGTGCCGATCATCGTCGCGCTCGGCTACGATCCGGTGTGGTTCGGCATCTTGTTCTGCATGAACATGCAAGTCTCGTATCTCACGCCACCCTTCGGGCCCGCGGCGTTCTATTTGAAAGGCGTGGCGCCGCCGGAAATCACGCTGAATGAAATTTTCTCTTCGCTGTGGCCGTTCATCGCGCTGCAGCTCATCGGCTTGACGATCGTGCTCCTATTTCCCAAGATTGCGCTTTGGCTGCCGTCGCTGGGTTGAACATGCGGCCTGGCTCCGTGACTCACTTCGGGGCGTAGCTGCGACCAATTCACGCTGCGCCGCGCGGCGATGGTAGTCTTACGTCCTCGCAACGAAACCTACGGAGAACTGACCATGATCGAGCTCTACACCGCGAACACCGGCAACGGCCATCGCGCCGCCATCGCCCTGGAGGAAACCGGCCTCGCCTACAAAGCGCACAAACTCAACCTGCAAGCGGGCGATCAGCGCAAGCCGGAATATTTGAAGATCAATCCCGCCGGCGTGATTCCCGCGATCGTCGATTCCGACGGCCCCGGCGACAAACCGATCACGGTCACACAGTCCGCCGCGATTCTGCTTTACGCCGCGGAGAAAACCGGCAAGCTGATACCGAAAGAGCCAGCGCGGCGCGTTACCGCGCATGAATGGCTGATGCAGGCGTGCACAGATTGCGCAGCGGCTAGTGGGACAATTTTCCAACTGAGCATGATGGTGCCGGATAAGTCGCAGGCGAACGTCGAACACTTCGAGAACCGGTTGCTGAAGTTTTGGCGCGTAGCCGATGGGCGGCTTGCGTCGCGCGAATTTCTCGCAGACGAGCTTTCCGTGGCCGACATCGCCCTCTACCCGATTTACGCCGCGCGCAAAGCGCTGGCGGACAAAGCGGGCGATCTGCCGAATTTGACGCGCTGGGGTGCGATGATGGCGGCGCGGCCGGGGGTGCAAAAGGGCGTGGCGGCGTGCGGGTGAAAGGCCACGAACAGGGGTGGCTTAAC
Source organism: uncultured Burkholderiales bacterium (assembly GCA_964488915.1). Lineage (GTDB taxonomy): Bacteria > Pseudomonadota > Gammaproteobacteria > Burkholderiales > JALYOK01 > CADEHE01. The sequence continues at coordinate 4,667 of CAZAWU010000179.1, forward strand.
CGGTATCCAGGCGTGCGCTGAATCCTGGGTCCCGGCTTTCGCCGGGACGACGAATCGTGTGTAGAACCGGATTAGCGGCGCCAGCGGCGTAAACTGAATCCGAACGAATCGTCCAAGTTCTGTAGGCAATGCGCTCTGCGCACTAGTTTGGACGCGGCGAGCTATCTATGAGCGTGCGAAACGCGGGAGGTGCCGCTGGCCGTGCGTGAAGAACGTTGCTCGCACGCGCTCGCCGATGGCAACGCCAAGCTCCGCGTGCGCCATCATGCGGAAGCCTTCATCGAGATCTATCAGCGCAATCGCGTAGGGTTGCAGCGCGCGGAAATCTTCAGTCGGCGCGCGCTCGACGGTGGTGATGGCGTAGATGGTGCCCGTGCCTTTGGATATCGCCCAGGCAAGGTTGTCGCCGCCGCACGTGGCGCAGAACGGGCGCGGGTAGAACTGCGCTTTTGCGCAGCCGGCGCACGATTGGTAGCGCAACTCGCCGCGCGCGCAGCCCTTCCAAAACTCTTCGGCGTGTTGTTCTTGCGTCATGTTCAGGAAATCGTCGTTCCACTATCCGCCAAGACGATCGCGCCGGTGGTCATGCACGAATCGTCGGAGGCTAAGAATAACGCAACGCGCGCGATGTCGATAGGTTGCGCCGCCCCGAGCAGATTTTTTTCTGCGAGCTCGCGCATATTCTGGCTGATTTCCAGTCGTTTGATCAGCCGCTCTGACAGCGTTGTCGACGGCGCGATGGCGTTAACGCGGATCTTGTCGGCCGCATACTCGACCGCCAAGGATCGAGTGAGCGCGGCGACACCGCCCTTGGCTGCCGTGTAGCAGTCCACGCCGGGGATGCCCATCAGGGCGACGTTGGACGCCATGTTGACAATGGCGCCGCCACCGGCTTTCTGCAGATGCGGAATAGCGAAGCGACAGCCGAGGAAGGTGCCGAAGAGATCGAGCTTGATCGCGCGCCAGAACTCGTTCAACTCGACGTTCACCACGGTGTTATCTTTCGGCGTCGATCCGCCCGCGTTGTTGAAGATAATGTCCAAGCGGCCAAACTCGGCGACTGTGCGCGCCACCAGCGCTGCGACGCTGTCGGGCTCGGTGACATCCGTGGTGACGGCGAGCGCCGTGCCGCCGTCGCAGCGGATCGCTTCCGCCGCCGCTTGTGCCTGTTCGGCGAGGATATCCGCCAGCACCACGCGCGCGCCTTCCAGCGCGAACAACTGCGCGGCGCTGCGTCCGATGCCGCTCGCCGCGCCGGTAATGATCGCGACCTTGCCTTGCAATCGTCCCATCGGAATTTTCTCCTGTTGCGCGGCCGTCAATACCAGTTCGCTTTGTCCACCAGATTGCGCAGCGGACGCCCGTCGTAAAAGCGGCGGCAGTTGTCGAGAAACACCTCCGCGCGGCGGTCGTCGAGATAAGGCCCGTCGGCCGCCACGTGCGGGGTGATCATCATGCCGGGCGCGCTCCACAGCGGGTGCTCATTCGGCAGTGGTTCGATTTCGAACACGTCCAGCGCCGCGCCGCGCAGATGCCCGGAGCGTAGCGCTGCGTTCAGATCGGCGAGCTTCACCGTCGCGCCGCGGCCGATGTTGATGAATACCGAATCACGCTTCATACGCGCGAAGAACGCCGCGTTGAACATGCCGCGCGTGGCCGGCGTTTCCGGCACGGTGACGATGACGAAGTCGGCGTCCGGCACGGCTTCGTCGAGTTGTTCCGGACGCAGGAGCTTGCCAACGCCCGCGGGCGTGGCTGTCACCCTTGGATCGATCGCAATGACGCGCATGCCGAACGCCGCGCATAGCCGTGCCGTTTCGGCGCCGATGCCGCCCACGCCCAAAATCAGCGCCGTGCATTCCGGCAAGTGATAGGTGGGTGCGCCTTTCTCCCATTCGCTGCGCGCCTGCTGCGACCAGTAGCGTGGTAATCCGCGCGCGAAAGCGAGCAGCATCGCCATGACGTGGGCGCTGATGTGGTCGTTGAAGATGCCGCGTACGTTGGTGACCTGCACATCGCTCGCCACCAGCGCGGGATGATAGAAGCTGGGGTCGGGTCCGGCTTGCGGGCACTGAATCCAGCGCAAACGCTTGGCCAGCGCAAATAATTCCGGAGGAAGTTTACCGAACGCCGCGTCTGCGGTGGCGATATGCGCCGCCAACTCTTCGCGTGTGCGCGCCATGACGACTTCCACATCCGGCAGCATGGCCTTAAGAGCGGCCGGATAGCGATCAGCGATGTGCGAATCAGGATAGGCGTCGTCGCGGTAGAGCAGGAGTTTGTAGGACATGGCGTTTTAGAGTCCGATCGAGTTCAGCCCGCAAAATCACGAGAAACACGGCCAGCCACAACTTTTCTTAGTGCGGGATTCAACTTGGTTTGTTTAAGCCGGGTGATGAGTATCGCTTCCTGCGTCAGGCCCGAACCGACCAGATCGCGTGTGAAGGCCAAGTCCTTTTGCCTACCCGCGACGTACTTTGATATGGCCAGATCGTGCACTTCCAAGCATAAGCCCTCAATGCCGTTTGTGTTCGGATTGAGTACGCTCACCAATCGCCGTTGCCATCCCTTCGGCAGCGTTGCCGTCTCGGGGCCTACACCTTGCGCGTAGTAGCCGAAGTTCTGGTGAAAGTAGGACCCCTCGCCGATCGAACCGTCGACCAAATCGGCGCGTTCGGGTTTGTTCTTCGGATAAACGTCAGCCTCCATCGAGGCAAGCAGCACGGCAGGCGCGTCCGGGTACTGGCCCAAAATGGCTTGGCTTCCGATCACGACAATCTGCGCATCGTCGGCAATCGCCCCGGCGGCGCGAATGAGGTGCTCAAGCTCGGAACGCTTCAACGATTCGCCTTCTCTCAACGGGGTCGAGTATCCCGGCGAACGGCGATGACTGCCGCAGCCGAGTCGCTTCCTCAGTCATTGCGGTGATGAAAGCGAGCAACTGCGGCATCGGGTAGTTAAGAATGCGAGCCCATTCGCTCAGGTAAGCCGGCGCCTGATTTACGTTCGACCGCTTGCGCCACGCTGCGACATTCCGCTTCGCAATCTTCAGCAGTGCGGGTTCGCGCGCAAGTTTCTGCGCGATCACGCAATGCATCGCGAGGCTGCGCGCGTCGAGCAGCCTGTGGTCGGAGTAAGTGGCCGCCGTCCGTGGTTCTTGAGGGGCTACCCAACGGCGCTCCAACCGTAATCCGGCGGCGCGACGTCGCGCCCGGTACGCGCGCATGCGCTCGGCCGCGCTACGCGGGCGGGGTGTCTGTTTGGTGGACCGGGGTTGCGGCATTCGCGTAGTGTAACGCGTTACGTAATGGCCGCCAAACGCTGGTGGGTTCGCTTGGATTAGGCGAAGCCGTAATCCGGGGAGCGTGAGGCCAAACGATAAGCGCCCGGATTACGCCCCGTCCGCGCGGGGTTAACTCCGGGCTACGCCGCTGGTAGTGGGAGAGAAAACTCATGGCGCGAAGCGCCAAACTATGCACTCCAGTCTCCAACCGTGAGCGCGGGGAACGCGAAGATGGGTGTAGCCCAGGCTTTGCTGTCTTCGCAGGGGG
>CAZAWU010000180.1:0-6851 GCA_964488915.1 uncultured Burkholderiales bacterium
GGACTCCTCCAGCGCCTTCTTGCACTCCATCATGCCGAGCCCGGTGCGCTCGCGCAATTCTTTCACCATGCTTGCGGTTATGTCCGCCATTGCTTACTCCTAAAACCTTTCTCGTCATTCCCGCAAGAAGCGGGAATCCCGCCAACGCAAATAGCCCACCACAGCTTCGCTCGCGTGAGTCCTGCCGTGTGGGCCGAAATGTTACTTCGCCGCGGCGTCCTCTTCGACCTCGACGAATTCCTCGTTGCTGCGCACCATCTCTTGAATGATCTGGCTGCGCCCTTCCAGGACCGCGTCCGCGACGCCGCGGGCATACAGACGGATCGCGCGCGTGGAATCGTCGTTGCCGGGAATGACGTAATCCACGCCATCGAGCGAGTTGTTGGTGTCGACTACACCAATCACCGGAATGCCGAGCGCACGCGCTTCAGCGACCGCGATCTTGTGGTAACCCACGTCAATGACGAACATCGCGTCCGGCCGGCTCGGCATTTCCTTGATCCCTAACAGGCTGCGCTCCAGCTTGACCAGCTCGCGCTGGTGCACCAGCGCTTCTTTCTTCGGCATCTTTTCGAAAGAGCCGTCGTCGCGCATCGCCGACAGATCGTGCAACCGCTTTACGGATTGCTTAACCGTCTTGAAGTTGGTCAGCATGCCGCCCAGCCAGCGGAAATTGACGTACGGCGCGCCAGCGCGCTGCGCCTCCTCGCCGATGATGTCGCGCGCTTGCCGCTTGGTGCCAACGAACAGGATCGTGCCTTTGTTGGCGGTGAGCTGGCGCACGTACTTGAGCGCCTCCTGGTACATCGGCAGGGAGAGCTCGAGGTTGATGATATGGATGTTGTTGCGCGCGCCGAAGATATACGGCGCCATTTTGGGATTCCAGAAACGGGTTTGGTGGCCAAAATGCACCCCCGCCTCCAGCATCTGGCGCATGGTAACGGACATGAAAAACTCCTCTAAGGTTGAGCCGCCACTTGCCCGGCGCGGCTGCGACCGCACCACCCGGCAGCGCCGAGCACCTCAAGTTTGGCAAGTGTGTGAATTTCCTTGAGAAACAGACTACTCAAGGATGCGCGATTGTAGCACTTCCCGGCTTGTGCCCTCAAGCTACCGCTCGGAAGATGCCGATGGGCCGACGCTATAATGCGGCTCGGTCATCGTTGGTCGTTGCTATGGCGGTAAGCCTCAAGTCTCCCGAAGAAATCGAGCGTATGCGCATTGCCGGACGACTCGCGGCGGACGTGCTCGACTTCATCACCCCATACGTCAAGCCGGGCATCACCACCAACAAGCTCGACCAGCTTTGCCACGACTTCATGGTGCAGGAGCAGAAAACCATTCCTGCCCCGCTCAACTACGCACCGCCGGGACACAATCCGTTCCCGAAATCGATCTGCACATCGGTCAACCATCAAGTCTGTCACGGCGTCCCAGGCGACCGCGTGTTGAAGAACGGCGACATCGTCAACATCGACATTACGGTCATCAAGGATGGATTCCACGGCGATACCAGCCGCATGTTCCTAGTCGGCGAACCCTCGATTCAGGCCAAGCGCCTGTGCAACATCACCTTCGAATGCATGTGGCGCGGCATCAAGGCGGTGCGCGCCGGCGCGTTTCTCGGCGACATCGGTTACGCCATCCAGAGCCACGCCGAGCGCAACGGCTATAGCGTGGTGCGTGAGTTCTGCGGTCATGGTATCGGCCAGCGTTTTCACGAAGAACCGCAGGTGTTGCATTACGGCCAGCCCCACTCTGGGCTTAAACTGGTCGCCGGCATGACCTTCACCATCGAGCCAATGATCAACGCCGGCAAGCGCGATATCCGCCAGCTTGCCGACGGCTGGACCATCGTCACCAGCGACCACAGCCTGTCGGCGCAATACGAACATACTGTGCTGGTGACCGAGACCGGCTACGAAGTGCTCACCGTTTCGCCAGGAATGCCGGCCGCGCCCGGTTAGCGTCGCTGCCGAACAGTGGCCGCCGTCGCCCCAAGCCCTATCGCCATCACGTCCGCTGTGGAGCTTAAGCAGCGGCTCGTCCAAGGCCGCGCGGCCGTGCGCGCCGAATTCCAGAGCGGCGGCAGCGGCAAGACTGCGACGAGGGCACTGTGCACTTTAGTCGACGTGCTGGTACGGGAAGCGCAGGGCCAGTTGCACGCACCGGGAAGCGCCGTGCTGGCGGTAGGAGGTTATGGCCGCGGCGAACTCTATCCCTATTCCGACGTCGACGTGCTAGTGCTGCTGCCGCAGACGCAGGACGCGCAGCAGAGCGCTTCGATCGAGGCGTTCGTTGCGCTTTTGTGGGACGTCGGCTTGGAGATCGGCCACAGTGTGCGCACTATCGATGAGTGTCTGCGTGAAAGCGCCGCCGACGTCACGGTGGAAACGAGCCTGCTGGAGGCGCGCTTCCTGGCGGGCGATAAGAAGCTCGCTCACGCGCTGCAGCACGCGCTGGGCGAGCAGCGCAAACCCGCGGCTTTCTGGGATGCCAAGCTGGCCGAACTGCGCAAGCGGCATGCGCGTTTTCACGAGACCGCCTACAACCTCGAGCCGAACATCAAAGAAAGCCCCGGCGGCCTGCGCGATCTGCAAACGGTACTTTGGCTGGGACGTGTAGTCGGTGTAGGCGATTCCTGGAAGGCATTGGCGCAGCGCGGCATCATCGAACGCACCGAGGCCGCGCGCTTTGAGCGCGACGAACGCTTCCTACGTGAAATACGCGTGCGCCTGCACTACTTGGCGGGGCGGCGCGAGGATCGCTTGTTGTTCGACTTTCAGACTGCGCTGGCGCGCGAACTGAACATCGCAGACACCCCCAAGCGCCGCGCCAGCGAACTGCTGATGCAGCGCTACTACCGCACGGTCAAAGAAATCAGCCTGTATTGCAATGTGCTGTTGCAGAATTTGGCCGGCTTGGCTCATCCCGAACGCGACACCACCACACGCAGGCTCAATCCGCGCTTCCAGCGCCGCGGCGATCTGCTGGAAATGACTCACCCCGAGGTGTTCGCTCGCGAGCCCGCCACTATCCTCGAGGCGTTCCTGTTGTTGCAGCGCCAGCCCGATCTGAGCGGCATGTCCGCTGGAACGCAACGCGCGCTGTGGCGCGCCCGCGACCAAATCAGCCCGGGCTTTCACTCCAACCCGCTGACGCGCGCGGTGCTGCTACAAATCTTGCGCGAACCGCGCCGGGTGACGTTCGTGTTGCGCCTCATGAACCAATACGGCGTGCTCGCCCGGTTGATTCCTGCGTTCGGGCGCATCGTCGGACAAATGCAGCACGACGGCTACCATGTCTACACCGTGGATGAACACACGCTCAAAGTGCTGCGCAATGTGCGCCGCTTCGCCGTACCCTCATTCGACCACGAGTTCCCGCTGTGCAGCAGCCTGATCCGCGATTTTCCACGCCCCGAAGTGCTCTATCTCGCCGCACTGTTCCACGACATCGCCAAGGGGCGCGGGGGCGACCATTCGCAGCTCGGCAGCCGCGATGCGCTGCGCTTCGGCAGGCAACTAGGGCTAACGCAGCAGGATAACGAGCTGGTTGCCTGGTTGGTCGCCAAACACCTGGTCATGTCCTCGACAGCGCAGAAGCAGGATCTCAGCGACCCCAACGTCGTCATGGCATTCGCGCAACAGATGCGCAGCGAGCGCCGCTTGATCGCGCTTTACTTGCTCACCGTGGCGGACATTCGCGGCACCAGCCCGAAAGTATGGAACGCATGGAAGGCGAAGTTGCTCGAGGATTTGTTTCACACCGCGCGGCGCTACCTGAGCGGGCAAACCGATCCCGAAGCGCAGTTGCACGCCAAGAAGAACGAAGCGCGCCGCCTGCTGCGCGAACAAGGGTTCACCGAAGGTGTGGCCGAGTCAGTTTGGGCGGAGTTCGACGACAGTTATTTTCAGCGCCACGACGCGCAGGAAATCGCCTGGCACACGCGCGCACTGCGGCGGCGCGTGCGCTCGCAACAGCCGAGTATTAGCGAGCAAGCGCCGCTGGTGCAGGCGCGCGTGAGCTCAGTGGGCGAAGGTATTCAAGTAATGATTTATTGCCCGGATCAAGAGGGTTTGTTCGCGCGCATCTGCGGCTTCTTCGCGCGTGCCGGTTACGACATCGCTGACGCCAAGATCTACACGACCCAGCGCGGTTATGCATTAGACACATTGCAAGTGCTTGACCAAGGCGGCGACGCCGCTCACTACCGTGACTTTCTGGCCTACATCGAGCACGAGTTGGCACTGCGCCTACGCACCCGCGTAGAACTCGGCTCGCCCAGCGCGGTACGGCTCAGCCGGCGACTGCGCCACTTCCCGATCGAGCCGGAAGTCGAGATTCGAACCAGCGGCGGCGCCGATCAGCACAGCATCAGTTTCGTCGCTGGCGACCGCGTCGGCTTGCTCTACGCGGTATCGCTGGTGCTGCTGCGCCACGGATTATCCGTGCAGTCGGCGAAGATTAATACGCTCGGCGAGCGCGCCGAGGACACGTTTTTCGTGCGCGGGGATTTGAACCCCGACAAGCAAGCGTTGCTAGAGCAAGATTTGTTAGCAACGCTGCGCAGCGTCCCCTGAAAATTGCGCCCAAACGAGCACGGTGGTCCGACGTGGTACGCTCCAATTGTTACCGGGCGCCGCTAACCCTCATCCGCCTTTCACTAAATTATGCCCATCGACTTTGCCCCTTCCTGGCTCAATGAAGATCTCAGGATCTACCGCGACACCGTCGAACGTTTCGTCGAAAGTGAAATGCTGCCGGGTGATGAAGCCGCGCGCAAACGCGGCCACGTCGGCCACGAGCTATGGCGGCGAGCGGGCGAGCTAGGCTTGCTCTGCTCGGATGTCCCCGAGCGCTATGGCGGGGGCGGGGGCGACTTCCGGCATGAAGCGCTGTTCTACGAAGCGATGGCGCGGCGCGGCCTGACCGGCATGAGCCCGTCGGTGCACAGCATCGTCGCCCACTATCTACTCAATCATGGCACCGAAGAGCAAAAGCAGCGCTTTTTGCCGCGCATGGCGCGCGGCGAACTAGTTGGCGCCATCGCCATGACCGAGCCCGGTGCAGGCTCGGATTTGCAAGGCGTGCGCACTCGCGCCGAACGCCAAGGCGAGCACTACATCATCAATGGCGCTAAGACGTTCATCACCAACGGCTACCTGGCGGGATTAGTGATAGTGGTGGCCAAAACCGATCCCGCCCAGCGCGCACGCGGCATATCGCTGCTAATTGCAGAAACCAAAGATACGCCGGGCTACACAGTCGGCCGCGTGTTGGACAAGATCGGGCTCAAGGCTCAGGACACTTCTGAGCTTTTTTTCGACAATGTCAGCGTTCCCGCGGAGAACCTGCTCGGCGGCGTAGAGGGGCAAGGTTTCTACCAGCTCATGGCCGACTTGCCGTACGAGCGCGCCATGATCGGCGTGCTCGCGGTAGCAGCCATGGAGGGCGCTTACCGCGCCACGCTCGACTACGTACGCGAGCGCAGTGCGTTCGGCAAACCGATCGTGGAATATCAGAACACTAAATTCAAGCTCGCCGAAATCGCAACCACCATCAAAGTCGCGCGCACTTTCGTCGACCGCTGCGTCGTAGACTTGGTCGCCGGTAAGCTCGATACGGCAAGCGCATCGATGCTGAAATTGTGGAGCACGGAGCAGCAATGCAGGGTGATTGACGAGTGCGTTCAGCTACACGGTGGCTATGGCTACATGAACGAATACCTGGTCGCGCGCATGTACGCCGATGCGCGGGTGCAGCGCATATACGCCGGCACCAGCGAGATCATGAAAGAAGTGATTTCGCGCGCGTTATGATTTGAGAGGGCGCAACGCGAGAGGTGGAGCCGCCACCGGGGCTAGTCGTCTTGCAGGTTCTGTCCTGGAAACAAAGTGTCGGTAAAGCCGAAGTTGCGCAAGTCATGAATGCGCATCGGGTAGAGCACACCGTCCAAGTGATCGACCTCGTGCTGGACCACGCGCGCATGAAAGCCGTTGGCGGTGCGATCGATCGGCGCGCCTTCGAGATCGAATCCGGTGTAGCGCAGCCGAATGTAACGCGGCACCAAGCCGCGCATGCCGGGCACTGAGAGGCATCCTTCCCAACCCTCTTCCATTTCGTCACCGAGCGGCGTCAGCACCGGATTGATCAGCACTGTTTGCGGCACCGGTTCGGCGTCGGGGTAGCGCGGATTGTGCTCGACGCCGAAGATAACCACGCGCAGTCCAATACCGATCTGCGGCGCCGCAAGCCCAGCGCCGTCGAGCGCGCGCATGGTGTCTTGCATGTCTTCGACCAAGGCGCGCAACTCCGGCGTGCCGAATTTTCGCACCGGCTGGGAAGGTACCAGCAGACGCGCGTCACCCATCTTCAGCACCGGTTTAATTGCCATTGCTCGCCACTAAGTGTTCAATAATGGTGCGCGCTTTTTGCATCGCCTCTTCCAGCACGCGGGCGATATCGGCCACGGAAATACTGTTGGCGCTGTCCCCGCGCCCCGCCGCGTGATTAGCCACGACCGCGATCATGGCATAGCAAAGTTCCATCTCGCGCGCGAGCGCGGCTTCGGGCATACCGGTCATGCCGACCAGGCTCGCGCCATCGCGCTCCAAGCGGTCGATTTCAGCGGCGGTCTCCAGCCGCGGGCCCTGCACCGCCGCGTAGACGCCGCGCTCCACCACGGGCACTTGCGCACTCCGCGCGGCGGCAAGCAACCCGTTGCGCAGTGAAGCGCAAAACGGCTGGGTAAAATCCACGTGCACCACCGGCGCTTCGACACCCTCGAAAAATGTGTGCTTGCGCCCGTAGGTGTAGTCGATGATCTGATCGGGGATCACCACCGCGCC
>CAZAWU010000180.1:6951-8207 GCA_964488915.1 uncultured Burkholderiales bacterium
GGCGCGACTCCCACGGCCGCGCCTGCGAGTGTAGGACGACCGTCAGTCGCAAGCCCCCTCGGGGTGATGCCGCCCACTGCGTTGACGGCAATGACGTCCTTGACGCCTTGGGCGTGCAACGCCCAGATGTTGGCGCGGTAGTTGACTTCGTGCGGCGCCAGCGTGTGCCCGTAGCCGTGGCGCGCGAGAAAGACGATGTCGCGCCCGCGCACGCGCCCGAACGTCAACGCGCCCGAGGGCTCGCCGTAGGGTGTGCGCACGACCTGACGCCGCGTGATTTCCAAATTCGCAAGCTGTGTGAGGCCGCTGCCGCCGATGATCGCTAGCATGCCTGCTATCCGTTCTCCTGAAAAGCGTAAATGGCTGGTAGGTTGCGCCAAAATCCTTTGACATCCATGCCGCACCCGAATACGTATCGGTCGGGCACGCGCAAGCCGACGAAATCCGCTTGCATCGGTTTGCTGCGAGTGATCTGCTTATCTACCAGCACTGCGCTGGAGAACGCCTGCGCCCCAGCGCGCAGAACGTGGTCGCGAATCGCGGCGAGCGTTAGACCTTCGTCGAGAATGTCGTCTAGCACCAGCACACTGCGGCCGCGTAGCGGCGCCTGCGGCGCCAGCAGCCAATTGAGCGCACCGCCGGTAGTTTGATCGCGGTAACGTGAAACCCGAATGACCTCGAATTCCAAAGCAAACGCGAGCCGCGGCAGCAGTTCACCGGCGAACACTAGGGCGCCGTTCGCCACGGCTAACACTAGCGGAAAATCATGCTGCAAGCGCGCGCTAACTTCTGCAGCCACGCGGTCTAGCGCCTGTGACACTTCGGCCGCTCCGCATACCAACTCGGCATGCTGCAAGATGCGCTGCGCCTGCGCGCGCGTGGCCTCGATATCGAGGCTTACCTCGGTGTCCATGCGCTCAACCACGCAGCGGCATTTGTCGCATGTATGCAGCAAAGTCCTGCGCGACTTCCGGATGTTTGAGCGCGTACGACACAGTCGCTTTCAAGTAGCCGAGCTTGCTGCCGCAATCGTAACGGATGCCATCGAATTCGTACGCCATCACCGCTTGCTCGTTGATTAAGGCGGCGATGCCGTCGGTTAGCTGAATCTCGCCGCCGGCACCGGGTTGAATCGAGGCGAGATGGTGAAATATCCGCGGCGTAAGGATGTAGCGCCCGACCACACCGAGATCAGAAGGAGCATGCTCAGGCTTGGGCTTTTCCACGATGCCCTTCATGCGATGCAAGCGCTGCCC
>CAZAWU010000181.1:0-1433 GCA_964488915.1 uncultured Burkholderiales bacterium
CTTCCAGCGCATCGCGTACGCTGCCAGCGCCCTGAAGCGCTTCGTTCAAGGCGCAAGCGTCCTCGAAAGCGAACATAGTGCCGAAGCCTTGCGAGAAGTGCGTCGTGTGTGCGGCGTCACCGATCAGCACTATGTTCTCTGCGTGCAGACGCTGACAGCGCACCAGTGGGAAGCGCGACCAATGGGCGTTCGGTGCGCACAGCAGGCGCTGGCCGCCGAGTTCGGCGGCAAAGTTGCGCGCGAGTCCGAGGGGCTGCACAGCCCGCGAGGAGTCAGTGAAGGTTTGGCGCTCGACGATGAAACTGCTCAGTCCGTCGGCATAAGCATATGCCCACGCCAGCAGGGGCTCGTGGGAATCCGAGAACAGGATGGTCAGTTTGTCGAAGCGTTGCGTAGTGGCGAGCCAGGCATACCAGTTGCGCCCATACTCAATGCGCGGGGAGAACACGTCGGCCCAGCGCCCGCACAAGCGGCTGCGCGCGCCATCGGCAGCCACGACCAGATCGAATTTGCGCAGCTGCGCCGCGCCGATCGCGTCGGCGTCCATGCCGTAGTGCAATGCCACGCCGCGCGCTTCGCAGCGCACAGCGAGCGCGCCGATCAACTCATCGCGCGGCAAAGTAATGAGACAAGCATCGGGCGGATTAGGCAAGTCCAGCCGGCACTCGCCACGCACCATGAAGCGTCTGCCTTGCAGCCATTGTGGCTGGACCAAGCGCTTCAGGTTGAGAAAATCGAGCGCATGGTTGCGCAGTGTCACGCCCCAGCCGTGGCTTTCGCATTTACCGCGCCGTTCGACCACCGTGATGTCGTGAGCTTGGCTGGCTTGCGCTAACAGCGCGGCGGCGCTCAGGCCCGCAGGCCCGCCCCCAACAATGAGTATTCTCATCGCTCCCCTCCGTGATGTGCGCGTTCTTCGCGCGCCATTCCCTAGCACGCAGGGTAGCGACTATGCGAGCGGCCGGCCCCTCCTGAACAGGTGGGACGTGTGGAAACGCGCGAGGCTGCGGCTAGATGATCACCGGCTCGGGTTCTAGTTCGATACCGAAGCGGCGCGACACCGACTCTTGTATCGCGCGAGCCAGCGTGAGGATCTCGGCGCCGGTCGCGCCGCCGTGGTTGACGAGCACCAAGGCGTGCTGAGCATGAACTCCGGCGTCGCCGACACGGCGGCCTTTCCAGCCCGCTTGCTCGATGAGCCAGCCCGCGGCGAGTTTGTTGTGACCGGGCGAGGCGGGGTAGCGCGGCAAGGCAGGATGCGCTTGCGTCAGCGCATCGGCGACGTGGTCTGCAACGACGGGATTCTTGAAGAAGCTGCCGGCGTTGCCAATCACGGCGGGGTCAGGCAGTTTGCGCCGGCGAATATTGCACACCGCTACGCTCACGTCCTGCGCGGTCGGTCTGGTGATGTGCAAGCGCGCCAACTCGCTGCG
>CAZAWU010000181.1:1533-6879 GCA_964488915.1 uncultured Burkholderiales bacterium
TGCACGAAGTCGTGCCAATTCTCGCCTGCGTTCGCCTCGATGATCGCGGCGTCGCCGCTCGTTTCGACGATACGTTTGCCGGTCAAGCGCACATGCAGCACCAAGCCGGGATAGTCGCGCGTTAGCAGCACGTTGCTGCCTCCACCCAACACGAGCTTGGGCAGAGTGCGCACTCGAGAATCACTCAGCGCGCGCTGCAGGGCTTCGAGCGATGTGATTTCGGCGAAGTAGGCCGCCTTCGCGCTGACGCCAAAGGTGTTTAACTGCTTGAGTTCGACGTGTTCGCGCAGCAGCGGCGCGGAGAGATCTGGCATGGCCAGTTATTATAAGTGCTGGCTCCTGCGTACCAAGCGCGGGCGATCCCGTGGGTATAATCGAGCCCCATAAAGGGGGAGCGATGCGCTCGATACTAGTGGCCAATCCGAAAGGCGGCAGCGGCAAGACCACCGTCTCGACGAATCTCGCGGGCCTCTTCGCCAATCGGCGCTATCGCACTGTGCTGGCCGATATGGACCGGCAGCGCTCAGCGGAGCATTGGCTCGCGCGCCGTCCGCTCGAGTTGCCGCGCATCGTCGCGTGGACCGCCAATACCGACAAGAAAGAGATCAAAGCCTACGACCCGCATTGGGTCATCATCGATTCGCCAGCCGGCGTGCACGGCGACAAGCTCGCTGACCTGGTGCGCCGCTGCGAATTGGTGCTGGTGCCGGTTGCGCCATCGGCATTCGACATGGAGGCTACGTTGGCTTTTCTGCAAGAGTTGCGCAAGGAAAAGCCCGTGCGCAAGGGCGAAAGTCAGGTTGCGGTCGTCGGCAGCCGGGTCGATGCGCGTACCGTCGCCGCTACGGAGTTGGAAGCGTTCCTGAAGTCGCTCGATCTGCCGATACTGAGCTATTTGCGCGACGCACAGATCTATGTGCATTGCGCGCGCGACGGCCACAGTTTATTCGATGTGGCGCCGTCGCGCGCCGAGATCGACCTAGAGCAGTGGCGTCCGATTCAACGCTGGTTAACCCGGCACTTGAAGGCTGCACGCGACGGGTAGGGTAGGTATCGGGTGATTCGGCTGCGCAGCTCGCGGCACACAACAACAAAGGGGGGAAGATGTTTTCACGTTTGGTGCCCCAAGAGGGGAAGTTCTTCGATTTGTTCAACGCTCATGCCGATCTCATCGTCGAGGGTGGGCGCGAGCTCGTGGCACTGATGGGCAACTTAGCCGACGCCGACGGTCACGCGCAGGCAATAGACGCCATCGAAACGAAGGCCGATCGCATCACGCACGACACCATGCAACTGCTGCACAAGACGTTCATCACGCCGCTCGACCGGGACGATATTCACAAACTCATTACTGGTATGGACGATGTCTTGGATTTGATGCAAGACACGGCGGAATCGATCAACCTCTACGATGTGCGCAAGCTGACGCAGGAGGCGAAGCAGCTTGCCGATATCTGCTTGTCCTGCGCGCAGCGCGTGCGTGCGGCCGTGGGCATGCTGCGCAGCATGGACAACGCCGAAGCGCTGCTCAAAACCTGCAAGGAGATCGACCAACTGGAAGGCGACGGTGACCGGGTGATGCGCGCGGCGATCTCGAAACTCTTCCGCGACGAGCCGGATGTGCGCCAGCTCATCAAGCTGCGCAGCATCTACGAACTGCTGGAGTTGATAACAGACCGCTGTGAGGATGTCGCCAATATCATCGAAGGTATCGTCCTGGAAAACGCCTAACAGAACGAGAACAGGACTGAATCATGGAAGCGGTGCATATCGGCTTCGCCACCATCGTATTGCTCGTTGCCGTAGCGTTGGCGTTCGACTTCATGAACGGGTTTCACGATGCGGCGAACTCGATCGCCACAGTCGTTTCGACCGGCGTGCTGAAACCCTATCAGGCGGTGGCTTGGGCGGCTGCCTTCAACTTCATTGCGCTGTTTGTGTTTCAGTTGAAGGTCGCCACGACAATCGGCAAGGGCACCATCGACCCGGCGATCGTCGATCACCATGTGATATTTGGCGCACTGATCGGCGCAATTTTTTGGAACATAATCACGTGGTACTACGGCCTGCCGTCGAGTTCGTCGCATGCGTTGATAGGGGGATTGGTGGGCGCCGCCGTAGCCAAGGCGGGCAGCGGCTCGCTGATCGGCTCGGGACTGCTCAAGGTGGTGCTGTTCATATTCGTGTCTCCGCTACTGGGCTTCTTGCTTGGCGCGTTGCTGATGATCGCGGTTTCGTGGATATTCTTTCGAATGCCGCCGAGTAAAGTAGACAAGTGGTTCCGGCGCCTGCAGCTCGTATCAGCGGCCGCGTATAGCCTCGGGCACGGGGGCAACGATGCGCAGAAGACCATCGGCATCATCTGGATGTTACTGATTGCGGCGGGTTTGAGCGGCGCCCACGAAAGAGTGCCGGGCTGGGTGGTGTTCGCTTGCTACTTCACTATCAGCCTCGGGACGCTGTTCGGCGGCTGGCGCATCGTGAAGACCATGGGTCAGCGCATCACCAAGCTCAAACCGGTAGGTGGCTTCTGCGCGGAAACCGGCGGCGCGATTACGCTCTTTCTCGCCACAGCCTTGGGCATTCCGGTATCAACTACGCACACCATCACCGGGGCCATTGTTGGCGTCGGCTCGGCGCGGAATGTTGCCACCGTGCGCTGGGGCGTGGCGGGCAATATTGTGTGGGCGTGGATCTTCACCATCCCGGCAAGCGCCTTTATGGCGGCGGTGGCGTGGTGGGTGGGCATGCGTTTGTTCTGATACCGGGTGTGGTAGCTATCGGAAAATAAGAGTGTGCCTGATATCTAGGCAGATACCCCTCAGTTAATGGTCGCCCTCACGGCCTCCGTTTCCGGCGAAGGCGCGATGTTTAACACAATCGACAACATGTCGCGGCAGCGGCGGTAGGCGTTCAGCGCTTCCGCCGGTTCGCCCAGTTCTCGATAGCAACTCATGAGCCGGCGGTAGAGCGCTTCGGCCAAATTGTCCAATTCGAGGGCGCGAACGTACAGCGCAGCGGCTTGTTCCCATTGCCGCAGCTCCTCCAATCTGGCCCCGAGTAGCGTGACGGCGCGCGCAAACTTCGCCTGCAGCTTGTCGCGTGCGGATATGGCCCAGGTCTCCTGCGACTCCTGATGCAAGAAATGCCCGGTGTATAGCCGCAGCAATTCTTTCGCGACCGCCGCGCTCTCTTGCGCGTCAGCGTCGGCCGCGGCGGACTCGATCTTTGCGACCAATGCTTCGAACTCCCAAACGTCGGTGCCGCACTTGGCGGGATCTAACGAGAGCTTGCCTTCCGCAAGCCGCAACACGTCTTCCACACCGATCAGCTTGCGCAAGCGATAAAGGTTGCTGTCAAACGAAATCTTCGCGGCATCGCCCTCAGCGTCGGGCCAAAGCAATTCCATCAATGTCGCCGTTTCTACGCGCGCGCCGCCGAACGCAAGCAGCAGTCGAAGCATATCCAGAGGCTTCTTCTGCGCCTTGCGGCTAAAGCTGAGAACCTCTCCGTTCACGCTCAAACTAAAGCGGCCAAGGGAGTGGATCTTCAACGCAGGACCGTTCGTGCCGGTGGTTTTGTCTTCCGCCTTCAAGCGGCTCATCTTGAATGCCGCGGTTGGGCGAGCAAAGCCTTTCAAGTTGACGTTACTAAGCGGTTTGGCCTCCGCGATCGCCTCCGCTTGTGCCTGCACGGCGGCGGTGACGAGAATCTCCCCCGGCTGCGCTTGCGCGCACAGGCGTGCGGCGAGATTGGTTACACGCCCGATGACGCCGTAGCCGATACGGCCTTCATAGCCGATCGCGCCGATAGTGGCGTAACCGTGCGCGATGCCGATGCCGAGGGCGATATCGTGGCCGAGTTTGCGCCACGGCGCGATAAGTTCGTTGAAGCACTCCTGCATAGCAAACGCCATGCGCACCGCACGCGCAGCCGGATCATCCACGATGACGGGGTCATTGAAGATCACCATCATAGAGTCGCCGGCGAACTGTTCGAGCGTGCCCTGATGCGCCAGAATCAACTTGCCCATCTCCTCGTGATAACGCCGCAGCAGCGCCATCACTTCCTCGGGTTCGGAGGTGTCGGCGAAAGCCGTGAAACCGCGCAGGTCGAGAAAAACGACGGTGACTTCGCGCCGGTGTGTGCGCAACGGATCGTCCTCGTCACCGGCCAGAATCAACTCCGCGAGATGGGGCGAGAAGAAGCGTTTAAGTTGTGTCAAGCGCTGCAACTGGCCGAGTTGCTCTTGCACGCGCTGCTCCAAGCCAGCGTTGAGTGTTGCAAGTTCCGCGCTCTGCTGCTGCACGGTGTCATACAAACTCTTGACCCGCAACAGTGATTTCACGCGCGCTAGCAGTTCGGCCTGATTGATGGGTTTGGTCAGAAAGTCGTCTGCGCCGGCCTCGATGCCCTTGATGCGCTCCTGCGCTGGGTCGAGCGCGGTGACCATGACGACCGGCAGAATTCCGGTGGAAGCATCGGCACGAATTTGTTTGCAGACTTCGTAACCGCTTAGATCCGGCATCATGACGTCCAGCAACACCAGATCGGGCTGCATGCTGCGCACCTTCGCCAGCGCCTCTTTGCCGCCGGAGGCGGACTCGGCGGCATAGCCCTTCGCCGTGAGCAAATCGACAACCAGCTTGCGGTTGGGCGCTTGGTCGTCAACGACGAGGATCGTGGCTTGTTCTTTCATTTCTGCGACTCAGCTGCGGCGAGAAAACGCCGTACCTTCTCCAGCAGCGCCGCGATGCTGATCGGTTTGCGCTCAAAGGCATCGAAACCCGCTTCGATCACGCTGTGCTGCTGGTCACTCATGACCGAAGCTGTGACCGCGATCACCGGGATGGCTCTAGTGTCGGGGTCGGCACGCAGCTTTTGTAACGCCTCGATCCCACTCATGCGCGGCAATTGAATGTCCATAAGGACGAGCGCGGGATGTTTTGCTTTGGCGAGGCGCACCCCTTCCTCGCCGGTCTCGCACTCCAGCGTTGCATAGCCCTTCGCTTGCAGCACGTCGCGCACCAGCTTACGGCTGCTGGGGTCATCTTCGACGATCAATATCAAGGAATCGGTCATGGTGGTCATTGTAGGGTTCGACGCCGCGCATTCGTTAGCTGCGCGCTGGCAGCCTCACGGCGCGACATCGTCTCGCTTATCACGCGGCCTCGACGGGAGAAAGCGTCCGTGTCTTGTAAGTCTTGCTACTTACCTTTCTACGGGTGTCAGCATACTCGACGCAATACACGCCGTCCAAGTGCGCCAGGTAACGATCGATTTTGCGAAGGTAGTGCCGTTGCAGCAGGTCAATCAAGATCGATGTGAGTGCCATGGTGTTCTCCT
>CAZAWU010000181.1:6979-8165 GCA_964488915.1 uncultured Burkholderiales bacterium
TGAGATGGATTATGGGCGCCTTCACGGCGAACAGCTTTGCGCTCCCGTTCGGCGGTAATATCGACAGCGGAGCATGGTCCACGGGGAGATTGAAGCATGAAGCGATTGTCCAAGCCTCAGCGCACCTCGGTGTGGAAACGTGCAAAGTGCGTGGAATCGCTAGTCGCGCTGTGCCTGTTTTGCGGGACTGCCCTTTTCGCTGCGCCAAGCTGGGCACAGACCAAGATTCCACGGGTAGGTGTGCTGGCTTTGCAGCAGCAGGCCAAGTTGCCTCTGTATGAAACCTTTGAGCGGGTGTTGGCCGATCGCGGCTGGGTGGCTGGAAAAAACGTCGTGCTGGAGTACCGCGCGCCTGATTCGCAACTGCGCTTTCGCTCTGCCGTTGAAGAGCTACTGCGGCTGAAAGTCGACGTGATCTACGCCTCGTCCGCGCCAGCGCTGAAGGAAGCCTACGCCGCTACGCGCGATATTCCCATCATCGCGCTGGACTTCACTCACGATCCGGTCGCCGCCGGTTTCGCGGAGAGCTATGGCCGTCCCGGGCGCAACGTCGCCGGCGTGTTTCTCGATGCGCCGGAATTCACCTCCAAGTGGCTCGAGATCTTGAAAGCGCTGAAGCCGGGCTTGTCGCGTGTGGCCGTACTGTGGGATCCCAGCCCCGGCTCAACCCATCTGCGCGGATTGGAGAAAGCCGCTAAGTCGCTGGCGATCGGTTTACAGGTGAGTGAAATACGCCAGGCCGAAGATATCGACCAAGCGTTTGCAAGCATGGGCGCCGGCACCGACGCCGTGATCTTAATGCCCGCGCCGCTCATGTACGCGCAAAGCGCGCGCGTCGGCGCGCTCACGCGCGAACGTGGACTGCTCGGCATCGCCATCTGGCGGCGCTTCGCCGAAGCGGGCGGCGCGGTTAGCTATGGTCCGGATTTCGTTGAGTCGATCGAGCGCTCAGCGCTCATTCTGGCAAAGGTGCTGAGCGGCGCCAAGCCGGGCGACTTGCCGATCGAGCGGCCGAACAAGTTCGAGTTGGTTCTGAACCGCAAGACCATCAAGGCCCTAGGTTTGTCGGTGCCGGATACGTTGCTGCTGCGCGCGGAGGAGGTGATTCAGTGAAGTGCGTGTTGTTCGCAATCGTGATGGGGCTTACCGCGTGTGGTTGGGGAACGGGCGCTTGGGCGCAGGCGAA
>CAZAWU010000182.1:0-8102 GCA_964488915.1 uncultured Burkholderiales bacterium
CCACATTGTGGTGATAGCCGGCGGGATTTTGCACCAAGTCGAAGGTTTGTGTTGCCCCCAGCCGATTCGCAGCGCGCGCCATGAGGGTAAGCGCCCCGGCTTGGTCCGCGCGTACTTGCGCGCGCCATTGACGCCACGAAAAACGGCCGGCGTCGGCTTCAAGTTGCGCCGCACGCCAGCTAGCGCCGCCATCGACAGAAATCTCCACACGCGCAATGCCGTAGCCGCCGTCCCACGCGATGCCGCGCAGTTCTATTGTCGACCCCGCGTTGATCCGCGCGCCTTCCTCAATATTGGTGATGAGCGAATTCACCACCATCTCAGTGATCGGCGTATTAACCTCCGTCTCCTGCGAAACGAAGCGATCGACGATCGGGAACTTGCCCTTCGGCACGCGATAGGCAGTCTTCACCCAAAAATTGTCCAGCGGTTTCGCTAGTAGGTCGATGTTGGTGAGGTGCTTGATCCAATACGTCGCCGTCCAGCCCGGCACAACCAGGCGCGCGGGAAAACCGTTCCAATGCGGCAGCGGCGCGCCGTTCATTTCGTAGGCGATGAGCGTCGACTCATCCATCGCTTTCCAAATCGGCAAGCTCTTCAAGAAATCCGGCGTAGCCGGCAGCACCGCAGTGTCGGCCCCGTCGAAAGCGACTTCGAGCGCGAGCTTGCCTACATTGGCGCGCGCCAGCACGTCCTTGAGCCGCGCGCCCTTCCAGCGTGCGTTGCCCATGGCACCGTGTCCCCACTCAATACCGGGCACATGCGGCTTGAACAAGCCGCGGCGATTGCCTGAGCACAGACACAGTGCCGGCAACTCCACCGCTTCGAACTGTGTCTTCAGATCTTCCAGCGACAACTCGTAAGGCTTTTCGATGCCTTCGCCGCCGATCTTGAGCCGCCACTGACCCGCGCTCTGCTCAGGGATATGGGCCAGGTGATAGCGCACGAAGAACGCATCGTTCGGCGTGTACAGTTCGTTGAAATACTGCGTGGGCGTTTCGAAGTTCGGCGGGCGGAAAGTCTTCTTGATGAGCGGACGCTTGCCGGGCAGCGCGTAAAGTTGCGCGCTTGCGCGCGTACCCGCGGGCAACTCCGCTGCCGCGAGCGTATCGTTGGCGCCAGCGGGTTCGGCGCCCGTGCGCTGCGCGTAGAGCGCACCCGCCAACGTGCCGACGCCTGCCTGTAGGAATGCCCTGCGACTGGTCATGCGCTTTCGCTATCGTTCTATTGCGGAACTCGGTGCACCCGGCCGTGAGGCTGGAGTGAACCCGGAGCGCATCGGTGGCGATCGCACGCCACCACGCCTCACTGCCCAGGCCGCCGCCACGCGCCCATGCCGCGCGGGTCATTAGCGGCGCGTGCTTCGCCGGTGCGCCGGTCGATGAAAATCGCTTGCATGTTACCCCATTTGCGCTCGCCCGTCTGTACTTCATGTCCCTTCGCTTTAAGCGCATCGATCACTGCGAAATCAAAACCTTCCGGCTCGATTTCAATGCGATCCGGCAAGTATTGATGATGGTAGCGCGGCAGCATCACGCTGCGCTCGGGGTCCGGCTGCGCATTCAGCGCGTGGTCGAGAATCGCCAGCAGCACCATGCTGATGATGCGCGAGCCGCCCGGCGTGCCGAGAATCAATACGCCGCGCTCATCTTCGACGAAAGTCGGCGACATGCTCGACAGCGGCCGCTTGCCGGGCGCAATCGCGTTGGCCTCGCTGCCCACCAGACCGTAGAGATTCGGCACGCCGGGACTCATGGAGAAGTCGTCCATTTCGTTGTTGAGCAAAACGCCGCTGGTGCCGGCCACGACACCCGCTCCCCACGGACCGTTGATGCTGAGCGTGCCGGCCACGCGGTTGCCCTCGGTATCCACGACAGAAAAGTGCGTGGTGTGATCGCCCTGCTGTAATTGAGCAAGCGCGGTGCTGAGCTCCGCGCTGGGCGTCGCGCGCTCCTCCTTGATGCTGCGCGCGCGCTGCTCAGCGTAATCGCGGCTCATCAGCTCACCGGTGGGCACGGTGACGAAATCGACATCGCCGAGGTGGCGCGCCCGATCATGGTACGCACGCCGCATCGCCTCGACGACCAAATGCATGCGTTGCCCCGCATCGGCCTCGCGCCACGGCAGCAGCGAGATGATGTTGAGCGCCTGCGCCAGCGTCACCCCCCCGGAGGAAGGCAAGGCCGCAGTGGTAATACGCATACCGTCGAAGCCGATGCGCACCGGCGCGCGTTCGGTCACTTGATATTGCTCGAGATCGTCCAACTGCCAAATACCGCCGTTTTCGAGCGCCGCGTTCACCAAGCGCCGCGCCATGTGGCCGGCGTAGAAACCCTTGTGCCCTTCATCGCCGAGCGTGAGCAGGGTTTGCCCGAGTTCGGCTTGCACGAGACGAAAACCGCTGCGCGGCACCTGCGCTTCCTGCAAGAACGTCGTTTCTGCCTCGGGGGACTTGCGCAACAGCGCAAGCTTCATCTTCGCCATCGACACGTAGCGCTCATCCACATCGAAACCCCTTTGCGCCAGGCGTACTGCGGGTTCGAGCGATTCGCGCAACTTGAGCTTACCGTAGCGCTCGGCCAGCCAGACTAGCCCGGCCGGCAAGCCGGGAATCGCCGCCGCCTTGGCGCCTTCGAGCGCTTGTTGCGGTTGCGGCTTGCCGTCGGCGTCCAAATACATGTCGCGCGTGGCAAGCAACGGTGCTTTCTCGCGTGCGTCGACCATCACTTCGAAGCCGTCGCGGGCACGATGCAGCAAGAAGAACCCGCCGCCGCCAAGCCCCGAGGAATACGGTTCCACCACCGCCAGCGCGGCACTCACCGCGACCGCCGCATCGAACGCGTTACCACCGCGCTTCATGACACTCAAGCCCGCATCGACCGCGAGCGGGTGCGCCGCCGCAACCGCCGCTTGCTTCGGAGCAACCGCATCCGCCGCCTGGGCGCTTTGCGCAGTCACCCATACCAGCGTGATCAACTGCAGCAGTGCAAACATGAACACCCGCAGCGCACGCTGCGGCGTACGAACAGACTTCTTCATGCAAATCGTCTCCATCGAGAAGCTCTTGCGATCCATCAGTGTCATCGGCTCGCTCGAATATACACGCCTGACGCTTCCCACCTCGCCGCACCCGAGCAAGAACGATACAGCCCTATGTTAGCCGTGTGTTCTTAGGCCAGTTCTCATATTTTCAGATATGAGGTCATGAGTATGACAAAACGGGTAAAATTCTCTGCTCTTGAAGTGCACTTACTCACAAGCTTTGGCATGCCTCCCGGTGTTGAATGAGAGTGGCAGCCACAAGGCGCCATCGTTCACACTCGTTAAGGAGAATCAACATGATGCATCAAAATGAACCCCTACCCGCCCTGACGCAGCAGCAGTTGGCGCAAGTCAGCGGCGGCGCCTCCATCTACATCGAGGGCATGTATTGGGGCGAAGGCGATCTCGACCTGCGTCCTTGGCCGGGCGGTTTCCCGGTCACGTATCCGATGAACATGAGTTTTATCCGGTAAGCGCACTGCGGTAGCGCGTGCGGCACGCGGTAACATAGGCGCCCTGCGCACCTATGGGACCGCGTTATGAATACTGCCGCCGCACACGATGCCACAACCCAGCCGCCGCGTTTACCGCCTTTCCGGCTCGATGACAGAGTCGCTCTCGTCACCGGTGCGGGCGCCGGCTTGGGCGCGGCGGTCGCGATCGGCCTGGGCGAGGTCGGCGCCAACCTAGTCCTGGTGGGCCGCACACGAGCGGCGTTGGAACACACCGCGGCGGCGATCAAACAAGTCGGTGGCGCTGATGCTCAAGTGGTAGTTTGCGACGTCACCGATACGCGCGCCGTGCGCGCTGCCATCGCCGCGCTGCCGCGCTTGGACGTGCTCATCAACAACGCCGGAACCAACTTCCCCGAGCCTTTTGTCGAAGTCTCGGATGAGCATCTGGACACCATGCTGGACTTGAACGTGCGCGCCGCCTTCGTCGTCGCCCAAGCTGCAGTGCGCAAGATGCTGGAAGACCCCGCGCGCACCGCGATCGGCGGTGCGATCGTCAACATGTCCTCGCAGATGGGCCACGTCGGCTCGCCCAACCGCACCGTCTACTGCATGACCAAGCACGCCCTCGAAGGTCTCACCAAAGCAATGGCGGTGGAACTCGCACCGCAGCGCATCCGCGTTAACAGCATCGGACCGACCTTCACCGACACGCCGCTCGCGCGCCGCGTGATGGACACGCCGGCCAAACGCGAATATCTGCTCGCGCGCATCCCGATGGGCGAGATGGCGCGCGTGGAAGACATCATGGCCGCAGCAGTGTATTTGTCCTCGCCCGCGAGCGCGATGGTGACGGGCGCGCATTTGCTGGTCGACGGCGGTTGGACGGCGCAATAGCCGGAATCAATTTCACTACACAATAATTCAGAGAACCTCCGGTGCCGCACGAACGCACGCTTAGAGGTCCACTTTTCTAGCTGAGATTGGTTTGTCGGCTGTCGCGGCAAAACCCTCGCGCTCCCACCGGCGTCCTCACCTCATCTGCCGCACGCGTTCGAACATCGCGATCGCCGCCGCGGCGGCGGCGTTGAGCGAGTCTATTTTCCCGGGCATGGGAATGCGAGCCCTAGCATGCGCTAGCGCGAGCAGTCGCGCCGATAGTCCCGCGCCCTCATTGCCGATGATAAAGGCGACTTCGCCGCGCAGGTCGAGATCGAACAGCGACTGTTCGCCTGCGACGTCCAGCGCGACCACCTTGCCCCGGTAGTCGCCGAACACAGCGGCGAGATCGACTTGCTCGTAGATCTTCAAGACAAAATGCGCGCCCATGCCGGCGCGTACGACGCGCGGCGCCCAAGCGAAAGTGCAGCCGCGCGAAAGCAGCGCGTGACCGACGCCGGCGGCGGCGGCGCTGCGCAGCAGCGTGCCGAGATTGCCCGGGTCCTGCACGTCTTCGACAGCGATGCAGGCGGCTAGTTGTCGCGGCACAGCCTCGGCGCCCGGCGTATCGATGAGCGCCAACACACCGGCCGGCGTTTGCACCGGCGCGACTTCGTCAAAAAGGCTATCAGCGAGTACCGTGACGGGCACTGTCGGCAGCGCCTGCAGCAGTGCGGCAATCTCGGTTTTGTTTTCGGCGCTGGCGCTCACCACTATCGTGCGCGGCGCACCGAAAGTTTCGTTGTACGCACGTACGAGATGCACGCCATCCAGCAGCGTCTGCCCGAGCTTCTTGCGCTCGTGCGAGGAGCGCGCGAGCTTCAGCAACGATTTGAACAGCGCGTTTTCGCGCGAACGGATGTGCTTCAAAGCGCGGCTGTTCTAAACCCCGCGTAGACATCGCGGCGCTCGGGTGTGTAGAAATTGCGATAGGTCGGGCGCAGCAGGCGCGCGCGCGTGGCGAAGCAACCACCGCGCAGCACTTTGTGATCGCCGAACCAGGGCGCCGAATATTCGCGATAGGGCCCTTGAGAAAAACCCTCGTAAGGTTGGAACCAATCCGCCGTCCACTCCCAGCTTTGGCCCGGCCGGACGCCTATACTGGTCATCGCTCTATCTCGATAGTCAATATGATTCACACTCTCAGAGTAATTCTCATGACCGTATAGCGCCGCCCATTCCCATTCGGCCTCGCTCGGCAGGCGCCGGTGGGTCCACGCGCAAAAGGCTTGCGCTTCGTACCAATTCACGAACAGCATTGGCCGCTGCGCACGCTCTTGCAGCGTGATCCACCTATCGTGCTCGCGCAGCAGCCAACCTCCGTCCTGCTTGCGCCAATAGAGCGGGCAGTGCGCGTTGGCTCTGTGCCGCCACGCCAAGCCCTCGGCGCTCCAAAGCGCGTCACGGTGGTAGCCCTCGTCCTCCACAAACGCGGCGAACTCACCATACGTAACCGGCGCGCGCGCCAAACGAAACGGCGCTAGCGTAACGTCGCGCCGCCAGCATTCGTTGTCGAACACGAATCCGCCGCCGCGCCGCGCGCCGAGCGTGAACTGTCCTCCGGTGTATTCAATATCGCCGGGCAGTGCTGCCGGCACCGGCTCGGCGCACTCGGGAGCAATGGGCACGGCGCCATAGCCTAGCGTTTGCCGAGTGTATCCGAATGCCTCACCGTGCATATCTTCGTGAAAGATGCTGAGCAGCGCGAAGTAGGCAAGCTGCTCGGACAACGCTTCGCGTTCCAGGCGTTCGAGCACGCGCTCCAGTACGCGGTCTTGATAGTCGCGCATCGCGCGCCAGGGCAGCAGCGGCAGTTCCCAGCGGCTATCGTGCGCGGCAATGGCGGAGTTGTACATCGCATCGGCGTTGGCGACCATCGACTCAAGCGGCGCAGCACCGTTGCGAAAGCGCAGGCACCAGTGCTCTTGAAACCACGCCACGTGCGCCAACTCCCAAAGCGGTGGATTGACGATAGCCAGCCGCGGACCCAGCTCGCGCGCACCTTCCAGATCGTCGGTGAGCGCGTGCGTGCGCGCGCGCGCATCGAGCAACCAAGCGCGCAGTGTGGCGGCGCCGGTACGATCGCCGTTGAGTAGATCGGCAAAATCGTAGCTGTGCTGTGGCGGCATTGACAGAGAGGCGGCGCTCGTTAACATGTGGCGTCGGATAGCGCTTAGGTCTGATCGAGTTTACTTCAAAACCCCCAGGTGAAGATCGCTCTCGTCACCCCCGCCGGACGCGGCACCAACAACGGCAACAGCCATACGGCGTTACGCTGGGCAAAGCATTTGCGCACACTCAGCCACGACGTGACGGTCCAACTGGCGTGGGACGGCGCGTCGGCCGATCTCATGCTTGCGCTGCACGCGCGCCGCAGTCATGACTCGATCGCGCGCTTCGCTCAACTGCATCCGCAGCGCCCCCTCGTCGTTACACTCACCGGCACCGATCTCTACCGCGACATTCGCACCGACCCGCAGGCGCAAGCCTCATTGCGCTTAGCGACGCGGCTGATCGTGCTACAAGACATGGGCTTGCGCGAATTGACGCGGAAGCTGCGCGCCAAGACCGATGTGGTGTACCAGTCGGCACGGCCCGTGGCGCGCAGCGCGCCGCTGCGGCGCGCGTTCGAAGTATTGGTGATCGCGCATCTGCGCGAAGAAAAGGATCCGCTGCGCAGCGCGCTGGCGCTCGCCCATTTACCAGCGGAATCGAACATTCGCGTGACTCACCTGGGCCGCAGCCTCGATGAGCAGCTCGCGCAGCAAGCGCGCGCGCTCATGCGCGAGCAGCCGCGCTACCGCTGGCTCGGCGAGCGCCCGCACGCACAGGCGCGGCGCTATCTGGCGCGCGCCCGGCTGTTGGTAGTCAGCTCGCGCATGGAAGGCGGCGCGAATGTCATCTCCGAAGCGCTTGCTGCCGGTTGCCCTGTCCTTGCCTCTAGAGTCTCCGGCAACGTCGGCATGCTCGGCAGCGACTTCCCAGGCTACTACCGCGTGGAGGACGAACGCGGCCTGGCGCGACTGCTGTTGCGCGCTGAACGCGATCAATCTTTCTATCGCCGGCTCGCGCAAGCCTGCCACGCGCGCCGGCCTCTCACCACGGCAGCACGGGAGCGCAACGCCTTGGCGCGCTGCCTCGCCGCCGCGTGTGCGGCCAAGCGCTAAGGCGAATCGATGGTGTTCGGCTACTACCACCGCCTGTCCAAAACGCGGCAGCGCATCTACGATAAAAGCGACGCCGTTGCCACCATCGAACTGCCCAACGCGCCGGCGCTGCGAACGCTGATGGCGCCGCTCGATGCGGCGCTCAAACAAGAACAGCGCGCCGCGGTGCAACGCCTATGCCAGCAACTTGCCGACGGTATGACCAGCGCGTTCACATTGCCGGCGCTGCGCATGGAAGTGCTGGCTGCGCGCCCAAGCGACGACTGGGGCGAATTGCACGGCCTCTACACGCCCGAGGAAGCGGGCCGGCTCGCACGCATCCAAGTATGGATGCGCACGGCCAAACACAAGCGAGTGGTGGCGTTTCGCAGCTTCTTGCGCACCGTGCTGCACGAGATCTGCCACCACTTTGACTACGAATTGCTGCGCTTGCCGGAGACTTTTCACACGGAAGGCTTTTACAAGCGCGAGTCGAGCTTGTTCAAGCAATTGATCGCCGATC
>CAZAWU010000183.1:0-8036 GCA_964488915.1 uncultured Burkholderiales bacterium
AATCCGACCGACAAGGACATCGTCGAAGGCATGAACGGCAACTTGTGCCGCTGCGCCACTTATCCGCGCATTGTCGGCGCCGTCAAGCGCGCCGCGCAGATGATGAAGGAGGCCCGCAATGTCTAACAACAATCCAGCAAGCACGCCGCTGAGCAATCCGTCGCGCCGCGAATTTCTGGTCCGCTCTACCGCGTTAACCGGGAGCGCGTTCTTGAGCATCGGATTGCCCCCGGCGCTGATGGCAGCCGCCGAACCATCGGCTACTCCTGCGTACACGCCTTCGATCTGGTTCACGATCACGCCCGACGGCATGACGACCATGCACATCGTCAAAGCCGAGATGGGCCAGCATATCGGCACCGCTTTCGCGCAAATCATCGCGGAAGAGTTGGAAGTACCGTGGAGCAAAGTGCGCCTGGACATGCCGCTGGAAAGCGTCGAGAACTTCGGTGTCTACGGGCTCGCCTACACCGTCAATAGCGGCAGTGTCACCACGGAGTTCGATCGTATCTCGCGCGCCGGCGCTCTCGGGCGCATGGCGCTCGTTGAAGCCGGCTGCAAATTGCTCGGTGGCAAACTTGCTAACTGCCATGCCAGCGACGGCCGCGTCATCGACAAAGCTTCGGGCAAATCGATCGGCTACGGCGAAATCTTGCAAAAGGTTAAGCTGGAACGCAAGTTCGCCTATCCCGACGACTTCAAGAGCGTAAAGCTCAAGGAGCGCAGCCAGTACAAGATCATCGGCAAGTCGGTCGCTGCGCTCGACATTCCGTCAAAAACCACTGGTCAAGCCAAGTACGGCATGGACGTGTTCCTGCCGGGCATGGCTTACGGCGCACTGGCGATTCCGCGCTCGCGTTACGGCGCCAAGGTGCTGAGCGTCGACGACAGTGCCGCGAAGTCCATCCCCGGCTACATCAAGGCCGTGAAGATCGACGATTCGATCGGCAAGTGCACCGGTTGGGTGGTGGCGCTCGCTGAAAGCTTTCCCGCAGCGGTCAAAGCGGCTCGCGCACTGAAAATCGAGTCCGATCCTGGTCCGCACGGTAGTTGGAGCCTCGACGGCATCATGGAGGATTTCTCCGAGCGATTGAAGCGCCCGGAGGAAAGCGCAGCATGGGTTTTAGAAGGCGATGTCGAGGCGACCCTACCCGCTGCGGACAAACGAGTCGAAGCGCAGTACACCAGCGACATGGTATGCCATGCCACCATGGAGCCGATCAACTGTGTGGTGCAGCACGCCTCCGACGATAGCTGGCACGTGCACATCGGCACGCAGAGCACGTCATTCTTGCGCATGACGTTAACCGGCTATCTGTCCAAAGTGCTCAACAAGAAGCCGGAAGAGTTGAAGATTTTCGTGCACCAGTATCTGCTCGGCGGCGGCTTCGGTGGTAAGCAGGATTACGACGATGCCTTGGCCGCAGCATACTGCGTGAAGGAAATCGGGCGACCGGTAAAGTTCATCCAAACGCGCGAGTCGCAGTTCGCCACGTCGTTCCCGCGCACGCCGACGCTGCATAAGATGAGCGCCGGTATCCAGAACGGGCAACTGGCAGCGATGAACCACGACATCGTCTGCGGTTGGATGGGTCCGCGCTTCGCGGTGGGCAAGCAGTTCAACAACGGCACCGACTGGCTGCAGCTCGATTCCGTCGACGGCAAGAAGGCCGACATCGATCAATGGTCCATCGGCGGCAGCGATCACTGGTATCACGTGCCCAACCATCGCGTGCGTGCGTGGAACAGCGACAAGACCACCTGGGCAGTGCAAGCCAGTGCGCTGCGCACGGTGTCGAACTCGTACAACATGTTCGTGGTCGAGTCGTTCATGGACGAAGTGGCGCACGCGGCGGGCAAAGATCCGGTCGCGTTTCGCTTGGCCATGTTGAACGGCAAGGGCGGCAATCGTGGCATACCCAACACGGGCTATCCGGCCGGCACGCCGTCTGACTACTACATGGATCAAATGTGGATTTCGCTGCCGTGGCCGAATCCGGACACTTGGCCCAAGTACGAGTCGGGTACGGTCGGCGGCGCGCTGCGTTTGGCAAATTGCTTGAAGGTCGCCGCGGAGAAATCCGGCTGGGGCAAGAAGAAGCTGCCGCCCAACACCGCGATGGGCGTAGCGCTATCGTCCGCGGAAGAGCGGCAAAGCCCGACTTGGGTAGCGGGCATCGCCGAAGTCACCGTCGATCCCGCCAGCGGCAAGTACCGCGTCAACAAGCTCACCATCGCGATGGACATGGGCTTAGCGATCAACCCTGACAATATCAAGGCGCAGATCATGGGCTCTGCACTATGGGGCGCGAGCCAAGTGATGTCCGAGCGCCTCACGTACAAGAACGGCGCCATCGAGCAGACCAACTTCCACGAGTACCAGCCGATCCGCCAGGTGGATGTGCCGGAATTCGATATCCACTTGATCGAATCAGAAAAGCATCCCGTGGGCGTAGGCGAGCCAGCCTCGACCGTGGTTGCGCCGGCAGTGGCGAATGCCATCTTCCGCGCGGTCGGCGCACGCGTGCGGCATATGCCGATCACGGCGGAGGCGGTGTTGGGGGCGATGAAGAGTAAAGGAGCGTAGCGGGTCGTACTGCTTCGCCTCGCCCTGTGCCGGGCAAGAACGGAGGCGTTCTTGCCCGGTTCGATTCGACATCGTTCGCCCTGAGCTTGTCGAAGGAAGTAAAAGTGCGTGATTCGACAAGCTCGCCACGGATGAGCATGTAAATAGCAACTACGATGGCCACTGACATCCTCTCCTTTTCCGCGCGCGAATTGATCGACCACTACCGCGCCAAACAACTCTCGCCGGTTGAGGTGACGCGCGCCGCCCTCACCCGCATTGAGCAACTGCAGCCCATCTACAACGCATTTGTCGTCGTCGGTGCGGAAGAAGCGCTCGCTGCAGCGCGGGAATCCGAACAACGCTGGCTGCGCGGCGAGCCTAAGGGTTTGGTCGACGGCCTGCCGACTACGGTCAAGGATCTCCTGCTATGCAAAGGCTGGCCGACGCGGCGCGGCTCGCTCACCGTCGACGTCAATCAAGCTTGGGACGAAGACAGCGCATCGGTCGCACGCATGCGCGAGCACGGCGCCGTCTTTCTCGGCAAGACCTGCACACCCGAATTCGGTTGGAAGGGCGTCACCGACAGCCCGGTCACCGGCATCACGCGCAACCCGTGGAACCCGGAAATGACCCCCGGCGGCAGCAGCGGCGGTGCGGCCGTCGCCGCTGCGCTCGGCATGGGTGTCATGCATATCGCCACCGACGGCGGCGGTTCGATTCGCATCCCGGCGGGATTTTGCGGGATGTTCGGTTTCAAGCCGACTTTCGGGCTGGTGCCGGTGCATCCGCATCCGCCGCCGTGGACGCTGTGGCATCAAGGCCCGATCGCACGCACGGTGCACGATGCCGCGCTTATGCTCACCGTGATATCGCAGCCGGACGTGCGCGACTTCTACGCTGCGCCGCCACTCGGCATTGATTTTCGCGAGAGCCTAGAAGATGGCATCAGCGGCATGCGCATTGCCTACAGCCGCATGCTCGGCTACGCGAAAGTGGATGCCGAAGTAGCCGCGCTGGTGGACCGCGGCGTCGCCGCACTGGAACAACTCGGTGCGCATGTCGAGGCGATCGATCTCTCACTCGACGATCCAATTTCGATCATGCAACCGCTCTGGTCGGTTGCTCTGGCGATGGCAATCGAACCCATGACACCGCAACAGCGCGCCCTTGCGGAAGCACCGATGCTGGAAATCGCGCAGGCGGGATTTGCCGTCACAGCGCTGCAATACCGCGCGTTCGAACGCCAGCGCGAAACTCTCGCTCGGCGTATGAACTTGCTGCACCAGACCTACGATCTGCTCGTCACACCGCAACTGGCGACCACGGCGTTCGCCGTCAATCACGAAGTGCCGCCCAACAGCAGCCTAAAGCGCTGGTGGCAGTGGTCGCCGTTCACTTACCCCTTCAATCTCACGCAGCAACCGGCGGCAGCCGTGCCGTGCGGGTTTGCCGACAACGGCTTACCGGTGGCGATGCAATTTGTCGGGGGGAAGTTTCAGGACGCCAAGGTGTTGCGTGCAGCGCGGGCGTTTGAGAGTGCTTATCCTTTTGAAGCACCATCTCCTTCTTAAGCGGGCCGTATCACTGGGATACAGCAAGTTGATCACTGCGCAGCGCTTACGGATCTCACCGCGCTGAGGACGCCTGCCGGTCGAACCCTACCGTTCGGTAAAATCGCTCCACCTCTGTCAGGCGAGAACAAGCGGGAACGCCCGTGGCGAAAACACAGCGACTACTGGCGAAGCTAACTCGCCCACGCCTACACAAAGCGCTCGGTCGCGAGCGGCTGTTCCAGAAACTCGATCAAGCGCGAGATCAGCATCAGGCACTTTGCGTTATCGGCCCACCCGGGGCGGGTAAGACAACGCTCGTTGCGAGTTGGCATGACGATAGGCGCGTAAATGGCGTCTGGTTTCAGGTTGACCCGGGCGATGCCGATCCTGCAACGTTTTTCTACTACCTGTGCGCGGCGGGAGCGCGGTTCACGCGTAAAGGACAACGCTCGCTGCCGCTATTGACGCCGGACTACGTGATCGATCTCCCAACGTTCAGCCGGCGCTTCTTCCGCGAATTATTCGCCCGTATGCCGAGCGGCGCAACACTGGTGCTGGACAACTACCAAGAAGTTCCGGCAGACAACATTCTGCATCGTCTGGTGGCAGACGCGGTGCAAGAGGTTCCACCAAGTTCCACGCTCTTGGTGATAAGCCGGCGCGACCCTCCTGACTGTTACACCAGGCTTGTTGCCAACCAGCATGTGGCGTTTATCGATTGGAGCGACCTAAGGCTGACGCTAGAGGAGACTCGGTCAATTGCGTCCACGCTCAGCCCGCAGGCTCATGCAAGTGTCGATGAGCTACACACCAAGACCGGCGGCTGGGCTGCGGGATTAACACTGCTACTGCAACGAGCGCAACGCACAGCCTCCCCAGCGCCATTGGGGCAACCGGAGTACCTGCAAGACGTTTTCGATTACCTCGCCGCGCAAGTTTTTGCTGAATTGGGACAAACCCATCAGGAACTGCTATTGCAACTCGCCCCCGTGCCACAGTTTACTGCTGAGTTTGCTCAAAGACTGACAGGCGATCCGAGCGCGGTCAAGTTGTTGGAGACGCTGCACCGAAGGCATTTGTTCATTGATCGGCGCGGCGGCATTGAGCCGTCGTATCAGTTTCATCCTTTGTTCCGCACCTTCCTGCAACACCGAGCCCAGGAGTATTTTGGTCAGACAACACGCGAGGCGCTTATTCGCGCCGCGGCCACCCTGCTGGAAGATGCCGGCGCGTGGGATGCCGCATTCGAACTTAGGTGTCAACTGCAAGATTGGGCAACGATTCGAACTCTCGTTAAGAAGCACGCCCGAGCGCTTCTCCATCAAGGCCGCAGTCAAACTCTGCGAGCGTGGATCGACGCGCTACCCCAGGCGGAACGCGTTGCAAATTCATGGGTGTCTTACTGGTACGGTATCGCATTGTTGCCGATCGATCCCGCTGCGGCAAGGCAGGCATTAGAAACTGCCTTCAAAGGGTTTCAGAATAGCGAGGACCTCGTACCGCAGCTACTCGCAACCTCCGGTCTTATCGACTCCTACTACTTCGAATGGCGTGACGACCACCCGCTCGATCGATGGGTAGCCGTGATGGATGCTTTGCTCGAGCAGCCGGTTCGCTTCGACTCGCTCGAAGATGAGCTGCGTCCGCACGTGAGTATCGTTGCAGCAGCGATCCGCCGCGCGCCAGGTCATCGCCGACTGCGCAGCAGCGTCGCCAAGATCGTAAGCATGCTGGACCAACGCTTGCCGCCCGAGATCGCAGTGAATGCCGCCAGCGTTGTCCTCAACTATCTTCATTTCGTCCCCGATCTCCCGTTGCTCAACGCTGTGACGGCGGCGGTTACGCCGCGGCTCGACCACGATTCGGTGTCGCCGGCGAGTCGCATCCACTGGTTTGGCCGCCTTGCTTTCTGCCGTCATCGCGAAGGCAAGCACGAGGCAGCGTTGGAGTGCGCCGACAAAGCGATCGCCCTCGTGCATGCGGAAGGGCTGCGACATTTCCTCGGGTTTCTGTATTTCTTTCGAGGTCTCGCGTGCTACGGTTTGGGTCGATCGCAGGAGCTTAGATTGACGCTCCGGCAATATGAGGCGGTGGTCGATGATAGGCGCCCGCTTGAATACAACGGCGTTTGTTTACTGCGTGCATGTCTCGCCCACCTGGAGAGCAATCTGCCCGAAGCACGCCGTAGTCTGGAAGCAGCCGTGCGCACCGCTGACGCTTCAGGGCTAGTGCCGTTGCAAGCATGGGATAGGGTGGAATTGGCGGCAACGCTTGCCGCGCTTGGAGAACCGACTGAGTTCCGGAGAGTTATCAGCTATACCCGCGGAATGCTCGCGCTGACGCCATTCACCTACTTGGGTCGAAGTTTGGACTTGATCGAAGCCTGGCGCGCTCTCAAGGATGGCGGTCGCCCACGCTGCCACGCGCTCCTCCGGCAAACCCTGGCACCGGTTCGATCCGAGTGCATGACGCGCGACTATCTGCCGTATGCGCCGCCTGCACTGAAATCGGAGATTTTCGCCGAGGCTGTGCGTGCAAACATCGAAGTCGATACGGTGCGCGACATCATTCGCTGCTATCGCGTTCAGCCAACGGTAGGCATGCAAGACACGTGGCCATGGCCTGTGAAGGTGTACACGCTCGGCCGTTTCGAGCTGATTGTCGAAGACTCGCCAGTGGTGTTTGGACGCAAGCTACCGAGGAAGGCGTTGGCACTGCTGAAACTTATTGTTTGTGGCGGCATCAACGGCGTCTCGGAAAAGCATGTCATGGATGCGCTGTGGCCGGATGAAGATGGCGATATGGCTTACCAGTCCTTGACCTCCACCGTCTATCGGTTGCGAAAGTGGGTTAGGGTGGAGGGAGCTATCAAACAGCAGGGCGGAACCCTATCTCTCGACGCTGCGCAGTGCTGGGTAGATGCGTGGGCCCTGTTAGAGGCCCACGATGACACCGCCGTCAATTTGCTAGACCGCTATCAAGGCCTGTTTTTGCCGGACGATCAAGATGTAGCGTGGACGGGACCAATGCGCGAACGGCTCAGAAAGCGATCCGTCGCTTCGGCGGCGCGCTAGTGTAGTGCTTCGCTCTCAACGGCACGAAGATGGTGAGGAAGCAAGCCGTCCTGCTCTGCAAACTCTCGCGAGGTATTCAACTTCGCTGCAGTTTGCTCCTTGTTCTGCTTGATTTTCGCCCTTTTTGTTCAATTTCAGTACTTTCACGAGATTTATAGTGCCAGCAGAAGCACTACACTAGTAGCCTGCGAGGGTTCAGCTCTTACCACCGCCCCAAACCTGTTTGTGGCAAGGCTGAATACGTCAGCAATAAATCAGGGTTGCATGGCTATCTTTTCTCCCGGGAATCACCCCAACTCTCCGTGGAGACTATTCATGTACCGAGCACAAGGAAAATCGCTTGTCGGTCTGGTCGCGTTTCTATGCTGGTTTTCGCAGGCAAAAGGTGTACTTGCCGGGAATCCTGATCCCGTAAATTGGCCCCCGGAAGTCGATGCGGTCCGAGCGGCGCCGGATAACCATACGATTCTTTACGAAAGCGATGACATTCGCGTGCTGCGCGTGAACGTCGCCCCTGGTGAGCGCGAAAACGCACATCACCATCGCTGGCCGAGCGTTATGGTGGTGGACTCGTTGTGCAAGTTTGTTGACTATGACCAGGATGGCAAAGAGATCAAATTTCCCCTCCCCGAGAAACCCGAATTGCCTCTGGTTCTTAGACTGCCGCCACAACCGGTTCACTCCGTCCACAACGTCGGACAAACTCCATGCTCCGCGATCCGGGTCGAATTCAAGAAACCGCAGATGCCCCCAAGCTAGCCCGCTCATCCTTCGACTCACGCTGCTGCTGGTGTCCCTGGGAGTGGTGTACGAGTCTAGCGAGCTGAAGCCCGCCGAAGC
>CAZAWU010000184.1:0-7918 GCA_964488915.1 uncultured Burkholderiales bacterium
AACGCGGTTACGGTCACACTTTGGGCAATGCACTGCGCCGGGTGCTGTTGTCCTCCATGCCGGGCTGCGCGCCTACCGAGGTGAAAATTGCCGGCGTCGTGCACGAATACTCGACGGTGGAAGGTGTGCAGGAAGACGTCGTGGACATCCTACTGAACCTCAAAGGCGTGGTGGTCAAGCTGCACAACCACAACGAGACCATCCTCAAGCTCAAGAAGCAGGGTCCCGGCGTGTGCACTGCAGGCGATATCGAGGTGAGCCACGATGTGGAAGTGGTGAACCCCGATCACGTCATCGCGCATCTGACCGCCGGCGGCAAGCTCGATATGCAGATCAAAGTTGAAGCTGGACAGGGATATCAGCCCGTGACTAGCCGTCAACAAGCATCTGAGGCTCGTTCTGTCGGCGGTATTCTGCTGGATGCGTCCTTCAGCCCCGTGCGCCGCGTGAGCTACGCGGTCGAGAGCGCGCGCGTCGAGCAGCGCACCGACCTCGACAAGCTGGTCATGGACATCGAGACCAACGGCGGCATCGAACCGGAAGAAGCGGTGCGCTACGCCGCGCGCATTCTGGTCGAACAGTTAAGTGTGTTTGCTGACTTGCAGCCGAATCAGACGCGCGGTCCGGAAGGCGGTTCGAGCCGTCCGCTCGACCCGATCCTGTTGCAGCCGGTCGACGACTTGGAGTTAACGGTGCGCTCGGCCAACTGCTTGAAGGCGGAGAACATCTATTACATCGGCGACTTGATTCAGCGCACCGAGACCGAGTTGCTGAAGACGCCGAACCTGGGGCGCAAGTCGCTCAACGAGATCAAAGACGTGCTCGCCTCGAAGGGATTGACACTCGGCATGAAGCTCGAGAGCTGGCCGCCTGCCGGGTTGCCCGAGAGAAAGTAATAACACCGAAAGTTAGTTATGCGCCATCAGCTAAGCAATCGTAAACTTAACCGGACGACCAGTCACCGGCTCGCGATGTTCAAGAATATGACCGTGTCGCTGTTGCGCCACGAGCTGATCAAGACGACGCTGCCGAAGGCAAAAGACCTGCGCCGCTTCGTCGAGCCGATCATTACCATGTCGAAGAACCCCACGCTGGCCAATCGCCGCTTGGCATTCAACCGGCTGCGCGACCGCGACATCGTCGGCAAGCTGTTCGATGAACTTGGGCCGCGCTACAAGAACCGCAACGGCGGCTACCTGCGCATCCTCAAGTGCGGTTTCCGCATCGGCGACAATGCGCCGATGGCGTTCGTCGAACTGGTGGACCGGCCCGCGCCGGCGGCAGAACCTGAGCAAAAGGCTGCGTAGGTAATCCAGTATGCAGGAAACAACGAAGGCCGGGAATTTGCCCGGCCTTTTTGCTTTCTTGTCCCTGGGCTTCATCGAAGCTGATGTCCGCAACGACGCCTGATTCGGTTCCCTACGGCGAGCATCCGTGCTTGCGCTGCGGCGCATGTTGCGCGCACTTCCGGGTTTCGTTTTACTGGGCCGACGCGCAAAGCCGAAACACACCGGAAGCGCTGACCGAGCAGCTTACGCCGTTGCTTGCTTGCATGGCCGGAACCAACCGCGCCGCACCGCGCTGTGTAGCGTTGAAGGGCGAGGTCGGCGCCAGCGTTCGCTGCGGCATCTACAAGCAGCGACCGTCACCATGCCGCGAGCTGCAATCCGGCGACGACAAATGCAACCGGGCGCGTGCAAACTACGGGTTGGAACCGCTCGCGCCGACAGTGGTCTAGGGTCGGCGCTGGGTGAGGAGGGTAACACCGTATACTACAGCTAGGATATTGCCAAAGATGGCTATATGAAATAATTCACAGTATATACTAGTGGTGCTAACTGTCCTGCAGGCAGTGTGTGCCCACTCTTCTACTGGTGCAACGCGGCCAGCATCCGCTCTACCCAGGCGGCATTTAACCCCGCCAACTTTCCTGCCTCCAGCAGCGATTGCCAAGTTTCATCCGGCAGCGGCACACCATCGCGCAGGCGCTGCGCGCGCATGGCGCGCTCCGGGTCGCCGGGCACGAGCACTTCTGGCGCCGGCGGCGCCGGCTTGGCGCCCTTCACAAAATCGACGTAGCGCAACGCCTCTTGCGGGAAAAATCCTTGCGGATCGAGCCGCGCGGGATCGATGTAGAGCGAGAACATGCCGTTTGCCACGCGCCCGCGATCGGTGCGCGTGGCCCCGGTGCCGGTGAGCGCGCCGCCGAGCAACTCGCACATCAGCGCCAATCCCGAGCCTTTGTGGTCGCCGAAGGCGCGCAATGCACCCTTGCCGGCGCTGAGATCGCGTCTGCCGGTGGCGGGGTAGTCGCCGTACAGCAAGCGTGCGTCGTCGCTCAGTGCCCCGTCGGGGCCAATTAACGCATCGCTCGGGATCGGGCGCCCGCCTTGGCTGGCAACAAATACTTTGCCCTCGGCTACGATGGAGGTCGCGAAATCCAACAACAACGGTTCGCGCCCAGGCAGCGGCACGCCGACGCAATACGGCGCCGTTGAAAAGCGGCGCTGCATGCTGCCGAATGGCGCGACCAGCACGCTGCCCGCGGCGTTGACGAAGTGAATCGACACCATGCCTGCCCGCGCCGCCATCTCGGCCCAATCGCTCACGCGTCCAATGTGCCCGGAATTGCGCAGCGCTACTGCGGCAAGACCCATGCTTTTGCACTTTTCGATGCCAACTTCGACCGCTTGCGGTGCGACGGTTTGGCCGAAGCCGTACTTGCCGTCCACGACGGCAATGACCGGTGTGTCGACCAGCAACTCGGCCGTCTGATTCGCGACGACCCACCCATCACGCAAAACCTGGATGTAGCGCGCAACACGCGCGACACCATGGCTGTCGTGGCCGGTCAGATTGGCACCGACGAGATAGTGCCCGATGCGGGCGGCTTCGGCGCCGGTACAGCCGGCGGCGGTGAAGATATCGGTCACAGTTCGTTCAAGTTGTTCGGCGGCGATGCTGGGCATAGTCAGGTCTAGAGATAGTCGGGGATTGTGGGGGCAACGGCGCGATCGCTTTTTGCGGTATGCTAAAGCGTATTTTGTCAGAAGCGGACATGAGCATAATGAAATTCTCGCCAAAGCACCTGTGCGTTTGCGCCCTCGCGGCCTCAATGGCGTGCATCGGCAACGCAGCGGCGGAACTGGTGCGGGTGGAGTGGGTAAACCATCAATGCGGCGCGTTCGTGGTCAAGACCGCGG
Organism: uncultured Burkholderiales bacterium; assembly: GCA_964488915.1. Classification (GTDB taxonomy): domain Bacteria; phylum Pseudomonadota; class Gammaproteobacteria; order Burkholderiales; family JALYOK01; genus CADEHE01. Next base: position 3,204 of record CAZAWU010000184.1, read on the forward strand.
TTGGCTACGCCTACGCGCAAAAGATCTCCCCCGGCATGGTGAGCGAGGGTGACACGCTCGACGGTGACTTCGAACGCGATGCACGTCCGCAGGAAGTGATGAACACCACCAGTCGCGGTCGGCTGACCGTTTGGGTGGAAAAGTTCGCCAACGACAAGCGCGCCGTGCTGGAACGCGTGCCGGCCAACTGCGCCCCGGAAGAGGCTCTGCTGAAGTAGTGCGCGCTCAGCGCAGCGGGCAGCGATGATCGTGTTGTTTACCGATTTCGGTGCTGCTGACATCTACGCTGGCCAGCTGCGCGCGAGCATCCTGCGCCAACTGCACGGCGAGCAGACTGTTGTGGATTTGTTCCATGATGCACCGTCTTTCGATGTGCGTGCCAGCGCACACCTGCTCGCGGCGTTGTCGCGGCAGTTTGTGCCCGGCGACGTGTGCATCGCGGTCATTGATCCGGGTGTTGGCGGCCCGCGCGATGCCGTGGCCTTACGCGCCGATGGTTGTTGGTACGTCGGGCCGGACAACGGATTGCTTTCGGTCGTGGCCGCGCGTGCAATGGCGGCGGAGGTGTTTCGCATCGGTTGGCGGCCGAAGACTTTGAGCGCTTCCTTTCACGGGCGCGACTTGTTTGCGCCCGTTGCCGCTCGGCTCGCACAAGGCGATCAGCGCGCGCTTACGCCCAAGGCCCATCTCGACATCGAGTTTGGTGGCGGAGACCTCGCAAGTGTCGCGTACATCGACCACTACGGCAACGCGATGACCGGTTTGCGGGGAGAGAACCTGGGCTCGACTGAACATGTTACCGTCGCGAGCCAAACATTGAGCCATGCGCGCGTGTTCACGGATGCCCCGGCGGATCGCCCATTCTGGTTCATCAATAGCATAGGATTGGTGGAGATAGCTTGGAACCAGGCTAGCGCCGCCCAGCGTCTCAGTCTGAAGGTTGGCGACGCGGTCGTGGTTCAGCAGTGAGTGCCTCGCCAGATCTGGGTTGTGAGGGGCTTGCCAGCCGACCAGCAATCCCAGGGCTTATGAGGCTGAGGACGAATCTCAGGGCTTGTCGACCGAAGGACAACTCTCAGGGCCTTGTCAGCCGAAGGACAACTCTCAGGGCCTTGTCAGCCGAAGGACAACTCTCAGGGCCTTGTCAGCCCTGGTGGCATCCTTTACCTTATCGGACCCGCCATCGGAGAGCTGAGACACATGTCAAATTGCATCGCGCGCGGCATTCGCACTGCCGCCGCTGTTTGCTTGATCACCGGCATTGCGATGCCCGTGATGCCCAATGTCGAGGAGGCCGCGCCCTCTGCGGGCGACTTTACTTTGACGCGCTTCGACGCGGAAGTGTTCGCCGAACCGGGACCCGCGCTGACTTATCAGCAGCGCGAAGTGTTCATGCGCGGACGCGTCGCGTTCAACATGAAATGGGTGCTGGCACCGTCGATCGCTGGCGATTGGGGGTTGGGGCCGACCTTCATTGCCGACAAGTGCTCCGTATGCCACATCCGCGCGGGCCGCGGTCTACCGCCTAAGCCGGGCGAGGAGCCGGTCGGTATGCTGGTGCGCTTGAGCGTGCCGGGCGAGAACGAACATGGCGGGCCAAAACCGCACCCGAATTACGGCGATCAGTTCCAAAACCAGGGCCTGCAAGGCAAAGACGAATACAACCACGGCAAGGGCGACCGCGTACCGCCGGAGGGCAACCTATTCATCGACTGGGAGGTAAGGGAAGTCGCGTTTGCCGATGGTGAAAAGGTGTCCCTGCGCGCGCCCAAGATTCGCTTGGAGAAGCTGGCGTTCGGTCCGATCGGCGATGAAACGATGAAATCCCTGCGCTATACGCAGCCGATCTATGGTTTGGGTCTACTTGAAGCGGTACCCGAGCAAACCGTGCTGGACATCGCTAAACAACAAGCCGCCAAGGGCTACAAGGGCAAACCGAACTATGTCTGGGATCCTATCGACAAGGCCAGTAAGCTCGGCCGCTTCGGTTGGAAAGCGAATGTGTCGAGCGTGCGGCTGCAAATCGCGTTCGCTTTTCTCGGTGACATCGGCGTCACTTCGTCGCTTTTGATCGACGAGAATTGCCCCGATGTCCAGAAAGCGTGTCGCGAATTCACCCCCAACAATCGTCCGGAGTTGGTGGACAAGAACTGGGACGAACTCGAGTTCTGGCAGCTCACCCTTGGCGTGCCTGCGCAGCGCAACGTCAACGATGCGGACTTCAAGCGTGGACAAGAACTGTTCGACAAAGCAGAGTGCTCGGTATGTCATGTGCCCGAGATGAAGACTGCCGCAGAGTTCAAGAAAGTGCCTCAACTCGCGAATCAAACTTTCCGCGCCTACACCGATCTGTTGGTTCACGACATGGGCGAGGGACTTGCCGACGGTCGCCCGGATTTCAAGGCGAGCGGGCGCGAATGGCGTACGCAGCCGCTGTGGGGTTTGGGTCTAGCGGAGACCGTGCTCGGCGAAGCGGCGTTCTTTCTGCATGATGCGCGCGCGCGCAGCGTAACCGAAGCGATCCTGTGGCACGGTGGCGAAGCGGAGAAATCGAAGGAAGCGTTCCGCAATATGCCGAAGAAAGACCGCGAAGCGCTGCTGAAATTCTTGGCGTCTATCTAAGCACAGCGACCTATGGATCACAACTCGAACACGTTTCGCCAATTGCTGGAGCGCATGACCGCAGCGATCGTGCGTAGCGAGGGTGCTGCCGCCGCTGCGTGCTTCACGCCGGAGGGCGTCTATCACGACGCGTTCTACGGCGAATTTGCCGGTCGGACCGCGATCGCGAGCATGGTCGAGGAACACTTTCATGGCAACGCGAAGGACTTCGTCTGGACTCTCTACGACGTTGTTGCCGACGATGAACTTGGCTACGCCAGTTACGATTTTTCTTATACCGCGACGCTAGCTGGCAGCGAAGGGCGCCGCGTTGCTTTCAGCGGCATGAGCCGCTGCCGCTTAAGTGGCGGGCTCATCGTGCGCTACGACGAGGTATTCGAGCGCTCGCTCGCGCTGGTGCAGCTCGATTTTGCCGAATCGCGCATCGTGAAGTTGCTGCGCCGCTGGGCGGCAACCGAGAAGATCTGAGCGGCTCGCGGCGCGGCTGTGAAATGCGAAAAGCTGTAAAGTAGCGGTTCTTTTCTCTGCGAGTATCCGTGGCGACCCTTCCGGTAATCGGCATCACCATGGGCGACCCTTCCGGTGTCGGCCCTGAAATCATTTGTAAAGCGCTGGCGGAAATGCCCGCTACCGAGCGCAGTGCGACCGCAGTCGTCGGTAACTTACGCCTGTTGCAACGCGCCGACGCGATCGCGAAAACTAACCTGAGTTTTGTCGAAACACTATCGGCGCCCGCTGCCGAAAAACCCGGCGCGGTACCGGTCGTGCATGTGCCCACAAAGGACGAAATTGACATTACGGACGGCAAGCTCACCGCTGCGGGCGGCGAAGCGGCCTATCGCTATGTCGAGCGCGCCGTCCAGCTTGCGCAGGCGGGTCAGATCGCGGTGATCGTCACCGCACCGCTAAACAAAGCCGCGATGCACGCAGCAGGTCATCACTTCGACGGCCACACTGAATTGTTGGCGATGCTAACAAACACAAAGCAGTCGTTTATGCTGCTGGCGAGCGACAAACTTGCCGCGGTGCACGTCACCACGCATGTGTCGCTCAAGGGGGCGACTGAGCGTGGCACGGTCGAGCGCATTCTCGCCACCATCCGCGCCGGTTACGAGCACTACCGATCGCTCGGCTACGACAATCCGCGCATCGCCGTTGCCGGCTTGAATCCGCACTGTGGCGAGGGCGGTATCTTTGGGCGCGAGGAGATCGAACGCATTGAGGTCGCCGTCGCGCAGGCCAGGCAGCAAGGTGTCAGCGTGCAGGGTCCGATCTCGGGCGATACGGTGTTCTACCGTGCGATGAAGGGCGAGTTTGATCTCGTGGTGGCGCAATATCACGATCAGGGCCATATCCCTACCAAGTTGATCGCCTTTGATGAAACGGTGAACGTCACTCTCGGTTTGCCGATCAAGCGTACCTCGGTGGATCATGGCACGGCGTTCGATATCGCCTGGCAAGGCAAAGCCAATCACACCAACATGAAAGCGGCAATTGCCTACGCGCGCATGATGGCAGCCGGCCGGCGTAGTGCGGCCGCTACGGCGCACGCGCAGGCTTGAGTGCTTCAAACAGAATAGTCATCATCGCCGATGACTTGACCGGCGCGCTGGATTCCGCTGCGCCGTTCGCTAAGCAGGGACTTGTCACGCGTGTGGCCGCGCTGCCCACGATTGGGTACACCGGCGGCGTTCGCAGTCTGCACGAGGCGCAGGTCGTCGCCATCAACACCGAGAGCAGGCATCTCAACGCCACGGCCGCCGCGGCTGCGGTGCAACGCGCCGTGCTCGACTACGCCGGCAGTGGCGCCGTCCTGTTCAAGAAAATCGACTCCACTCTGCGCGGCAACGTCGCCGCGGAGACGGTCGCCGCACAGCGAGCGAGCGGTCGTCGCGGCGTCCTGTTCGCTCCGGCGTTTCCCGCGCAGGGGCGGCTTACGCGCCAGGGCGTCGTCTACGTGCACGGCGTGCCGCTGGCTGAAACCGAGTTTGTGCGTGATGCATTGTCGCCAGCGCCGCGCGAGCCGATCGCGGTATTTATGCGGCAGGCCGCGCCGCAGTGGGTCATTACCGGCGGGAGCGCGCAAGAGCTGG
>CAZAWU010000185.1:0-7863 GCA_964488915.1 uncultured Burkholderiales bacterium
GGCCGTGCTCGAGCCAGCGCTTTCGCTGGGCCGGCAGACGTGGGAGGTGAGCGTTATCCCTGTCGATCGGCATGGCTGGGTCGATCCTGCGGAGATTGCGCGAGTGCTGCGCGAAGACACAGCGCTCGTTTCCATCATGCACGCGAACAACGAGGTCGGCACGATTCAAGCGATCGCCGGGATCGCAGCGCTCGCCCATAAGCGCGGCGCGCTGATGCACACTGACGCGGCACAATCGCCCGGCAAGATCGCCGTTGACGTCAATGCGTTGCAGGTCGATCTGCTAACGCTTGCCGGGCACAAGTTCTACGCCACCAAGGGCGTGGGGGCGCTCTACGTGCGCCAAGGCACACCGATCCAACCGCACCTGCGCGGTGCCGGGCAAGAGCACGGGCTGCGACCGGGCACTGAAAACGTACCGGCCATCGTCGGCATGGGCGTGGCGGCTCGCCTAGCCGGCCATCGGTTGCGCGAGGAAGCGCCACGGGTAACGCGCCTACGCAATGCCTTGCACGCGCGGCTTCAGGCAGCGATCCCGAACCTCAAGCTCAACGGTCACCCGAGCGAGCGCTTGCCCAACACGCTGAACGTGTCTTTCCCCAACGTCAGCGGGCGCGAACTGCTGGCAGCGGCGGAAACCGAAGTTGCGGCATCGGTCGGCTCGGCGTGCCATTCAGAAACCGACGCGGTAAGCGGTGTGCTTGCCACGATGGGGCTCAGCCCCGCCGAAGCGATGGGTGCGGTACGCATCTCGCTAGGCGCTGCCACGACGGAAGACGACATAGAGCGCGCCGCCAATGCGCTCATCGCAGCATGGCGCAGCCTGAGTAGTACGAAACCTGCTATCGCACGCCGCGCGGGCGCTGGGTAGGCGAGCGAGAGTATGTTGGACGTGGGCGCTGCGCGGCAGGCAACTTCAAGCGCCGCTTTGTTCCCCGTTGGCGCCTTGCTCGCCGTAGCGGGTGATGTCCAAGAGTGCCTGCGTGGATGATGCCTCGGATCTCGAATCAATCGGGCAGCAGAAACGCCATTACATAATCCCCAAGCTTGGATAGGCCCACGTAGCCACCGGGGGCGACAACCAAGTATTGCTTGCCGCCGCGCTTCAGCTTGTAGCTGATCGGCCCAGCGTGCAAGCCCGCCGGTAAGTCGTAGGTTGCGAGTATCTCGCCGCTGCGGGCGTCATGCGCCCGCAGCTTCGCTTCTGCCCCGCCGGCGTGAAACACGATACCGCCTGCCGTGACCAACGGTGGCCCGAAATTCATCGAGCCGGCTATGCCTTGCTTGGTGTGCCCGACCGGCACCTGCCAGACGATCTCGCTACGATTGAGATCGATCGCCGACAGCGTACCCCACGGTGGACGATTGCAAGGAATACCACCCTCCGCAAGAAGCTCGCGCGGCAACTTCTTCAAGCGCAAGGTAACCGCAAGATTGTTGGTGGGCACGTAGAGGTATCCGCTTACGGGATCGTACGCACCGCCCGACCAGTTCGCGCCACCGATCGGACCCGGGTAAAGGATCGAGCCGCGCTCGGCGGGCGGTGTGAAGATTCCCTCATTGCGCAGCGACGCTAGGCGTTTTCGGCAGCGTTGAAGATATGGATGGTCAGCCCACAAGTCGCTTTCGTTGAGTGTCTGCGGCACCAGCGGCGCGGGCCGGGTGGGAACGGGTTGCGTCGGGGAAAGGCGCTCTCCTGCCAATTCCGAGTGGTGTGCCACACGCCGTTCTTCGATGGGAAACAGCGGTGCACCGCTGACGCGATCGAATACGAACGCGAACCCCATCTTCGTGAGCTGCACGACGGCATCGACATCTTGCCCATCGCGCTGCAGGCGCACCAGATTAGGCGGCGCAGCGAGATCCTGGTCCCAAACGTCGTGATGCACCGTCTGAAAGTGCCACACGCGCTTACCGGTCGTGACATCCAGCGCGACGATCGCATTGGAGAACAGGTTATCGCCGTGCCGGTCGCCGCCATAGTGGTCCGGTCCGGCCGGCTTGACCGGCAAGAACACGAGTCCGCGTTCGACATCTGCGGTCATGACCGACCACACGCTCGCGCCACCAGCGTCACGCCAACTCTCGTTCTGCCACGTGTCTGCGCCGAACTCTCCTTCCCGGGGGAGGGTGTCGAAACGCCACAGCAGCTTGCCGCTACGCGCGTCGAACGCGCGCACTGCCCCAGGCGGCTGAATACGGCGGATCAGGTCTGCGATCGCCGAGCCGACGATGACGCGGTCGCCGACGATGGTCGGCGGCGAGGTGACGTTGTACTCCCACGCATCGACCAGCGGCTCGATGCCCTCAAGCAAGTTGACCGTGCCAATGCTGCCGAAGTCGCCGCACGGTTTGCCAGTCGCGGCATCGAGCGCGATCAACCTAGCGTCGAGCGTTCCGAGAAAAACGCGCGCCGCGCATAAGCCGTTTGCCTTAGTGTCATGCCAATAGGCGACGCCGCGGCTGACGTACTTGTTGGCGTAGCGCCGGCTGCGGTCGATCTTCGGATCGAACACCCATAGTTCTTTACCGGTTTCAGGGTCGAGCGCAATGAGGCGATTGAACGGCGTGGAGAAGATCAGCCGGCCATCGATCATCAGCGGCGTTGCTTGAAACGCCGTGCCTTTGAGATCCGATTGTGGCCAGCCGGAGCGATAGTCGCCATGCCGATAAGTCCAGGCCAGCTTGAGGCGCTGCACGTTGCCACGGTTGATATCGGTGAGCGATGAATAGCGCATGCCGCCCGCATCCCCACCCACCACGGGCCAATCGACTGGCGCGTCGTCGCTCGCCGCTGCCTGCGCGAGTGAGACGAGACAAAAGAGCAAACCGGCGCGCTTGAGGGACCACGCCAACGCGATAAGCATCTCGAACCTCCTGGATTGACGCAGCCCAACAGGGGTTGCGGGCTGCATGTGGGCAGTGAAGCGCTTAGAGGTGCTTAGCGTCTCGCCGAAAGCGAAAACATCGTGCCGATTTCGAAATCGGCGAGCTTTAGCCTACGGGCTCGGCTTGGGCGCCGGCGCTGTCACCCAGTTCGCGGCGGCGAAATTGAGTCGGGGTAAGCCCTGTCGCTTGCTTAAAGGCGCGGTTGAACGGGCCGATCGAGCCGTAACCGAGGTTTAAGGCGATGGTTAGCACCGGGATGCTCGCCTTAGCCGGGTCGGCGAGCTGCGCGCAGGCGTCGCCAAGGCGGTGCCGGTTGAGAAAGTCGTTGAAGTTGCGAAATCCCATCTTGGCGTTGATAAGCGCGCGCAGTCGATGCTCCTGGGTATTCAACTCGCGCGCCAGCCGTGCAATCGTCAGCCCTTCCTGGCGATAGACCTTATTGGCGATCGCCTGGTCCAAGCGCTGTAGCAAGGCTTGCTCAGAGGCGTCCAACTGCACGCTCGCCGGCAGCGGGCGTACGGGCTCTAGCAGCAAGTTGTACTTCAGACTCAGCAGCGATACGGCGATCGTGAACACGATGGCGAATATTGCCCCCGCGTTGAGCATTGACGCGACCGGGTGCGGTGCCGCACCCCGCAGAAGAAGCTCCACTAGGATCACGAAGATCATGTAAGCGCCGGCCACCGACACAAACAGTACGCGAAACTTGCGCCGGCTCTCTACCAGGTCTGGTGCACGTCCGCGGAAGGCCGTAACCAGCGCACCGATAACTAGAGCGATTGCAATCAATTGCAGCAGAGCCCCAGCGGTTGCACTGATGAACGTTTGTGAGGCGGAATCCGATTCGGCGCGCAGGCCAAAGACATACCAGAATCCGAGCGCTTCAACCGCGATCACCAACAAGGCATGCCAATGCTGAAGTCGAAATCCATCCTCGAAAATCGATCTCGCCAGCAGCCAAAACAGCAGCGGATTGGCGATGCATCCGAGCAACAAGGCAGCCTGCAGCCAGCGCGGCAGACTGCTCCAGAATGGCCCCGAGCACAGCAGGTACGAGCCGATGCCTAACGCGAACGCCACAGTAACAAGTGCCGGCAAGCGTTGGCTACCTTGCCGTAACAGCAAGATCCCGAGCAAGCTCAGTAGTGCGATGGCGCCGAAGCGGAAGCCAAGGTCGAACAGGTTGATCACGAGCAGAAGCGTAAATGCCTATGGGTTAACTTTATCACTGTCGGGCCTGCGCAAATATGGCTACGACATCGCAAGGCCTCGCCAGCGTCGGCTTAGCTACCTAGCGGATCCTCGCGCCGCGCCACGCGACTTCAGCGATGGGTCACCAGCGAGGTTGTCAAAGATAAGAGTTCGCAGGGTTCGCCTTCGCTGCTTGGCGGTCGACGTTCGCGATGTCGGCTCGGCCCCCAAAACTGCTCGCGTGCACCGCACAAAAACATCGCCGATGCGGTGCTCACGATTTCGACCGGGCGGCTCGAAATTCTCGTCCGCGAAAAGTCGGCTTTGCCGCGGCACTGGCGAAGAAAGCGCGCGAGCGCGAAGGTGCAGAAGCTGGCAGCGCTCGGGCTAGCAGGCTCGGCCATAAGCGATCGTTCAGACCGCGCAGTGCTAACTCGCACAATCCAACGCTAAGCCGACTTACTCCGACGGAGGCAAAGGGTGAGCGTTAAAGCATAAACGCTAAAGTTCAACGCCGCCGCTGGAGGTGGGCCCGCTGCAACGGAGGGTAGCCGGCATGAGCGTCTATGATCCTGTGCGACTCTAGAACCAGGCTCCTTGATTGCACCTGGGGCATGCCGTTCCGTATTAGAGCTCCTCCGACAAAGTTACATGCGCCTTGCAACCAAGGCACTGCGTACTCGCAACGCTCTCAGCGGGAACATTTGGCCCGACAATCCACAGAGCGCCACCCGGCGCCGCCCGAGACGATGCCGCAAACAAGAGGCGATCGTGACGCTGTTGCGCTGTTGCGCGCCACGATGCAGTTGGTTATCGAAGAGATCCGTCTGCTCAAAGCGCGCATTGGCCAATCGGAGCGTGAACTGGGCGACCTGGCGCGGCAAAGCCCACCCTGTAAAGCACTGCTTACGATCCCCGACATTGGTTTGTTGAGCGTTACGGAGATGCTCGCGGCCACGAGCGGCAGCCCACTTCAAGAGCGCGCCTGGCGCTTGCCTCTGCGAGTGGTTTGAGTGATGGGATGGACTCCTCCCGATTTGTATCCGGCATCATAGTGCCAAGCTGAAACATGGGCATGGGTCAGCGCAACCAACCGAAGAGGAGTCCGAGATGAATGCTACTACCGTGGCGGTGGATTTGGCAAAGAGCGTGTTCGAAGTGGCCGTGGCCGATTCGAACTGGAAGATCATGGAGCGAGCGCGCCTGACGCGCACGCAGTTCGAACGCTTCTTCGCCAATCGCCAAGTGGGCTTGGTCGTGATGGAAGCCTGCGGCTCGGCGCACCACTGGGCGCGCTGGCTTAGCGGTCTTGGCATTGAAGCGCGGCTGCTGCCGGCGAAGTACGTGCGCGCCTACGTCAAGCGCAACAAGACCGACGCCGCCGATGCGGCCGCGCTGCTGGAAGCGGCGCGCGCCTCGGACATCGCCGCGGTGAAAATCAAGTCCGTTGAGCAACAAAGCCTACAGGCGCTGCATCGCACGCGCAGCCTGTGGATGGGCACACGCACCGCGCGCATCAACGCTTTGCGCGGATTTTGCCGCGAATTCGGTATCGCCATCACCCTTGGGGCTCGCAGCGGCATTGAGCAGATCGCTCGGCTGCTGGCCGATGCGAATTCGGCGATCCCGGCGCTGTTGCGTGGCACGATGAAGTTGCTCATCGAAGAGATCCGGCTGCTGGAAGCGCGCATTGGTCAACTGGAGCGTGAACTGGGCGAGCTGGCGCGCCAAAGCCCTGCCTGCAAGACGCTGCTATCGATCCCCGGCATTGGTTTGTTGAGCGCTACGGCGCTAGTCGCGGCCACCAGCGGCAGTGTGGCTCACTTCAAGAGCGCGCGTCACTTTGCTTCCTGGTTCGGCTTGACACCGAAGGAATACTCTTCCGGCAGCACCCGAACGCTCGGGCGTATCAGCAAGCGCGGGGATCGCTACCTTCGCATGCTGCTTACCCACGGTGCGCGCTCCGTTCTGCGCGCGGCTAAACTCGCCCAGCAGACGGGCAGAAGCCCCGCAGGCATACGCGCCTGGGCCCTCAACGTGCAAGCACGAACCAATCACAACAAAGCGGCCTGCGCACTGGCGAACAAACTCGCTCGCATCTGCTACGCCACGCTGCGCGATGGCGAAGCCTTCGAAGACAACCCACAACCCAGGCTCGGCAAGAAGATGCAGCGCCAAGCCTTTAGCCTGCCAGCTTAACCCGTTGATTCACCCATCCAAGCTTGCGTAGAGATTGATCGTCCATCATGGCAATTAGGATCTTCCCCAGAGTGATACATGCCGATAACCCTGCCGGCACTACACGCTGCCGCTCGTAGCGACTGGCACTTCACTCACGCAGATTCCATGTCGGCACGGGCCACATATGCGCCCAATCAAGATGCCGGATATACGACTGCAGGCTGTATCCCTTGCCAGTTCCTATCGATCAAACTCTTGCTTTTGGGGAGGAGTCCATATACGAGGGGTTAGGCGGCACTGTCCTCACACATTAACGCTGATATCGTGTGAAGCTAACTCGCATCGCGAACGTGGCGACGCCAGTCAACAATTGGTCGCTCATCTGAGGCAGCGGCGCGCCGGGCTTCCCAGTCGAGCGTCTTGGTCAGGGACTCCTCGAACTGCTTGATGCCTCTTGGAGTGAACTCGTAGAGTATGTTGCGTCGATGACGTATGTCAAATGGGATGTCATCAATAGACTGACTAATCAAGACTACGGTTTTGCCAAGGGTGTGGGCTATTCCGATTTCGTAGAAGACATTTGGATTGCGTCCTGTGCAGTCCGCCACAAGATAGTCTGCGTCTCGGATTGCCTCCCAAACACTGTCCATGATCGAGTCGGCCGAAAAGAAGTCGTCTGCTCTCATGCAAGTTAGCCCCATACGTTCGACTGTTGGCTTGATGTGGTCCTGATATAGCGGCAGGAGCGACTCAGTAAACGGCATTAGAACAAAGACCTTACGAGACTTCGAATCCTCCGGTGACCGGCGAAGCTTGCCGAAAGTGGGATTGCATACGATTGATCCGTGCGTGAAGTCCTTCAACGGTGAAAGGCTCAGGTCCATCGATCTCAAGATGTTGAAGAAGGCGTCATTTGGTGTCAGTTCACCCGTCCTGCGATTGAAGCTAACCAGACCTATAGCGTCGAGATACTCGGCGCACGCAACAGTTTTGTGCTCTGACTGAGAAGTAGTTAGTTGCGCGACGTGCGTGAGCTTGCCGTCACGTAGCCCGACGAGGAGCTCAAACTCCTTGTGAATCGAGAACAAAGGCCTGGGGTGGCTTTCCGACATGAGGTTCTCCTGTCGATGGGTGGTGTGACAGCTGGTTGTGCCGCCTAGGGTTAGAGTTAGCCGGCACCCTTTGCTCGTTTGAGTCTTTCTTGGACCAATACCATATCGCATACGGCTTCACGCGAACGTGGCCGAGCCCGTTCGCATGTGAGCGAACACGGCTATGGTATCAACTCTGGTTGTTAAGCCGTCTACGAGCACGGTTAGGTGAGAGGTGTGGCCAAAAGTACGCGGGTATCCAGACACTGGAGCACTCGTTCGGCACGCACCCGCTGGCTGCCGGCACAGTATTCACACAATTCAGTTTCTTGCCTGGACATCGCAGTCTGCAGACGACGATGACCCACCCTCACGTGCTGCGGGTTACGCGGTACGTGCAGGCCCCGTTCGATAGTTTGGAGTGCGCCTGAATCCGAGCGGTTGTGTTGCCTTGCAGTAAACGCTCGAAATCGTATCGTTGCAGACAGACAGCGTTGCAATCTGATCGCCA
>CAZAWU010000186.1:0-5994 GCA_964488915.1 uncultured Burkholderiales bacterium
CTTTCGCGGTACCGCCTACCACAACACGGTCACCGTGGATGGGCGCAACCAGACGCGCTATGAACCTCGCATCGTCAAGGAAGTTTCGCGGCACAAGCAAGGCAGCACGCGCCATCGTATCGCCGGACCTGCGCCGGAAGCGCGCTTGCTGCAGTTTGAGGCGCGCCCCGGCTTTGACATGGTGTGCGGCGAAGCGCGCAGCGCCGAGTACGAGGCGCTGCACCGGCGGCACATTGCGTTTGTGTTCGACGAGTACTGGCTCGTTTGCGACGAACTGCGCGCGGGGGAGATGCACGAGTACGATCAGCGTTTCCATCTCGCGCCCGAAGCGCAAGGTCAGGTGCAGTGCGCGCGCGCACGCGGTACCTGGTTGGTTCACTCGCCCAACTTGCTGCTCGCGCACGAGGATGTCGGCGAGGTGCAGCTGCAGATAGACCCCGGCTTCGTTTCGTACAAGTATGGCGAAAAGCACGCTGCCCCGGTTGTGCGGCTCAATCAGCGCGCCGACAACGCGCGCTTTCACACGCTGCTTTACCCTCACCGTGGCGACGCGCCCCGTATCGCCATTCGCGCGCTACACCCCAACCGCAGCGATGCGAACGATGTCGGCGCAGCCAAGGTCTGTGCGCTACGAGTGACCGTTGGCACGGGCGAGGAGATGCGCACCGATTACTTCGCCTACGCGGAGCCGGCGCGGGCCACATGGCATATCGGTAATTATCTGTTCCGCGGCAGCTTCCTCGCGCTGCGCGAGGATGCCTACGGTGAAGTCATCGCTCTGCACGCGGCCGAGGACGCGGTGATTTACGAGGACGGCCGCTTGCTGCACCGAGGCAGGTTGGCATGCTAAGCGAACTGCCGCGCGACCCGTTGCTGCCGCATTTGGCGCGACTGTTCGACACCACTTTCATCGCCGACCGTCTGCGGACCCTCCTGGCGCGCGAGCAAGTAGTTGATTGCTCCATTGAGCGCGTCAAATACCGCCCGCGTAGGGCGTGCGTGGTGGCCTACAAGCTCGGCGTGCGCACCGTGGCAGGAGCGCAGGCCGTGCGGCGTTTCGCCATCTGCATGTACGGCCCGGAAGACGCGCGCGAGCGCTACGCGAAAGCGCGCTCGCTGCAACCGGTGGGTGCGCAGCACAGTTTGCCGCCGGTGGCTTTGCTCGGGGATCTGCACGCGCTTGCTTGGCCGTTTCCGCATGACCGCAAGTTACCCGCGTTGCCGCAGTTAGCCGATGACGCGCGCATCGTCACGGAACATCTACCTGGGCTCGTTCGAGCGCGCTGGGGCGATCGCGCAGTGGTGCGGGAATACTCTCATCAAGTGGTGAGCTATTTCCCGGAACACACTTGCACCGTCAGTGAGAGCATGACGGTTGTGCCAGTTTCAGGCAGCGCGCCACATCCGTGGACGGTATTCGGCAAGATCCGCTACGACGATGCCGGTGCCGATACGTTTAGCAACATGCAGGCATTGTGGGACAGTGCGGGGCACCAGCAAGGCACGGTAGCTTATGCGCGCGCGCTCGGCTACGACGCCGCGCGCCGGCTGCTCTGGCAAGAGGCAGTCGCAGGGTCGACGCTTGAGAGCTTACTCGATGGTGCCGGCCCGCAACTGCTCGAGCGTGTCGGCCGGGCTGTTGCTGCGCTGCACGCCACACCTTTGGCGAGCGCGCGAGTGCTGCGCGGTGCCGATTTGATCGCCAACTTGCAGCGCGCGCAGCGGACGCTGGAGCTGGGTTTAGCCGACGCGCCGGAGCTGGTGAGGACCTGCGCGGGGTTGGCGGGCGAACTGCAGCGGGCTTGGCAGAACGTCGACTGCAGCGCCAACGCGACCCTGCATGGCGATTTGCACGGCAACAACATTCTCGTTGCGCCGGCGCAGGTGGCGCTGATCGACCTAGACCGCGCCATGCGCGGGCCGGCGCTCGCCGAATTGGGCGGTTTCCTGGCCGGGCTGATTTGCCGGGCGTGCGTGCAGCGTCGGGAGATCGACAACAGGCGGCTCGCCATTGTTATCGACGCATACCGCCGCAGCGTGCCCTGGGCGGTAGACAACGAACAACTCGCCTGGCACACCGCGGCCGCTTTGGTGCACGAGCGCGCCTACCGCTGCGTCACCTCGCTCAAGCCTGGGCGCATCCAGGCGCTGCCACGGCTGCTCGATGTCGCCGGCCGCATTTTGCGTGGCGACGCAGTTTTGGCCGGACGCGACGCCGAGGCAGCATGGGCGGTGCAGGCATGAGCGCGACCACAACCATTTACCTGGCCCGTCACGGCCAGAGTGAGATGAACAATCAGAAGCGCGTGACCGGCCAGCTCAACGTGCCGTTGTCACCGCGCGGTGTGGCACAGTCGCATGCGCTTGCGCGCTTGTTAGCGCACGCGCCGCTGACGGCTATTTACACCAGCACGCTCGAGCGGGCGATACAGACGGCGCAACCGCTGGCGCAGTTGCGCGGCCTCGATCCCGCTCGCATCGCCGCACTCAACGAGATCCACATGGGTGCGCTGCAGGGTCGCTGGCGCGACGGGCGCGACGCCGAAGCTGCGGCGATGTGGCGGCAATGGCAAACCGATATGTGGCGCTATTGCGCGCCCGGCGCCGAGTCCTTCGCACAGTTGCACGAGCGAGTTAGCTCGGTTCTGCGGCAGATCTGCGCCGCGCATCGCGGCCAGTCGGTGGTGATCGTGGCGCACCGCGGCACCAATCGGGTGTTGCTAGGTTTGTTGTTGAATCTACCTAAAGAACAATGGCCGGGTTTGAGGCCCAGCAACAAGATCGTGCACCGCATCATCTTGCGCGGCGGCCAAGCTATCGAGCACGTCGAGCTAGCGCTCAAGGAAGAGGAGAAGAAGAATGAAATCCGGACTACCCATGCAGCCGCATAAGGCCTTTGCACCGTTCACCGATCCTGCCGCGGTGCGTGGCCTGCTGCAAGCGCGCGTGCACGAGTTGGTTGATACGCCGCGCGAACTGCTCGGCTGCGAGGTGTTGCACGCTTGGCGCAAGACCTACGAAGCGGCGAGCTCTTGGGACAAGTCCTATCTGAGCGTCTGCTACCGCTTGCGTTTCGCGCAGCCGGAACCCAGCGGTGCGCGCGCGGCGCTGGTGCACGGCACGGCCTACTTCCGGCACCGCGGATTGCCTGAGGGCGCTGCGCCGGCGCTGACAACCCTGCATGTCGAAGGCATCGACTTGGCGCTGCGGCGCTTTCCGGACGACGCGGCGTTGCCGCAGCTCGCTTTGCTCACTGACACCGCGCGCTTGTTGGAGTTTGTCCCACCCAGCGTGTTGCCCGAGCTTGTGCTGGTGCGCGGTGTGGCGCTAGAAGTGGTCAACTACCGTGCCGGTGAGCGGTGTACCCTGCGCTACGACATTGCGCTCGAAAGTTCGCCGCGCGTTCTGACGTTGTTCGCTAAGAGTTACAAAGACGGTAGCGGCGCGGCGGTGCACCGGCATTTGTCGGAGTTGCACTCGCGCGGCGCGCGCTCGGTGCGCGTGGCTGAGCCGCTCGGCTACGATCCCGCGACGCACACGGTGTGGCAGAGAGGCGAACGGGGTTGCGGCGCCGCACAGGCGTTGCGTGGTGCGCAGCGCGAGCCTGCCGTGCGCGCGCTGGCGCGTTCTCTCGCCGCGCTGCACGCTGCGAAACTGAGCTATGAACGCGTGAGCCTGCGCGAGCAACTACTGTTCGATACGCGCAAGCGCGCCAGCAAGCTTGCGGGGGCGTACCCGCCGATCGAGTCTGCGCTGCAGGCGGTCATGGCGCGCTGCGCGCGCGAGCGGCCGCTGCTGCCGGCGGGCGATGGGGCGGTGTTGCACGGCGATGCGCATGTCAATCAGTTCAGGCTCGCAGCCGGTGAAGCGGTCATGTTCGATTTCGACGAGATCACCTTCGGCGACGCCGAGCACGATCTCGCCAACTTCATTATCAGCCTGCAAATGGATGTGCCGGCGCAAGCTTTAGTGGCGGCTTTCTTACAGGAATACCGCAAGCATAGTCGGCGCCACGTGGATGCCGCGTTACTGCTGTGGCACTACCGCATATTGCTCATCTGCAAGGCGTACCGCGCCTTTTGGCGCCAGGCGCCACGCGCGAGCCGCCTGGTGGCTCAAGCCCTGGATCTCGCGTCAGAGGAGGCTCCCGCATGGCTGTAGCCCGCCTAGGAAGTGTGCGGCTGCGCCGGTTCGTCGGCGCGACTCTGCGGCAACGCTGGGGGCTGCTAACCGTGGCCTTCGTCAGCTTGCTCGGCGCCATCGCGATGGACCTGATCGCGCCGTGGCCGCTCAAGATCATCGTCGACCACGTTTTGCTGGCGAAACCGCTGCCCGAGTATCTTGGCATGCTGCAACCGCTACTCGGTGCCGGATCTACATTCGCGCTCGCGGTGCTGTGCGGCTCGATCGCCCTGATTGCCCTGCTGGTGGGGTTTTTCGCGTACTTGCAGTCGTACTTGAGCGCGCGGGTAGGCTACGAATTGGTCTACAACCTTCGCCGCGAATTGTTCGCACATCTGCAGCGCTTGTCGCTGGCCTTCCACTCGCGCGCCCGCTCGGGCGAACTGCTCACCAAAGTGGCCTCCGACACGAACCTGATTCGCGATGCACTAGCCGATTGGGCGCTCAAATTCGTGGCAGAGTCGCTCCTACTAGTGGGTGTCATGATCGTCATGTTCGCCATGAACTGGCGGCTCGCCCTCGTGGTGCTGGCCACGCTGCCGCTGTTGTTCGTGGTGCTTAAGCGCATGAACCGCGCGATCACACTCTCCGCGCGCGCGCAGCGCAAGCAGGAAGGACGCATCGCCTCGCGCCTGAACGAGGTACTGTCCTCAATATCGCTGGTGCAGGCGTTCGGGCGCGAAAGCTATGAGCAAGCGCGCTTCGACATGGAAAGCGCTCAAAGTTTGGAAGCGGGCGTACGCAATGCGCGCGTGGCGGCGGGCGTGTCTAAGGCCGTAGGCTTGGTGTCCGCGCTTGGGATGGCCGGAACGGTGTTCTTTGGCGCGCTGCTCGCGCTCGAGGGCGAAGTGACGCCGGGCGAGCTGCTGATCTTCGTGGCGTATGTGAATGCGCTCTACAAACCGGTGAAAGACCTCGGCAAGATGTGGGCGAAGTTCTCTCGTGCGCGTGCCAGCGCCGAGCGCATCGCCGACATCTTCGATATCGAGCAAGACCGGCTCGATCAACCCAGCGCCGTACCCCTGCATAACCCACGCGGAGAGATCGTGTTTGATCGCGTCAGCTTCGCTTACGACGCCGACGCACCGGTTCTTGACGCGACTAGTTTGCGCATAGCGCCGGGAGAACATGTCGCAATGATCGGTCACTCGGGCGCGGGCAAGTCCACGCTGGTGAGCCTGTTGCTGCGCTTATACAAGCCCCAGGATGGATCAATATATATTGATGGTATTGATTTACAAAACTGTACTAATGACAGTGTACGTCAATCGATCGGCATCGTGTTGCAAGACAATGTTCTTACCGGCGCGAGCATCAAGGAGAACATCGCGTACGGCAAACCCGATGCGACGGCGGAGGAGATCGAACACGCTGCACGTTTGGCGAACGCGCATGAATTTATTTACGCGCTGCCCGACGGCTACGATTCGGTGGTCGGCGAGCGCGGCTGCACGCTCTCCGGCGGACAGCGCCAGCGCGTATGCTTGGCGCGCACACTTATCAAGCAGCCCGCGATCTTGATTTTGGACGAGCCGACTTCGGCGGTCGATCCGGCGTCGGCGGTGCAGATCGAGCGCGCCATCAGTGCGTCACAGCGCGGTAAAACCACCATCGTCATCGGGCACCAGTTTGCGTCCTTCGAGCGCTATGATCGCGTGCTGGAGTTGCGCGAAGGCAAGGTGGTCGACGTTACCGGGCGCTTGCGCGACGGCGCGCGCGGCGGCGGTGCTGACATTCGGGTGTTGCGCGCATGAAACCGGCGCTGCTTCTCTACTGCCAGCACTCGGTCGGCGTCGGTCATCTCATGCGTTC
>CAZAWU010000186.1:6094-7822 GCA_964488915.1 uncultured Burkholderiales bacterium
TGCAGCGTGCGCGACATTCTGATCAACGCGCGCCCCGATCAGCGCCGCCATGACGACCGCGCCGCCTGGCTGTGCAAGCGCTATTTCGATGCCGTGCTGGTGCACGCCGACCCGCGCCTCGCGCGTTTCGAGGAATCGTTCGCGCCCAGCAAGCCGCTCGCCGTGCCACTGCACTACACCGGCTTCGTCAGTGCGGTGCGTCCGAGCGAAGCGTCCAGCCACCGCCGCGACGGCGTCTTGGTCTCGGCCGGCGGGGGATTGGTGGGCTACCCGCTGCTCAGCGCCGCGCTGCAAGCGCAGTGCCTGCTGCCGCCGAGCGAGCGCATGCCGATGAAGCTGGTCGCGGGGCCTTTCTTGCCCGAGCCGCAGTGGCAGCAATTGCAGGCGCTCGCACTGAGCTGTCCCGACGTCACGCTATTGCGCTCAGTGCCCGCCCTGGCCGGGGAAATGCGCAGCGCGGCGATTTCCATCAGCCAGTGCGGCTACAACACCGCCATGGACATCCTCGCCTCGGGCGTAGCGGCGTTGGTGGTGCCGTACGCAGCCGAACGCGAAGACGAACAAGTCAACCGGGCGCAGCGCCTCGAGCAGTTGGGTGTGCTGCGCATGTTGCCGCCCGACGTGCTCAACGCGGCCAACTTAGCAGGCGCCATCGGCTGCATGCGCGAGTTCGATCCGCGGGCAAGCACGCTGGATTTGGACGGCGCGCAGCGCAGCGCGTCGCTCATCGCAGAGATGCTGCGGCGGCGGCATGAGCAACAGCATGTGAAGGCAGCCTGTGCAGTTTAAGCGATTTGCTGCCGCCCTCGACGCACTGCAGGCGCCGCTGCGCGTTTTCTTTCGCGACGACGACGCGGGCTGGTCTGACGAACGCCTAGCCGCGTTGTTGGATATTTTCAACGCGCATCGCGCGCCGATCGATTTGGCGGTAATTCCGCAGGCGCTGACGCGCGAGCTGGCGTTGGATCTGTGCGCGCGCCGCGCCAATGCGCGCGAACGCCTGGGTCTGCACCAGCACGGCTACGCACATCTCAATCATGAGAGCATGGGCCGCAAGTGCGAATTCGGACCCGCGCGTTCCGCCGAACAACAGGCGCGCGACGTCCTCGCTGGACAACTGCGCCTGCGCGCCTTACTGGGCAGCATCGATCCAATCTTCACGCCGCCTTGGAATCGTTGCTCGCAGGCGACGCTGCCGGCGCTGAGCGCAAGCGGTCTGCATCTTTCCCGTGATGTGACGGCAACACCGCTGGCGTTGGGGCCAGTGCGCGAATGCCCGGTGCAAGTGGATTGGTGTAAGTGGCTCAAAGGCGCGGAACCCGATTTGGCCGAGTTGGACCGGCAGTTGGCCGCGTTTACCCAGCGCGGTGGCGCATCGCTAGGGATCATGCTGCACCATGCAGCGATGACCGAGGCCGACTGGACTGCGCTGCATGAACTGCTGCCCGCGCTGAACAGTCATCGCCGCGTACGGCTCTGTTTAATGCGCGAACTGCTTGAACGCGCTGGGGCCATGACTGGAGTAACGCTTGCCGCGAGCGTGTAGTCGCCTGCCGGCGCCGAGAACAACAACAAGACCCATGAAACCTTTCCTACTAATCTCGTTGCTTACACTTGCTTCGCTGCACGCCGTGCACGCGCAAGACCCCTACACCGGGAAAAGCTTTCGCGTCACCGGCCGATGGGACGGCGCGCTGCTGGAAGTCAGCCGCATTCAGTTGCGCGAAA
>CAZAWU010000187.1:0-7759 GCA_964488915.1 uncultured Burkholderiales bacterium
CACGCTCGCGCCATCGCAGCGGCGACCGCGCTGCTCTGCACCGGATCCGCTCTCGCCGCGCGCGATGTCGATCCCGGCACTGAGCTTCCGGACCCAGTGCCCACCAAACCGCCTATCGAAACCGGGCCCGTGAAAATTCCCGTGGATCCGCCGGAGGTACCGGTGCCTGGGCCGGATACCTATCCGCGTGCAGCGAAACCGATTGATGTGCCAATGCCGGGCGGCGGCATGGCCAAAGTGTATCCCCTGAAGACCGTGCTCACCCTCGCCAAGCGCGAGGCACTGGCCGATCGCTTGATCGTCGTATTCCGCAAGCCGGAAACGGACGAGAACGCCGCGCACACACGCGCAAGCAAATTCGGCGCCGGCATCGCCAAACCGATGCTCAAAGTCGGGCGCAAAGGCGTGCTTGTGGATGTCTCCGGCGCGGCGTCTCTGGAAGACGCAGCGCGCGCCTATCTGAGCGATCCCGAAGTGCAGTATGCAAGTCCGGACTGGGTCATGCACAAACAAGAAATCCCGAACGACCCCTCGTTCGGCAGCCAATGGGGAATGACCACCATCCGAGCGCCGCAGGCCTGGAATCGCACGCACGGTTCGAGCGGCGTGCGCATCGCCGTATTGGATACCGGCATCAACGAACTTCACGCCGATCTCGCCGGAAAAGTGGCCGCGCGTCGCGATTTCACTGGCTCGGGCAGCGGGACCAACGACATTGACGGCCACGGCACGCATGTCGCCGGTATCGCGGCGGCTTCCACCAACAACACCGCGGGCGTGGCCGGGGTGGGCTACGACAGCAGTTTGATGAACGTCAAAGTGCTGGACGATAGCGGCAGCGGCAGCGTCTCGATGCTTTACAACGGCATCTACTGGGCCACGGACAACGGCGCGCACGTCATCAACATGAGCCTCGGCGCCGAGCAGGACTGCAGCACTTCCTGGTGGGAAGACTTGTTCGACGTCGGCCGTAACGAACTGCGCGATTCGATCAACTACGCCTTCGACCGCAACGTCGTGCTGGTCGCCGCCGCCGGCAACAGCGGCGCGGATCAACAGCAATGGCCGGGCGCGTGCCCAAAAGTTTTGTCGGTGGCCAACACCAATAGCGCCGACATGATCGCCGGGGATTCTAACTTCGGCGCGTGGGTCGATGTCGCCGCACCCGGCTCGGGTATCTTCTCCACCGCCGTGCCCGGGGCCGCCAGCTGCCAGAATGGTTTGACGGGCGCATTCGCCAACTGCAGCGGCACCTCCATGGCGTCGCCGCATGTGGCCGGCATTGCCGCATTGGTGCGCGCCAGTTGCGGCATGACCCGCGCGAACGACATCGTTAATCGCATCACCAGCACGGCGGACGCGATCGCCGGCACCGGCACGCTGTGGCAGTTCGGGCGCGTGAACGCATTGAACGCCGTATGCTTTCCCGCTCTGGCGCCGCGCATCACGGCGGAGAACTCAACCAGCATCCAACTAGGCTGGAGCGACCGCACACCCGGCGAGACGCACTTCGAAGTCTTCTGGCAAATAGCCGGCGGCGCCAGTGCCAGCGTGATCTTGCCCGCCAACAGCACCAGTTTTCTGCACAGCGGATTAAGCACCGGCATAGACGTCGATTATTTTGTGCGGGTTTGCGATGCGCTCGGCTGCTCGGATTGGTCCAACGCGGTGCACGGCAATACCGGTGCTTCATTGCGAGTCACGCTCTCAGGCTCCGGCAGGGTGACGAGCAGCCCGGCGGGCATCAACTGCGGCATCGGCTTCTCGGACTGCAACGAGGCATATCAACCGGGCACGGTCGTCAGGCTCACGGCAAGGGGCGCCGGTAACCCCACCAAGCCCTCGTATTGGATTTTCGATCACTGGGAAGGTGCCTGCGCGGGACAAGGCTACGTTTGCACGCTCACCATGAGCGCGGCGCGCAGCGCTAGGGCGGTGTTCGTGCGCGAGACCGACGGCGGGCTGTAGCCGGCGCCGAAGGCGCCAACAAGAACACGAGGCGGCACTGCCGCCTCGTCTCTTTTTATCGACCACGAGCCACTTGCACCGACACTCGTAGAAGGCCGCACGGGGATCGAGTGCGGTGCTCGTAGGAGTTAGCTCGAAAACGGGGCGGCTGGCCCGCCGCCCCGCGAACAGCAACGCGCTACTGCAAATGTGGACTGCTGCTGACCTGCTGCGCCACTTGAACGCCTGCCTGTTGCCCGCCTTCGCCGTCGAAGCGCCAGTGCACCCCTAACCAAACGCGGCTTTCCAAGTTGTCTTGTTTGGCTTGGTTCAAGTTGTAAGTGCGTTTGACGAAGGTGCGCGTCGAGCCGTCGATATCGACCGTCTTGCCGTTGAGTTCGTCGGAGACGAACTCGAAGGTCAACGCGTTGGCGACCGCCGGCGGGTAGAAGCGGCGCACGATCTCAAACACGGTCGTGCCAAAAGTCGCGTGCCCGGAGGGATATGCCGGGAAGGGCGGGGTGAAGTTCTTCTTGCCGGGCTCGTTCGACGCGGGTGCGCCATACGCTTCCCAGAACGGGTCACCCGCGGCCGGCGAACCCGTGCCTAGAC
The DNA here is from genome assembly GCA_964488915.1 of uncultured Burkholderiales bacterium. Classification (GTDB taxonomy): domain Bacteria; phylum Pseudomonadota; class Gammaproteobacteria; order Burkholderiales; family JALYOK01; genus CADEHE01. Next base: position 2,560 of record CAZAWU010000187.1, read on the forward strand.
CTGAAGGACCAGTGCCGGCATCGTCCTCGCGAACGCCCAGCGCCGGACGCCAGAAGTTGTAGACGTACTTCGCTTCCCACGCGACGATGCCCGCATCGGCCATACCAGCGTTGATCAACGCAAACAGACGTGCGTTCTGCTCGATCGTATTGTTCTGGTCTTGCGCGATCTTGCGCACGATTTGGTTATACAAGCGCGGCGGCGTGCCGAGTCCCTTGGCGCCGTCGTAGGCCCAATACAGGCCGGTCAGTTCTTCTTCGGTCGAACGTGAGCCGCGTGCGCGCGCGCCTTTGTCGCGCACTTCTTCGAAGTCGTCTTGATACTTCTGCGTATTGAATGCGGGCGGCGGGTTCAGGTACGTAGCCAGTCCGCCATTGGCCGGTGAGCTCACGCAGAACGGCGTGACCTTGCCCCAACGCGAGCCTAAATAGCCTTGCATGGGGTTATACGGATCGGGGCGGTGTTGACCGGGCGCATCGCCGGCAATGTAGTCATCCGCGGCGTCCGCGCCATCATCGCCGCGATAGCCGAGCAGCGCCTGTGCGACCGCGCGGCCATAGTCCTGCCCATCGCGCTTCTGCTGCGCGCTTTGGCCCGCGACATTAGGGCCGGCGCAGAATTCTTGCATGCGCGTTTCGATGTACGCGGCTTGACGGCTGAATAGCACTTTCAGCGCCGTTGCCGCGGCACTCGCGATCGCGGTGTCCGCGGATGCGCCGGCAGGCGGCGCGGGCGGCAGCAAAGCCAGGCCGCTGCGCGTGTTCAAGTAGTTGCGCAGCGTCGCGCTCGCGCCATTCCACGCGTCGTACATCGCCAAATGTACGATCGCGAGCGCGCGCGAAGTACGCGTCGGCCCACCCTGCTGCGGCGCTTGCGGTTTGCCGGTTTCGATGTCCGTGTCGAATGCAAAATCGCGACGATGCACTTCCAGCGCCACTTCGTTCCAAAACAATATTGAATCCATGCTCATCTTCCTTCACGTTTCAGGTTGCCCGAGAACTCGGGAAGGCGCATGCTGCGCCCGCACGCGAAGCGGTTCAATATCTCTGATGGATTAGGCTGGACGGATTATCGCAATCCCCGCGTTTGCCCGGTAGCTAAGCGGACCGCTGCGGACTCAGTCGACGACAAACAGCTTTGCGCCGATCGGTGTGAACGAGCGATGCGCCATGGCCTTGTCGGCGACTTGGTAGCTCATGCCGGGCTGGAGCACATGCACCGCACCGTCAGCCAATTCGGTGTGCAGCTCACCCTCTAAGCACAGGATGATATGCCCCTTCTCGCACCAGTGGTCCGCGCGGTAACCGGCTGAGTATTCGACCATACGCACTCGAATGTCGCCAAACTGGCGCACGCGCTGGTACGCGACGCCGGTCTCGCCGGGAGCCTCGGTGCGCTCCACCGCATCCCAGTCTGTTGTCCCAAAACCGAAAGCCTCGATCTTCATGGCGGTAACTTTGTCACGTCGCTTACGTCAACCTTCAGTGTAAACTAGGCGTTGCGGCATGAAGAAGAACTTTTCCGCCGCGCTAGAACTCCTCCACGCACGCGGCCTGCCCTTTGGGTCAAGCTTGATCCAACGCTTCACCGTCGACATCACACGCCAGGATACTTGCATGCGCTACCTCAAGCGATTGCTTTGGTTAATCGGAATCGGGTTCGCGACCACAGCTCTCGGGCAGGTGCTACAACAAGGTGCACCGCAGTCGACCTTGCTCAATTCCAACGGCCTGATGAGCGATGTTGTCAATGCACTTAAAGCAGGGCAGCGGCAGGCTGTCTCCAGCACTAAGCACGCGCCCGGTATTATCGTTACCCGCAGCGGACAGTCCACCGCGGCCGCAAAGCTTGCAGCCGCCTATCCCATTAATGCGCGCGCCGAAGTGGAACGGGTGTTCGGCATGTTGTTGAGCACATATCCGCAAGTCGAGCAAAAGCTGGGCATGCCCGCGAACGAGCTGGGCGGCGCCGTGGCGCTGTTCGTGGTAACGAGTCTACAAGCCTATCAAGGCCGCGATGTCGAGATCGAACAATTCAAGACAGTGGCCGCGCAGATGCGCGCCGCACTCAGCACGAACGCGGCTATTGCCGAAGCACCCGATGCGGACAAGCAGGATGTCTACGAGCAGCTTGCGATCCTAGGCATGTTCTTGGACGGCGTGCACGAGCAGCTGAAGAAGACCCCCAACCCGCAGGTTGCGGCAAACATGAAACAGGCGGCCAAAGGCTATCTTGAGCAGTTTCTCAAGACCGATGCGGACGCCCTGACCTTGACCGCGCAGGGTTTGAAGATCGCGGGGACGCCGAAAACCGCGGCCGCTGCCAACCCCGCCTCGTCGCAACCTGCCACCACGAAGCCCTCTGCGCCTGAGCTAACCGCTGACGCACGCGCTGACGCGCGGACCATCGAAGCGGTCGTCCTCGACGAGAGCTGGACCATGGGCATCGGTGGTTCCATGGTTCTGAAGTATCGCCCGGTGGTGCTGTTCGCCGACGGTTCGTACACGCGCGACGCCGAGAAAGCACTGACTAATGCGGCGAAGATCCAGTCGCGCTGGCGCAAAGAAGGCGGCGACTATTTCATCACCGATAGCGAGGGCAAGCCGAAGAAGCTGCGCGCCAAAATGGTTGCGCGGCCCGCTCGCGCCAAGCAGACGCTCACCGGCCGCTACGCGAGCATGAGCGGGCTCGGGGGCGGCGGCACCGGAACGGCGATGGTCGTCGCATACAAGGACTACTCCTTCGCGGCGGACGGCAGTGTGCGCATGGATCGCGGCGCGGGCGCGAGCACCAACGATCAAACCGGCGCGGCCGAAGGCACTTCGGTGGTGACGAGTTCCAAGAGCGGCAGCGCCGGCCGCTACAGCATCGACGAGTACACCATCACCCTCTCGCTCGACGGCAAGAGCACTCAGGCGCTCTTCTACTTCTACCCCGACAGCGACGACGCCATCGGCATCGGCGGGGGCACATTTCTCAAGAAGAAAAAATGAACTGCAACAAATACTCTGACATCACGAGGCTCCTCACAACATGCGCCGCATCCTCACCGCTTTTCTAACTCTCATCGCCTCGGCGGCTTGGGCAGCGCCGCTCGCCGTGCCCGGCACCAAAGTCGCGCTCGAACCACCGCCGGGCTTCGCCCCGGCCAAGCAATTCCCCGGCTTCCTACGTGAAGACGTTTCCGCTTCCATCATGGTCACCGAACTGCCCGGTCCGGTCGCCGAGATGAAGAAGGCAATGACCAAAGAGAACTTGCAGACCAAAGGCATGGTGCTGCTGGAGTCGAACACCGTCCAGCACGGCGGTACTGAAGCGCTGCTCTTGAGTGTGCATCAATCCGCGGCCGGCACGCTGTTTCGCAAGTGGATGCTCATCACCGGCGCGGCGAACAGCACCACTATGGTGGTCGGGACATTTCCCGACGAAACCTCGGCCGAATTGAGCGAGCCGGTCAAAGCCGCGGTGCTCTCGACGACGATCACGAGCGCGGCTGCGGCGCAAGCGCGAGATCTATTCGAAGGCTTGTTGTTCCGCGTGCAGCCAAGCGCCAAGCTGAAGATCGCTACGCGCGTGGGCAACACGCTCCTGCTCAACGAAACCGGCACGATTGAGCCGGTGAAGGGCGACGGCGCGCTATACGTCGTCGGCAATTCCGTCGCCGATGCCGCCATCGGCGATCTCGGCGCATTCGCCAAGGCGCGTGCGAACAAGACCGCGCAAATAAAAGACCTGCGCAACATCGCCGAGCGCCGTGTGAAACTCGACGGCTTGGAAGCGAGCGAAATCGTCGCCGACGCAATCGATCCGATGAGCGGCGCGCCGCTGCGCTTCTATCAAGTCATCGCGCCGGATGCGGGCGGCTACTTTATCGTGCAAGGGCTGGTCGGCGCTCAGCGGGGCAAGGAGTTCCTGGGACAGTTCCGCGAGGTGACGGGCAGCTTCAAGCGGGCGCGGGAATGATTCGCGATCCTTCTCCTCTCGAGGGAGAAACCTGAACACCAACCCCTAGTTAGGAGTTCGCCATGGTCTTTGTTAGAACCTGGACTGCGTTGACGCTGTCATGGCTGTTGAGCGCACCGCTGTTGGACGCGAGCGATCTTGCTAAAGAAATCGCCGGCGCAGCCGCGCAAGCCACCGAGGGCGCGGCGCCCGGCAACGCGGACGGCGTGGTTCGCAGTAGCCGCGCGCCAGGATCGAGGTTCTAGGCTAGGAGCGCAATCCATGAGCACCCTCAAAAGCGTTGTGATGCTATGCATATTTCTCGTGTGCAGCGGCACGCGAGCCGATCCGCCCGGGCCACCCTCGACGCTCGACACTGTGCGAGCGCAAGCCGCCAAGATCTTGAAGGTCGATCCCGGCAAGATCGACGTGAGCAAACCGCTTAACGCAGCGGGTGCGGACGAGTTGGATGTGGTCGAGATCGTCTTGGCGGTAGAGCAAGCGCTCGGCGTGACCATTCCCGACAGAGAGTTGGGCGAGAGACCGAGCCAGACGTTGACGCTGAAGCAGTTGAGCGAGATCGCCGCGAAGTACGCCAGGGCGAAGTAGCGTAGCGATCCGGTAGCGCGAGGTAAGCAGCCAGTCTCAATCCGTGAAATCCATCTCGTCACTCTCGCTCGAGAAGCACGAAGGCCCGTACGAGAAATGGCCGCTTGCGAGCCGCCTCTACTTCAATGGCGCGGACACGGGTACAAAGATTCCAGGCTACCTGATCGAGGCGCAGTACCGATGCGCAGACGGCTATCTCGTCATCACCTCTTACGATTGTCCGCACGAGGAATCGAACGATTTTGTTTTGCTCGATGAGCGTTTTGACATCGTCGCTAAGAATCAGCTCTTAGTTTTGTATGGGTCATTCCTGCTCAACGATCACTGGCCGATCTCCGAGACCGCGCTGCGCCTGCATTACTACGACGACGCTTTCTACAATTTGTCGATCGAGGATGCGCCGCTGCGCCGTTTGGCGGCTGTGATATCGCCGCACGGCGTGTGGACCAAATTTTCGCGGCTACTCGGTGCCCCTGATCACGACCGCAAAGAAGTCGAACCCGCACAACCGTCGGGTGCCACCGCCACACGAAAATCGCTAAGAGTCGTCAAGTTCGAGCAGTTTCGCGACGATCCCAAATGCGTTGAGTCCGTTGCAAAGCTGCGTGAACGGCTCGAAAAGACCAACGAATATCTACGCGCGAAAACG
>CAZAWU010000188.1:0-7647 GCA_964488915.1 uncultured Burkholderiales bacterium
ACCGTCGCCCAGCGCCTGCTCGAACTCTCCGCCAGCCTGGGCATCGACTACATCTTCAGCAACTTGGGCAGCGACCACCCGGCGTTCATCGAGGCATTCGCGCTTTTGAAAGCGCGTGGCGCAGAGAAGCCGCGCGTCATCGTCTGCCCGCACGAGATGACCGCACTCTCCGCCGCGCACGGCTACGCGATGGTGACGCGCAAACCGCAGCTGGTGCTGGTGCACGTCGATGTCGGCACGCAGAATTTGGGCGGCAGCATTCACAACGCGGCGCGCGCGCGCGTACCGGCGATCATCGTCGCCGGCTTGTCGCCGTGGACGGAACACGGCGAGCGCACCGGGCGGCGCAACGAGTTCATCCACTACATCCAAGACGCGCCGCGCCAAGCGGAAATCGTCGCGCAGTACATGAAGTGGTGTTACGAACTGCGCGCGCCCGAGATGATCGACGATGTACTGCTGCGCGCCGCGCAGATCGCGGCGACTTGGCCGCAAGGCCCGGTGTATGTGACCGGCGCGCGCGAGGTGTGGGATGCGAAAGTGAATACGGCGCAGCCGCCGCTGGATCAATGGCAGCCGGTGCGGCTCGGCGGTTTGGCGTCGGAAGCGATCGACGAGATCTACACCGCACTCGCGGCCGCACAGCGGCCGATCGTTATCACTTCTTACCTCGGCCGCCAACCTGCCGCTGTGCAGAAGCTGGCTGAGCTCTCGGAGCGCATCGGCATCGGCGTGCTGGAGGTCAGCCCGCACAATCTAAGTTTCCCCGGCACGCACGCGCACCACTTGGGCTACCAGCGCGACAGCTTCGTCGCGCAAGCCGATTTGATATTCATGCTCGATGTCGACGTGCCGTGGATTCCCTCGAAAGTGCAGCCCGCGCCGAGCGCGCGTCTGTTTCATGTCGATCTCGATCCGATCAAACCACAGCTCGGTTTCTGGCATTTCCCCGCACAATGCAGCTATCAAGCCGATAGCCTTCAAGTACTGCAGCAATTGCTGGCGCGCTGCGACGCCGTGCCACCGGGAAGCGCCGCGCGCCGGGCCTGGCTTGCGGATTTACCTACACGCAAGAGCGCCGCTGCATCGACGCTCGCTGCCGCAGCGCTGACGCCGGAGGAAGTCACCGAAGCGGTGCGCGAACTGGTCAACGAGCGCACCATCGTCGTGTTCGAAGCACCTTCTTGCACCGAGCTAACGCCGACCTATCTCAAGATGCAGCAGCCGGGCAGCTATTTCTCCAGCGGCGGCGCCGGGCTGGGCTGGGGCATCAACGCCGCCATCGGCGCAAAGCTCGCGCAGCCGGACGCGGAGGTCATCGCCATGGTCGGCGATGGCTGCTACTTGTTCGGCGTGCCGAGCAGCGCGTACTGGGTCGCGCAAACTTATGCGACGCCACACCTCACGGTAATCTACAACAACCGCGGCTGGCACTCGCCGAAACTCTCCACGCTATGGGTGCATCCCGAAGGCGAAGCGCGCCGCAACGACAGTTTTTTTGTCACGGTCGGCGCTGGCGCGAATCTGGCGGAGATCGCCGCGGCCGCCTCCGGCGCAGCCGCCTACACAGTCACCAACCGCGATCAATTACGCTCGACGTTGCGCGAAGCGATGCAAACGGTTCGAGCGGGCCGCTGCGCGGTGGTCGACGCGGTTGTAGCGCCGGTCTCCGGACAGAACCTCGGCTAAAGCGCAGTCGATTCGGATTAGATAGCCAGCCTGGTAAAGTAGCGCTCGCCTAGTTCGACGCCCGGATGGTGGAACAGGTAGACACAAGGGACTTAAAATCCCTCGACCCTTAAACGGTCGTGCCGGTTCGATTCCGGCTCCGGGCACCAGCCCCTCAATCGCGGTCGCCGAACACCTTGCCCGGTTTGAATCCATCGTCAACCAGGCGTTTCACACGCAGCAGACGCTGAATCTGCTCGTGCGTGTAGTAGCGCCCGCCCTTGCGGTCGCGCACCGGCAACGGGAATCCGTAGCGCCGCTCCCACGCAAGCAGTGTGTTTCGGCTCAAACCGGTCAGTTGCGCCACAACACCTATAGGCAAACGCTCGGGCGCGACGATCTCATCACTGGGCGTGCTTGGAGCAAACCTGCTGGGCATCGCGCATCCTGGATGCCCGCCGCCCGTGGCGTCAATGGCACGAATGTAGGCTACAAATGTACCCCCTGGACACTTACGAGCGAGCGCCCGCGGCCCGTTGCGTCATCACGTGGAGCAGGACATTACATCCGGCCGCGAGATGTTCCGGCTGCGCATTCTCGATTTCGTTGTGGCTGATGCCGCCTTCGCACGGCACGAAAATCATGCTGGTGGGCGCCACCCGCGCCAAATAGATCGCGTCATGTCCTGCGCCGCTGACGATATCCATGTGGCTTAGGTTGAGTTGCTGGGCAGCGCCGCGCACCGCGCTCACGCAAGCAGTGTCGAAGCGGCAGGCCGGATAACTGGCGATACGCTCGATCGCGACGCTGACCGCGCGCTCGCCGGCAATGCGGGCGAAGCCGTCACGCATTGCCTGCTCCATCGCGTCGAGCTGCGCGTCTTCGGCATGACGCAAATCGACGCTGAACTTGACTTCGCCGGGCACGACATTGCGTGAGTTAGGCTTGACTTGCATGAAGCCGACGGTGGCGCGGCCATCGGGCTGAAAGCGCTGCGCGATGGCGTTGACCTCAAGCGCCATGGCCGAGGCGGCAACGAGCGCATCTTTGCGCAAACGCATCGGCGTAGGGCCGGCGTGCGCGTCCTGGCCGGTGACAGCGATGTCGTACCAGCGCAGCCCGAGCGCGCCGTTCACGACGCCAATGACTTTGCCACGGTCTTCTAAAATCGGCCCCTGTTCGATATGCGCTTCGAAGTAGGCAGCAATCGCACGATTGCCGATGGGCGCGTCACCAGCAAAGCCGATCTGCGCAAGCGCGCTGCCGACGCTCACACCGTCGATATCCGTGCGCTGCAAAATGTCCTCGAGTTTGAATTCACCGATGAATACGCCCGAGCCCATCATGACCGGCGCAAAGCGCGAGCCCTCTTCGTTGGTCCACACCGCGACTTCGAGCGGCGCTTCGGTTTGGATGCCGTGGTCGTTGAGCGTGCGCAACACTTCGAGGCCGGCCATGACGCCGTAGTTACCGTCGAACTTGCCGCCCGAAGGTTGCGTGTCGATGTGGCTGCCGGTCATGACCGGCGGCAATGCGTTGCTGCGCCCCGCGCGGCGCGCGAAGAGGTTGCCGATGGCGTCGACGCTGACCTCGCAGCCCGCGTCACGGCACCACCGCATGAATAGCGTGCGTGCGCGGCCGTCCAGTTCAGTGAGCGCCAAGCGGCGCACGCCGCCCTTGGGCGTGGCGCCAATCTCGGCCAGTTGCATGAGCGAGTCCCACAGACGCTGCGCATTGATTGCGGGCAGTTTCATCCTCATCCTCGAGCAATGGGTACTCGAGCATTGTAGAGGCGCGCGCAGCGCCGACGCAGCTTGGCCGCGCGTTACCAGCTCGGCTCTTCGCGCTCCGGTGTGGCGCTGATTTTGTGCAGCGACAGATCGGCGCCGGCGAACTCTTGCTCTTGGTCTAAGCGCAGACCGGTTACTACCTTGAGGATACCGTAGATAATCAAACCACCCGCGATTGCTACGACTATACCAAGCACTGTACCAATGACCTGTGCCGTCAAGGAAACACCGCCGGCGCCGCCGAGCGCGCTCGCACCAAAAATGCCAGCGGCGATGCCGCCCCACGCCCCGCACAAACCGTGCAGCGGCCAAACACCGAGCACATCGTCAATCTTCCAGCGGTTTTGCGTGAGTGTGAACAAGTAGACGAAGATGGCGCCGGCAATGGCGCCGGTGGCGAGCGCGCCGATCGGATGCATGATGTCCGAGCCTGCGCACACGGCGACCAAGCCTGCCAGCGGGCCGTTGTGCACGAATCCCGGGTCGTTCCTACCCACCGCCATGGCGGTCAGCGTACCGCCGACCATCGCCATCAAAGAGTTGAGGGCGACCAGTCCGCTGATCGCTTCCACGCGCTGCGCCGACATGACGTTGAATCCGAACCAACCCACCGAAAGAATCCAAGCGCCGAGCGCGAGGAACGGTATGCTCGACGGCGGATGCGCCGCCATGCCGCCACCTTTACGGTAACGTCCCGCGCGCGGCCCGAGCAGCAGCACCGCAATCAGCGCGATCCAGCCACCCACGGCATGTACGACCACGGAGCCGGCGAAATCGCGAAACGTTGCGCCTGTGGTGGCCTTGATCCAATCCTGAATGCCGTACTTGCTGCCCCAGACGATCCCTTCGAAGAAGGGGTAGACAAGCGCGACGATGAAAAACGTCGCGATCAACTGCGGATAGAAACGCGCGCGCTCGGCGATGCCGCCCGAAACGATTGCAGGCACCGCTGCGGCAAAAGTGAGCAGGAAAAAGAACTTAACCAACTCGTAGCCATTGCCTTCAGCAAGTTTGGCTGCGTTGACGAAGAAGCTGCCTCCGTTCGGCAGGCCGTTGCCAAACAGTGCGCCGGCGCCATAGGCAAGACCGTAGCCGACAAAGAAGTACGCGATAGTGGACACGGAAAAGTCGCAGAGAATTTTGACCAACGCATTGATCTGGTTTTTCCTGCGCACCGTTCCAAGTTCGAGGAACGCGAAGCCGGAGTGCATGGCCAGCACCATCACGGCGCCACCCAGGATGAACATGACATCGGTGCCGGCTTTTAGGTTTTCCATTCGAATCCTCCGTTTTGTTTGACGGCACCCGACTGGTGCGCGCGTTGGCTGTTCAGGGCCAATTTGAATAGGCTTGGTGCAATGCGCGTGCCATACGAAAAACAACCTGTTTTTCAGTAAGTTACATTACGGCGGACCGCACCATTAACGCCTGATTGCACCAAAATAGTGCTATCGACAGCGCTAACGCACCAAAGCGGCGCGACGCTCAGGCGTGTGGCTGCACCAAGCCGATTAGGTGAACCTGGTAAGCAAAGAGCATCATGTAGCCCAGGAGCAAGACGTACATGATGTGAGAGACACGAACAAAGCGCAGCACTTTAAGGTGGCCATAGACCAGCAGCACGAGCACGCTGGCGGAGGTGAGCAGCATCTTCACGGCGGTGAACACGTACAAGTCGTACTCGATGAGCCAGCGCATGAACGGATTGACTTCGCTGCCACCCGCGGCAAGGATGTGCAGCGTCCAGAAGCAGTCGATCGCGCAAAGCAGCGGAATACCGAATGCGGCGATCAAGTAACGCGCGCGGAAGTGGTCGAGCACCACGTGGGCATCCGATTGCCGCCGCCTGGCTCGGCGCCGCGCCAAAAACAATCCCTTGACCGAGCCCTTCACACTGCGGCGCCGCCGGTCGGGACCGGGGCGCCGGGCGTTTTCTGCTTCCAAACTCATGTTCTTGTTATTGCTTGATTTTCTCGACCGAAACCGGCGTGGCGTTCAAACCAATATATACGAAAACGGGGCTGCGCAGAAACGAAAATTTCGCTCGGTCCGAACGAGCGACTACGGCCGCGAACGCACCGCCGCCACGAGCCGCGCCAGCCCGGCCTCCAGAGTCGCGCGCGGACAGCCAAAATTGAGCCGCACAAAACCGGGTGCGCCGAAGTCCGTCCCATCCGACAGGCCCACGCCTGCCGCCTCGAAGAACTTGCCCGGCTGCTCCAGCGCCAAGTCGCGCACGTCGATCCACGCAAGGTAAGTTGCTTCGACGTGCGCCATGCGTACCCGCGGAAGATCGCCGATCGTTTGTTCGACGCGATCGCGATTGGTGCGCAGATACTCGATCAAAGCCGCGTGCCAAGACCAGCCGTCCTTGTACGCGGCCAGCGCCGCAGTGAAACCCAGCGTATTCACATGCGGGACGATGCGCTGCATCGCTTTGAGAAAACGCTGGCGCAGTGGCGTATCCGCGATCACTGCAAAAGAACAGTACAGCCCGGGGATATTGAAGGTTTTGCTCGGCGCCATCAGCGTGATGCAGCGCTCGGCGGTCTCCGGCGCCAGCGCAGCGATTGGCACATGTCGCTTATCCGCATCGAGCACCAAACCGCAGTGAATTTCATCGGAGCAGATCACCAGATCATGGCGTTCGCACACCTCGGCCAACGCGCGCAATTCCTCGCGCGTGAACACGCGCCCGACCGGATTGTGCGGGCTGCACAGCAGTAGCAGCTTGGTGCGCGGCGTAATGGCGCGCTCGATCGCGTCGAGATCGATCACCCAGCGTCCTGCGCGCTGCGCCAATTCGGCGCGCACCAAGCGGCGTCCTTGATGGCGCGGCGCGCTCAGAAACGGCGGGTACACCGGCGTCATCGAGAGCACTTCATCGTCCGCTGCGCCGATGGCACGGCAGGCGACGTTCAAGCCCGTGACCAAGCCCGGCAGCCACACGATCCACTCCGGGGAGACCTCCCAGGCGTAGTCGCGCCGCAACACTTGCAGAACCGCTTCGACCAGCTCCCGTGTCGGGCTCGTATAGCCGAACACGCCATGATCGACGCGCGCGTGCAGCGCCTCCAGCACACACGGCGGCGCGCGGAAGTCCATGTCCGCCACCCACATCGGGATGATGTCACGGCCGGCGTATTTCTCCCATTTGTCGGCGCCGGTGCCGCGCCGGTCGATGGGCGTATCGAAATCAAACTCTTGCATGCACTGAGGGCGCACTTGTGATCGGCCGTTACGCTACCATATAAGGCGCTGGTCACTCTTCCTTTTCACAACCATGTCAGCGCATTCATTCGAAGTCGGCACGCAAGATTTCCAACAAAAGGTCATCGAAGCTTCGAAGACCGCCCCGGTCCTGGTCGATTTTTGGGCCGAGTGGTGCGGCCCCTGCCGCGTGCTCAAACCGGTGCTGGAGAAACTCGCCGACGAGTACGGCGGCCAGTTTCAACTGGCCAAGCTGAACGTCGATGAGCATCAGCAGCTCGCCGCGGAATTCGGCGTGCGCGGCATTCCGAACGTGAAGGCGTTCGTCGATGGCCAACTGGTCGACGAATTTACCGGCGCGCAGCCGGAACGCAACGTGCGCACCTTCATCGAGCGTTTGCTGCCGAACGAAAGCGAACAACTGCGCCGCGCCGCCTTGGAGCGGCGCGACGCCGGCGATGCCGCGGGCGCGCTGCAGATGCTTGAAAGCGCGATCGGCCTGGACGCGGGCAACGACAAGGCGCGCATCGACGCGGCTGAAATCGCGCTCGGTCTCGGCATGAACGAGCAAGCGCAAACACACCTCGATGCACTCAATCCCCTCTATGCCGACGATGCGCGCGTGCAGCGCATTCAGGCACGCTTGCAGTTCTCGCACGGCGCTTCGCACGGCGACGCGCAGGCGCTGCGCCAGAAGATCGATCAGAACCCCGGCGATCTCGACGCACGCCTGCAGCTTGCCAACTTGCTCGTCACGCAGCGCGCTTATGCACAGGCGATGGACGAATTGCTGGAAATCATCCGCCGCGACCGCAGCTTCGGCGACGACGCGGCGCGCAAGACCATGCTGTCGGTCTTCAGCCTGATCGCGGATCAAGAAGACTTGGTGAGCGACTACCGGCGCAAACTGGCGGCGGCGCTGCACTAGTGTGGTGAGTCTGAAGTTCGTAACGCATTGCTTTAAGTAGTGCAGCCGTTG
>CAZAWU010000189.1:0-7629 GCA_964488915.1 uncultured Burkholderiales bacterium
AAGCCCCGGTAGCTCAGTGGATAGAGCAACCCCCTCCTAAGGGGTAGGTCGCACGTTCGATTCGTGTTCGGGGCGCCACACTTCGGATCTTGCGCCACATGCCGCCTCAGACTGTGCCGATACTCAGTGCGCGGCGCGCTCTGTCCCCAAGCGAAACCGCGTGGTGGGGAATCGGGACGTTTGTTTTTCTTTGCGCGCTGTGCCTCCAGCAACACCTACCGCGTCTATACCAACGCACACTGACGGAGGCGCAAGCCCAGGGCTGGCGAAACGCGCCTGAACTCGTCATGCACCTAACGTTCGGAAGTGTGCGCCTGTCCGGCAATGTGCCTACGCAGCAAGTGCGTGAGCGGCTCGTGACGCGAGCACGCGAAGTATTCGGCGCGGGGGCGGTGGTCGACGGACTGCGAGTGCAATCGCACGTTGTGCCGACAGACTGGGTCGACAACATTGTTTCGCTGTTGTGGATCGCCGGTAACAAGATCGATAACGGCAAGCTCTCCTTCACCGGGCCGCGAGTAGAAGTCAGCGGCAGCGTCCAGAGCGCCGAAATCAAGAACGTCCTGATCGACAACATGCAAGCCGTTTTGAGTGAACACGCGAAACTCGACGCGCAGCTCACCATCGATTCTAGGTATACGCGTTTGGCTGCGACAATCGCGCGTATGCTGCCGCCAGGCATTCTGAAGTTCAGGCCGCAAAGCGCCGTGCTCACACCCTTAGCGAAGCAAGCGCTCGACCGCGTCGCTTCGACGCTGCGCAAATCCAACGTACGCTTCGAAGTCATCGGGTATGCCGATGCTGTCGCCGCGCCCGAGCTCAGCCGGCGCTTGAGCGTTCTGCGCGCCGATGCGGTGCGCAGCTATTTGATCGAGCGAGGCGTCGCACCTCAACAGCTGCGCAGCGTCGGCGCCGGTGAGACGGCCGTATCGCCCGGCCTGTTGACTGCACGTCGAGCCGAACTGCGCGTTAGCCCAACGCAATGAGCAAGATCGAACTTGCAGCAGAGATCGTTGCCTATCTCATTGTTGCCGCATTGCTCGGTTTCACCTTCGCTTGGGTACTCCTTGGCGCCACGCGGCGCGCTAAGGTCACGCAGTCCCAGGACGACGGGCATAGCACCTCAATCGAACCGGAGGCACTGACCCAGCAGCTAGCAGCGCGCGAGGCCGAGATCACCGCACTGCGTCAACGCCTGGCCGCGCTCGAGCAGACGCCGCACAGCGTGGCCACGGAAGCGCTCCCAACCCAGCACTACGGCGAGATCCCCCGCTTTTTGGAACAGATTGGCATCGGCGCTACCCGCAGCGCAGAGCAAGTCGCGTCAGACTATGACGGCGCTACCGGCAATTTGTTCGAAGAGGAAGCGCCGCCTGCGCCGCGAGCCGCCCTGCAACGCGATGATCTCAAGAAGGTGCATGGCATCGGCCCGGGCTTCGAACGAATGCTGAACAAACTGGGTGTTCACACCTACAAGCAGATTGCCCTTTGGCGCGACGAGGACCTCACGCGCTACGCGCGCGAACTACACACCTTCCCGGACCGGCTGCGACGCGATGAATGGGTGCGCAGCGCGCGCGAGCAGCACTTGCTCAAGTACGGGGAGCGACTGTAGGCTCAGCTATTCAACTAACGTCTTCCTTCGATCACGCCATCGAGTGACGCGGCCGGACACTCACTCTCCACTCAATCGCCGCAGGATCCGAGCAGTGTAGCCAGCGTCCACGCGCAGACCGCTGCCGCGCTGTTCGGAGAGTTGCATATCCAGAAACTGCAGCTTATGCAACGCTCGTAGATACTCCTGCGATGCCGGATCCATTGCCGCAAGTGCGGCGCGCGCCTCGCTAACCGCGCGGCGCGCTTGCACTTCGGGAGGAAGGAAGCCGGCGTTCTTCAGTACGCGATACACGCCGCGCACTTCGGCCGGCACGAGTAAGTCATCCCCCAGCTCGAGCGGCGCTCCGGCGCCCGGTAAGTCATCGAATTCGCCGTTGCGCTGCGCCTCTTGGATCCGCCGCTCGGCGATCAAATCGAACGTAAACACAGCCTACTCGATCACGCCCAGCCTGCCGTTGTGGCTGCCGACGTACCAGAGCCGCCCTTGTTCATCGACCACCATCTTGCGGATACCCGCGTTGGTCGAGGGCAAGCGCAGGGCTTGCAGTTGCCCGCTTTTGGGCTGCAAGCGCACCACGGTGTCGGTAGTGATCTCGTTGCTCCACACCACCCCAGTACCGTCTACAGTAACAGAATAAGCCCCACCATCTGAGCCATTTGGCAAGGGATACTCCTTCAATATTACCATCTTGACGGGGTCGACTTGAATCAGGCGGTTAGTGCCGTACAACGTCACCCAGAGGCTACCGTCGACCGAAGCCGCCATGCGGCGCGGCTGCGAATTTTCCCCGGTAAACACTTCATTGACGTTGCCGTCGGTCGGATTGAGGCGGCCAATGCGATCGCCAGCGAACTTACAGAACCAAACATAGCCCGCTCGATCAATGGCGATTCCGTGCGGACGCCCCCCGACCTCGTGTTCCCGAAAAACGCGCGTTGCTGGATCGAACCGCACAATGCGCCCCGGCGTCTGCACCGTGAACCACAGGACGCCACCCGCCTCCATGACCAGCGTGTGAGGGTCGCCGCCGGAGGGCACTTTGTGCAGCATAAGCTTGCTAGTGGCGGTGTCGAGCTCCCCCACGGTACCGTTGCCGCTGCCGGTGAAGTACAGATGCCCGTTCCTACCGATCAGCAGTCCCTGGGGACGCGTACCCTCGGGCAAATTCCAGACCGAGAACGCCTCGCTGCGTGGGTCAAAACGCACGATGCGACTGCTTTGCATGACCGTGATGTAGATGTTGCCGTCCGGCCCGACGGCGGGTTCACGTGCAAAGCTGGGCGAGGGGAGACTCCACTCACGCACTTTCGCTTTGAATTGCGGCAGTGCACCAGGTTCGACGCCATAGTTCGATCCCCCGCACCAAACCTGCCCGCCGCTAACTAACCCCCCAAACAACAAAACCCCTGTCCAACCCGTTTGCATCGCATTCCTCCGCTAGCAAGCCGATTGGCGTTTTATTTGTTCTGCCGCTCATTTTTGCTTTAGTTCTCGCGATTCTACTGCATGGCCAAATATCTCCTTTCCCGGCCTTCACGAAATTTTACTTTCGCGTGACCATCGCGCGAGGCCGCGGCACCAAACTTGCTGCTAGTCGAACAGAAACGGACTTAGCACTCAAGTAGGAATGAACTGAGCACGATAGAGCGAGCATTAACAGAGCAGGAAGGGAAGCGCCATGAACGATCTCTACGCAGTACTGATGTCTTGGGCGGTCACGCTCTCCGGTTACTCGACACCGGCGCAGCACCCGGAGGTCGTAAAAGTGCCCCATGCGTTCATGGTCGAAAACGCCTGCGGCGGACGTGAATGCAAAGTGCTCGGTTGGTTCCCGCCTGGTTCGACCGTTTACCTCGATAAGCGCCTCAACGCTCAAGACAACTTGCTGCACTCCTCGATCGTCGTGCACGAGATGGTGCACTTTCTGCAGTATCAATCGGGCAAATTCGACAAGGGCTTTTCTTGCGAGCAAGCCATCGCAATGGAGCGCGAAGCTTACGCCGTTCAGCGCGAGTTCCTCCTGCGCTACGGTGTGTATCAACCGGTGGGCGCCAGCATGCACGCCGTGGGTTGTGAGCCGAAGCAGGAGCAAGCGCTACTGCCTGTGGCCATGCCCGAACAAGTAAGCAAACCGTAACGTTTACCCCATGCGGCGCCTTACCAGCGCCGACTCCCAAGCGCGCGGTGCCCTCCTCCCACCGCGCGCTTTTTTCTTTTAGCGACCCGCGCCTTCGTTCAAGAACAGCTGCACCTCATAGAAAAGCTGCAGCCGGTTCTTCTCCATGATGACGCTATGCGTGCCTTCGCCAATCACCACATAACGTTTGTAGGGTGCGTTCTTGAGCAGCGGAAACAGCGCTTGCGACATGTACGCCGGCGTGTCTGCGTCCCACTCGCCATGAATAAGCAAGGTCGGCACGCGAATCTGCGACGGATCGTATAACGGCTTGTCCTTCTCCCAGAAATTGCGCACATCAGCAACCACGCCGTTGGGTGCGCGCAAGACCGGCGGGTTTTCGGCGGCGCCAGCCGGATCGGTCGCCCAAGTGGCCTTGGCCCACTGATCAAACCAGCCGGGCGGAATAAGCGCCGCGACTTTATCCTCCGGCACGCCCGCGAGCCAGCGCTTGCGCGCCGCTTCGACCGTCACGGTACGGTAGGCGCCCAACGTCCCAGCCTGCGCCACGAGCGCGGGGGCCTTGCGCACCCACAACGGTGCAAACAGAACGAGCCGGTGCACCTTGTCGTTGTTCTGTGTCGTGTAAAGCCCTGTCGTGGAAGTACCCCAAGACCAACCCATGAGCACCAGCTTCTTGATCTGGCGGCGCTCGCGTATGTGATCGACCACGGCGGCGATATCGCGCACGGCGACCTCGGTGGTGACGATCGGCGTGTTCTCGCTGGCCGGCTGATCCATCTGCGCGGGACGCGTCGAAGCACCGTAGCCACGCACGTCCATCAAGTAGACGTCCCAGCCTTGGCGCGCGATGTAGTCCATCCACGACATTCCGCTGAGCGGCAGATCAAAGGCCGTTTCCGAAGGATAGGTTGCCCCGTGCACGTACAACAGCGTGCGCTCGGCCTTGAACACCGTCATATCCGCCGGACGCTTGTTGCGCACGAACAAACGTATTCCAGCCTCATCCGCTGGCACGAAAAACTCTTCTGCACCCAGCACCGTTTCAGCGGCGAACCCAAGACGCGGCCAGGCAAGCGCGAAAACCATAAATAGCACTAGCATCGCGCACGCGGCGGCAACGAAACCCGAGAGAGACTTCATCATGATGAATCCAATCGATAGGGACAATCGAGTCGAGCAGGTTTTCAGACTAACGTTCGTCATGCGTTCGTCATGCCAGCTACACCGCGCAGATACCTGCCAAATTCTTAGCATAACGCGAACTCCAACCAAATCGGAATTAATTGACGCTTCGCGGCGCGGAAAGGGTGCGAACAGGGGCACTGGAGACGCAAGCACATCTGGCGATAGCGCCACGGCGAAAAGATGTTGCCAGATGTTGCCAAACGGCAATCTAGGTTCGCATAGTTGCGCACTATTGCGTGTCAACGGGCGGCTGGTAAGCTGACCCGCAAAATCGCGTTAAGAAAAACGCGATCCCCACTCTCTTAGGGAGAACGACAATGAAATCCCGCTCATTCGCGCTGCTTGCGCTCGCCCTTAGCACGTCCTTCACCGCCCTCGCCCAGCAAGTTCCACCGAACGCCAATGTCGTCGGTGCATGGAGCAGTCTCGGCAGTTGGCCGCTGATCGGTATTCATGCCGTGCTCACGCCGGGGGGCAACGTGCTCACCTACGGCACCGACGCCGCAGGCAAACAAACGGGTAAGTTTATCTACGACGTGTGGAATCCTAACCAAGGCGGCATTGCTGCAGGACACACTACACTGCCGAACAATACCGGCACCGATATCTTCTGCAGCGCGCAGGTACTGCTGCCGCAAGGCGACATCTTCGTCGCCGGCGGTGATAACTTCGTCAACAACGCGACGACCAACACCGGCAATAGCGACAGCAACCTCTTCACGCCGGCGAACAACAATCTCACGCGCGCAGGCAGCATGAATCGCGCGCGCTGGTATGCGAGCGTGACCACGCTGCCCAACGGCGAGAGCTACATCCAAGGCGGCACCGGCGGCACCGACCGCGCCGAGGTGCGCGCGAGCAACGGCGTGTTCCGCCTGCTGGCGTTCGATACCGGCGGCATCGATTGGTTCTATCCGCGCAATTTCGTCGCTCCCGACGGGCGCATCTTCGGCTTCGATACCGCCGGGCGCATGTACTATGTCTCGGCGGATCTCGGCGGCCTCACGCGTAGCGGCGATATCAACGTCACGGGCACGGGATCGAGCGCGGCCATGTACGCGCCCGGCAAGATCTTGCAGATTGGCGGCAATTCGAACGGCGCCGTCACGATCGACATCAACAGCGGCTCCCCGCAAGTCGCCGCTACCGCCAACCTGGCCTCGCGGCGGGATTTGGTCACTGCCACGCTACTGCCTAACGGCAAGGTGCTCGCCACCGGCGGTAGCGGTCAGTGGAATCAATTGGTCGGCGTGAACAACAGTGCGGCGATCTGGGATCCCGCGACCGGCCAATGGACCATCGGCCCGGACGGCGCGGTGCCGCGGCTCTACCACTCGACCGCGCTGCTATTGCCCGATGCGTCGGTACTGATTGCCGGTGGCGGCGCGCCCGGGCCGTACACCAACACGAATGCCGAGCTCTACTACCCGCCGTACTTGTTCAATTCCGCCGGCGGCTTCGCCACGCGCCCCACTATTACATCAGCGCCGGCGGCGATTCAACCCGGCGCCAGCTTCAACGTCGGCGTGGGCACTGATAGCGCTATCGCAAAAGTCAGCCTGATCAAGACCGGATCGGTGACGCACTCTTGGAACATGGACCAGCGTTTCGTTCCCGCAGCTTTTACGCAGTCCGGCGCCACTTTGACCGTGACCCCGCCGGCCAGCTCCAACCTCATGCCGCCCGGTTTCTACTTGCTGTTCGCGCTCGACGGCGCCGGTGTGCCCTCATTGGCGCGCATCGTGAAAGCCGACCTTGCCGCTCCCACCAGCACCGGCAGCGGTACGGGACTTAGCGCGCAGTACTTCAACAACGTCAGCCTGAGCGGTACGGCAGTGCTGCAACGCACCGAAGCGGTCGACTTCGACTGGGGCACAGGTGCACCAGGAACCGGCGTGAATGCGGACAACTTTTCCGTGCGTTGGAGTGGGCAAGTCGAAGCGCCGTTGGCTGGAAGTTATCAGTTCCAAACGGTCTCGGACGACGGCATTCGCGTCTACGTCGGGGGCCAACTCGTGATCGACAACTGGACCGACCACGCCCCGACTACCAACACTAGCGGCGCAGTTACGCTCGCCGCTAACAGCAAAACCAATATCGTCGTCGAGTTCTACGAACGCGGCGGCGGCGCCGTCAGCCGGTTGCAGTGGAAGACCCCAGGTGCGCCCGGTTTCGTCGCAATTCCGCGTGACCGCTTGTACGCCGGCACAACGTCCGGCGGTGGCGGAAGTATCGACACCAACGCTGCCTATAGCCTCGTAAACAGGAACAGCAACAAGTGCATCGACGTGAGCGGCAACAGTACGGCGGACAACGCGGCAGCGATCCAGTGGACGTGTTACGGCGGCGCCAATCAGAAGTTCAAGTTCACACCGACAAGTGGCGGCTATTACCGCGTGGTCGCGCAACACAGCAGCAAAGTCTTGCGCCCCTCCGGTGGCTCGACCTCCAATGGCGCCGGAATCGTGCAAACCACGTGGAGCAACCTGAACAGTCAGCAATGGCGGCCCGTATCCGTGGGCGGTGGCTACTACAAACTGCTCAATCGCCACACTGGCAAAGCGATGGAGATCGCGAGTTGCTCCACCGCCGACAACGCACGCGTGCAGCAGTGGACCGACAGCAACAACACCTGCCAAGCATTCCGGCTGCAGTAGGCATTGGTAGCGGCATGCATCATATACAT
>CAZAWU010000190.1:0-7606 GCA_964488915.1 uncultured Burkholderiales bacterium
ACCTGTTCGCGCGAGCTGCGATTCTGAACGTCGCGGCGGAGAATTTCGATTCCGCAGCGCTCGATCGCCTCTCCAGTTTGCGCAAGAGTTGGCGCGAGAGAGCTACGCATCTTGCGGCACGCTCGCTCACAGGCGAACGAGGCTTCGACAGCATCACCTCACCCGAAGATGCCGCTTCCGACCATGCTGCGATTTGGGCGGATTTCGATTGCGGCTGAGGTTCATATCGCTTCGACTGTGAATTAATTACGCTGCACGCGCGCGGTCCGGCGACTACGCTGCAGCGTTGGTTGCGCTAGGAAGAGACTGACCCGGTGCGACCATCCGTTTAACGCAACTCACCTGGGAAGAACTATGGTTACGTCGCCGGCTTTACCCATGCTCATCGGATTCGGCTCTGTCTTGACTGACCGCGAACTTCAAGCCGTGAGCGCCGGTCTTTCTCCGCTCGGAGTTGTAGCGGCTCTAGTCAAAGGCCCGCCACCGTCGGGCGAGACACCGGCAGCCTACGACCGGGATTTGGAAGACCTGCAAGTCGAGCGTTAGAGATTGCTATGCCGCGCTCATCGGCGCGGCCTTGCACGCGATCGAGCCGAAGGCTGGCTTCGCCGTCTCCGAGCCCGTTCTGCGCGCGCTCCGCGCGCATTCGCGGTTCGTTCCGGCTGCGCTAGTTCTTTGCCCCCTGCTTCGCCGCCCATTCCGCCTGCAACTCGTCGCCGGTCTTGTAATGCGGCACGCGAAAAACTAGTCGCTTGTAGCGTTGAATGAATGGATTCTTGCCGTTCACTTCTTCGGCCCAGTACTTTTCGGCCAGCGCTAGGTTGCGCTCCTTGTCCATCATGAAGTAGTTCTTCGAGCCGTGGCCGCCGAAGATGTAGAGCTTGTTGTCGATGATCTCCCAGGTGTCCGCATCGCCGCCCCACGGAATGGCGTAGACGATGCCGTTGGTGCAGAAGCCGCCGTATTGCGGGATGTACTTGGCTGGCTCCTTGAGGAACGCCTGTTTGTTCGCTTCACTCACAAAGCGGTAGACCAAACCCTCGTGCTCTGTCTTAATGCCGGGATCGCCTTTCAAGTGTGCGCCAGCGGTGAAATAGCCGACCGGGTCGTGGCCTTGCAGCATGAGCCGTTTGTCGTCGCTGTCGGAGATGGTGTTCGCGGTCATCGAACTACAAGCGGACAACATAACGGCCGCCAGCAGTAGCAACATGCGCGTTGCATAGTTAGTCATGATTCTTCCTGTAAACGTGGGTGTGGTGCCGCGTGACAGGGCGGATATCCGCCCGATTTGTCACCTTGGCGCAGCTTGAGGATAATGCACTTAGTCAGCCTTCCCAAGCAATAGCTTACACACGATGCCCGCTCCACTGCGCTGCCCTGCTCTAGCCAATATCCGCGTAGTCGACCTCACGCGCGTGCGCGCCGGGCCGACGGCGGTGCGCGTGCTGGCGGACTTTGGCGCACAGGTGATCAAGATCGAGTCACCGCCCGGCGTCGATCCGAACGAGTCCATGGGCGGCCCACGCGACGGCTCGGATTTCCAGAATCTGCACCGCAATAAGCGCGCGATGACGCTCAATCTCAAGAAGCCGGAAGGTATCGAGATTCTGCGCAAGCTCGCCGCGCAGAGCGACGTGCTGATCGAAAATTTCCGTCCCGACGTGAAAGATCGGCTCGGTTTTGATTACGAATCGCTCGCCAAGATCAACCCGCGCATCGTCCTCGCAAGCGTGTCGGGCTTCGGCCAGGACGGTCCGTACCGCGAGCGTCCCGGCTTCGATCAGATCGCGCAGGGCATGGGCGGGCTTATGCACATCACCGGGTTGCCGGGTCAAGGCCCGGTACGTGCGGGCATTGCCGTGGCCGACTCGAGCGGCGGTTTGTACTGCGCTTTAGGGATACTAATTGCCCTATATGAACGAGAATCAAGCGGGAAGGGACAATGGGTTCAATCCTCCCTGCTGCATAGCATGATCGCGATGCTGGATTTCCAAGCGGCGCGCTATTTGATGCAAGGCGAAGTGCCCGCCCAAGCCGGCAACGATCACCCGACCAGCATGCCGACCAGCGTCTACAAAACCAGCGACGGCTACATCAACATCGCCGCCTCCGGCGAGGGTAACTGGCAGCGCCTGTGCAAAACCATCCAGCGCGAGGACTTGCTGGCCGATGAGCGCTTCAAGGGTGACGCCGGTAAGAGCAAGAACCGTGTCGCACTGAACGAGGAAATCAATCGCGCCACGGTGAAGTTTTCCAGCAAAGAGTTGGTCGCGTTGCTCAATCAAGCCAGTGTGCCGAGCGGGCCGATTTACAAGATGGATGAAGTGTTCGCCGACCCGCAAGTTCAGCACTTGCAATGTGCCGCGCCGGCGGTGCAGCATCCGCGCCTTGGCGCGCAACGCATGGTCAGCCAGCCGGTGAAACTCTCGCGCACGCCGGCCACAGTGGTAACAGCCAGCCCCGATCTCGGTGAGCACACCGCGCAGATACTGCGCGAACTCGGCTATGACGACGGCGCGATCGCGCGTCTGCGTGAACAAGGAGTGGTTTAATGAACGCACCGCAAGACGCCTCGCCGCAGCTCATCGCCCGCAAAGACGGTGCGATCGGTTGGCTGATCCTCTCCAACCCGGCCAAGTTGAACGCCATCGCCTTCGAGATGTGGCAGGCGTTCGTGCCGTCCATCAATGAATTCGTTGCCGATGCCGAAGTGCGCATGATTGTGCTCACCGGCGCGGGCGAAAAGGCATTTTCCGCGGGCGCCGATATCTCTCAATTCGAAAAGAATCGCAGCAGCGGCGAGGCGCTGGAGCGCTACAACGCCACGCTGAAAGCCGCCAGCGCGGCGTTGGTCGAGTGCCCGAAACCCACACTCGCCAAAGTCCGCGGTATTTGCATCGGCGGCGGCCTGGCGCTGTCGCTCAACTGCGATTTGCGCCTGTGCGCCGAGGACGCGGTGTTTCGCATGCCCGCGGCGCGCTTGGGGCTCGGCTACGAGTACGCCGGCATCAAACGCATGGTAGAAGTCATCGGCGCGGCCAACGCTAGCGATTTGTTCTTCTCCGCGCGCAAGATCGACGCGGCGGAAGCATTCCGTATCGGCTTGGCGAACAAAGTTTTTCCGGCCGCGCAATTCGACGCCGGCTTCACCGAGTACTGTGCGTTGATCGCCGACAACGCGCCGTTGACCATGGCCGCGGCCAAGCGCGCCATTCGAGAAATTGGCAAGCCCGATAGCGAGCGCGATATGGCGAAAGTACAAGCGATGTACGACGCCTGTTTTGCGAGCGAGGATTACCAAGAAGGTCGGCGGGCGTTTTTGGAGAAGCGCGCGCCGAAGTTCCGAGGCACGTAAGTTTGCCGTCGTTCCCACGCTGGCGGGAACATCTAACTACGAGGCTTGAGATCCCCGCCTTCGCGGGGACGACGACTCCGGGAGAGGACCAATGCCCTACGCAACCGCGAAAGACAACGTCAAGCTCTACTACGAAGAAACCGGCACTGGCTATCCGCTCGTGTTTGTGCACGAGTACGCGGCGGACCATCGCAACTGGGAGACGCAAGTGCGTTTCTTCGGCCGCTTGTATCGCTGCATCGCGTTTAGCGCGCGCGGCTACCCGCCTTCGGACGTGCCCGAAAATCCGGACAGCTACTCTCAGGCGCACGCACGCGATGATGTCGTCGCGATTCTTGATCATCTAAAGCTGGAGCAAGCTCACATCGTCGGACTATCGCAAGGCGGCTTCGCCACGCTACACGTAGCGTTGGCCTATCCGCAGCGTGCGCGCTCGATCACCCTCGCTGGTACCGGCTCTGGCGCGCCGCCCGGACTGCGCGACCAATTCCGCAAAGAGGCCATGGCGATGGCGGATTTGATCCAGCAAAACGGCATGGAAGTCGCCGCGCAGCGCTACGCATTGGGTTCCGCGCGCGTGCAACTGCAAAACAAAGACCCGCGCGGCTGGCAGGAGTTCGCCAACCAGCTCGCGCAGCATTCCACGCTCGGCTCGGCGCTCACCATGCGCGGCTACCAGGCGAAGCGGCCTTCGCTGTGGGATCTGGAAGAGCAGATCCGCCGTGTCGACGTGCCCACGCTCATCATTACCGGCGACGAGGATGAACCCTGTATCGACCCTTCGGTGTGGCTCAAGCGCATCATGCCGCGCGCGGGTTTGTGGGTGATGCCGCGCGCGGGACACGCGATCAACTTGGAAGAGCCGGATCTGTTCAATCAAGCGGTGCTGCACTTCCTGCACGCTGTGGAGAACGGCAAATGGGGACCGCGCGATCCGCGCGCCGCACCAGGATCGCAACTCGGCATCCAGCACAAGAACTAAGGGAACACCAATGACCGCAACCGACAAACCTGCTCTGATCAAAAAACTCGAAGCGGAAGCGTTACAGATCCGCCGCAACGTGTGGCGTGCGCTCAAAGCCGGCGGCAGCGGCCACATGGGCGGCTCCTGCTCCGCGGCGGATGTGCTCGCAGCCCTGTACTTCCATCGCATGCGCGTCCGCCCCGATGACCCGGAGTGGCCCGAGCGTGATCGCTTCGTGCTTTCCAAGGGCCACGCCAACGCCGCGCTCGGCGCCGCGCTCGCACAAGCCGGTTTCATCGACGACGCCGTGCTCGACCGCTTCTATCATTTCGAGTCGCCGTTCGGCATGCATCCGGACATCAAGATGGATGGCATCGAAATGTGCACCGGCGCGCTCGGCCACGGGCTGGCGATCGCGATCGGCATGGCGCTCGGCGCGCGCATGCAGAAACTAGGCTTCCATACCTTCGTCATGATGGGCGACGGTGAAATCCAAGAAGGTTCCGTATGGGAAGCGGCGCTCGCCGGCGCGCACTACAAGCTGGACAACCTGACCGCTATCGTCGATTACAACAAAGTGCAGCAGAGCGCGTCGGTCAAAGAAGTGATCGACCTGGAGCCGCTCGCCGACAAGTGGCGCGCGTTCGGCTGGCACGTGCGCGAATGCGACGGCCACGACATGGCGCAAGTCGTCGATGCGTTGGAAGCGACACCGCTGGCCGGCAAGCCGACGGCGTTGATCGCGCACACAATCAAAGGCAAGGGCGTGAGCTTCGCTGAAAACACGTACCTGTGGCACAACAACATGGTGACCGAGGAAGTCTACCAACGCGCGATGACGGAGTTGAACGCATGAACGCGACCGCGGACGTCAAAAGCGACTGGAAAACGCGCGCCGCCAACCAGACACGACTGGCGTTCGGTCAAGCGCTGCTAGAAATTGGCGCGCGCGAAGCCCGTGCGGTCGTGCTCTCCGCCGACACGCAAGATCTCGTCGGCATCCGCGGTTTCATCGAGCGTTATCGCGAGCGCTTCGTGGAAGTCGGCATTGCAGAGCAAAATATCATCGGCATCGCGGCGGGGTTGGCTACCACTGGTATGCGACCCTACGTGTGCGCCTACGCACCCTTCATCACCGCCCGCAGCATGGAACAAGTGCGTAACGACATCGCCTACGCTAAGCAGCGCGTAGTCATCGGCGCGGCCGCCAGCGGCATTTCACTCGGTGTGGCGGGTGGAACGCATCACGCGCTGGAAGATTTAGCGCTGATGCGCAGCTTGCCGAACATGACCGTCATCTGCCCCGCGGATGTGGACGAAGCCTTTCAGGCCACGCTCGCCACGCTGGACATCGACGGGCCGGTGTACCTGCGGCTCGGCGGCCGCTTTGAAGAGCCGCCCGTGAGCGACGCCAAAGCGCCCTTTCGCGTCGGCCGCGCGGCGCAACTGCGCGCCGGTAACGACGTGACGATCATCGCCTGCGGCGCGCTCGTGGAAATGGCGCTGCGCGCCGCCGATGAACTGCGCAAGCAAGGCATCGGTGCGCGCGTGCTGAATATGCACACCATTAAACCGCTGGACGGTCAAGCAATTCTCGCCGCGGCGGAGGAGACGCGAGGCATCGTCACGGCCGAGGAGCATCACTTGACCGGCGGCTTGGGCGGCGCGGTGGCGGAGCTACTCTCGCAAGAACGGCCCACGCGCATGCGGATGATCGGCATGCCGGATGAGTTCGCCGGGATCGGGCCGACGGGCAAGTTGCGAGCGAAGTATGGGATGAGTGCGGAGGCGATTGCGTCCGCCTGCCGGCAACTGATCGAGCATCGATAAAGCCGTGGCCAAGATTAGGCGCAGCCGTAATCAGGAGGTCGAAGGCCCGCGGCAGTTGCGGGCAAGAACTGCGTGCTCGCATGGCCATCGCTATGGATTTCCGAATCGACTGCGCGGATCCCTGAATTGCGCGACTGCCGCCGCTAATGCGTGCTATCAACCGCTGTGAACGCCAAGATTGTTGTCCTTGCATACTGGGCGGTGGGCGCGCTGGCGGCGCTGAACTTCGTCGTTTGCTCTTTTGTTATCCGCAGCAGCTACTATTCGCGTGGCCAGAAATTTGCTCAGTGCGCGATTGTTTGGCTGTTGCCCGTCCTCGGGCCATTCGTGATTGGCTTCTTCCTCTATGGGCAGAGCGATCACCCAATATTCAACACACCCGCGTACCCTGAGCGCGACGAAAAGGGAGTTTCGGAAGTCGAACCTGCCGTTTATGAGTCAGGAGGGCACGGCAGTGCTGCGGATTAGTCGGAGTCCGGATTAGCGCCCGCGCAACCGCGCAAAACGAGTTCGCTAGTATTGCGCGCAATCCGGGACTTCGCAGTGCACCAGCTAACGTTCACTACAACCGCCCTGGGCCTGCCGCCCCTGATTACGCGCCTGGCGCCGTCAATCCGCGCTACGAACGGCGTCGCTAGAGACGTTCGTCAAAGACAACGAGCGTGCGTGCCTCAATGCTCTCACGCGGCACAAAATCCTTCGGACATGCCGGATTCTGAAACGCGGTGTGCGGCATGAAGCGCGCGCGCCCGTCCACGCGCGAGTCGTAACATTTGAGCAGCAACACTTCTTCCGGCTGCATATCCGAAGCGTAGTACCACCGATGCTCGGGACTGAATCGCACGGAGTAGATCTCACCGGTATGGCGCGGCACTGTGAGGTTGTCTTCCCCGTAGTGCTGAATCTCCGTGTCCACGAAATCCGCTTGCCGGACACTGCGTACATCGCACAGTGCGAGTGGGCTGTCCTGTACCGGACCGACAATCGGCCGCCATAAATTGACAAAGGCGAAGTGGCGGTCCATCAGATCCAAACGCCCCGCCGCTTCGAGGATGTCGCGCTTACGCTTTGGCCCGGAGCGCTCGGTGTAGTCGTTGTGCACCTGATCGGCTGGCAAACGCACGTTGAGTTCCCCGCGTGCGGCACGCGCCGAGCTACGCACGTTGTGATCGAACATGAACACCGCGAGCGCGCCGGTCAATTCGCGCACAGCAGCCTCGACTTCCGGGTAGTAGCGCGCGCGTACATCGGGTATATCGTAAAACCCCAACACCATGCTCGGGCAAACATGCAGCGAAAAACCGTGTTCATCCAGCGTAAAGGTTTCGTTGCTCGCGCGCATGTCGCGGATCTGCACCGTGCAGGCTTGCGCCGCCGGCCGCTCGGTGGCAACGCCGCAATTCGGTGGGAAGATACGCGTGCGCACCGGACCGTTGCCGGGCGCGAGGTAGTTGAGC
>CAZAWU010000191.1:0-5633 GCA_964488915.1 uncultured Burkholderiales bacterium
GCTGCCGCAGACATTCTCCGGCGTCATTCTCGCCAACGAAGTATTCGATGCTTTGCCCGTGCATCTCGTTGCTTGGCGCGAGCATGGCATTTTCGAACGCGGCGTTGCGTGGGAGGGCGAGCGTTTTGTTTGGCGCGAACAACCGGCACGCGGGGAACTGCTTGCCGCCGCGCGCGCGCTGGAAGCGGCGCACGACTTGCCGCTGCCTTACGCCAGCGAAGTCAACCTCGCCGCGCAGGCGCTGATGCGCAGTCTCGGGGGCATACTCAAGCAAGGATGTCTTCTGATATTCGACTACGGCTTCTTGTCGGATCAGTACTATCACCAGCAACGCAGTTCGGGCACACTCATGTGCCACTACCAACAGCGCGCGCACGCCGATCCGTTTTTCTTGCCGGGCTTGCAGGACATCACCGCGCACGTCGATTTCAGCGCACTCGCGCAAGCGGCGAGCGATGCGGGCCTGAGGTCCGCCGGCTACGCTTCGCAAGCGCAATTCTTGATCCGCTGCGGTATCACGGATTTACTGGCCCAGACGGATGCAGCCGATACGGCTGCATATCTGCCGCAGGCGGCGCAGGTGCAAAAGCTGCTGAGTCCGGCGGAGATGGGCGAGCTGTTCAAGGTGCTGGCGCTGGCACGCGATGTGGGCGAGCCGTTGCTTGGCTTTGCCCCGCGCTAAAGCGCTCGTTGGGGTTCGCTTCGCTCACCGCCAACCTACGCGATAATGGCGCGTCATCCTCAATCTGAGAGAGCCACCATGCCGACCTTTATGGACTTGGTCAAACAAGCCGAAAGCGAGATCAAGACGATCAGCGTCGAAGAAGCAAAGAAACTGCACGGCAACGAGAACGTCGTGTTCGTCGACGTGCGCGACCACCGCGAACTGGAGCGTGAAGGCAAAGTGCCGGGCGCGTTCAACGCACCGCGCGGAATGTTGGAATTTTGGATCGACCCGACCAGCCCGTACTACAAGCCGGTGTTCGCGCCGGAAAAGCAGTTCGTGTTTTATTGCGCGGCGGGCTGGCGCTCGGCGCTCTCTACGCAGACGGCACAAGTGTTGGGCCTCAAGAACGTCTGCCACATAGCTGGCGGGTTCGGCGCTTGGGCCAAAGAAGGCGGCGCGGTGGAGAAGAAGTAGCACGGGGGAACCCCCTGCCCCCGGCGCCCATTCGAGGAGGCCTAGTCGCTAGGACAGGGGGCGCTGCGCGCACCTTGAAGTGAAAAGCAACTGCAGATTGCTGCACCGCAACAATTCGGTATAATAACCGGCTACCCAACCGATCTGGGAGGATCGTCGCATGGCCGTAGTGATTGCTGTGCCGGCTGAAACGCTGGCCGGCGAACGGCGCTTTGCGCTCACACCCGACGTAGTCAAACGCCTGCGGCAGATGAAGGCCGAGGTGCGGCTGCAAGCGGGCGGCGCGGCGAACGCGCATTTCCGTGATGGCGATTTCGCGGACACCCAGTTCGCCGGTAACGCAACCGAGCTTTACGGCGGCGCCAACATCGTGCTGAAAGTGCAACCGCCGACGTTGCAAGAAGCCGCGCAATTGCCGGAGGGTTCGATTCTGATTTCCTTCCTCGCGCCGGGCCGCCAGCCGGAATTGGCGAAGGTGCTGCGCGATCGCAAAGTCACCAGCTTGGCGATGGAGTTGGTGCCGCGCATCACACGCGCGCAGGCGATGGATGCGCTCTCTTCACAAGCCTCGGTTGCGGGCTATCAAGCGGCGCTCATGGCGGCGCAGTTGTGCCCGAAATTCTTCCCGATGCTGACCACTGCCGCCGGCACGATTCGTCCGGCGCGCGCGCTGGTGATCGGCGCGGGGGTGGCGGGCTTGCAGGCGATCGCGACGTGCCGCCGCTTGGGCGCCATCGTTGAAGCGTACGACGTACGCGCGGCGGCGAAAGAGCAAGTCGAATCGCTCGGCGCGAAGTTCGTCTCCGCCGTCAGCGGCGCTGAAGGCAGCGGCGGTTACGCGCGCGAGCTGACTGCGGAAGAGAAACAACAGCAAGCGGAGAAGCTTGCGCAAGTTGTCGCGAACGCAGACGCCGTGATCACCACCGCCGCCCTGCCCGGGCGCGCCGCGCCGAAAATCATCAGCACCGACATGGTCAAGCGCATGAAACCCGGCGCGGTGATCGTCGATCTCGCCGCCGACGGCGGCGGCAACTGCGAATTGACGCAGCCCGGCGAGACCGTGGTCGAGCACGGCGTCACCATTCACGGCCCGCTCAATGTGCCGAGCACGATGCCGGTGCATGCGAGCGAGATGTACGCGAAGAATTTGCTGTCGCTGCTGCAACTCATGATCGATAAGGAAGGTGCGCTCAAGCCCGATTGGAACGATGAGGTGTTGAAAGGCAGCTTGTATACGCATCAAGGCGCGATTGCGCATGAGGCGACACGCAAGGCGGTAGAGGGGGTGTGATGATGCGCTGTGCCTTCTGCGCAGGTCCAACCCCCACCCTAGCCCTCCCCCTAGAAAGGGGAGGGAACTAAAAGCCCCTTCCCTCTTGTAGGGGGAAGGTTGGGATGGGGGTTCAGCGCAAGTACGTCGCACCGCCCCCAACCGGAACACCAAGGAATCATAACCATGAACGAAACCTGGCCAGCACTATACATATTCCTACTAGCCGCCTTCACCGGCTACGAGATCATTTCGCGCGTGCCGGTTATCCTGCACACGCCACTCATGTCCGGCTCCAACTTCGTGCACGGCATCGTGTTAGTCGGCGCGATGGTCGCGCTGGGACGCGCAAGCACAGGTCTTGAAATCGCCATCGGCTTTTTCGCCGTGGCGCTCGCCGCGATGAACGCGGTCGGCGGCTACGTCGTCACCGAGCGCATGCTGGCGATGTTCCAGAAAAAACCGGGCAGCGAAAGCAAAAGCGGAGGCTCGCACTAAATGAGCGAATCCGTACGCATGTTCCTCGTGCAGGCGAGCTATTTCGTCGCCGCGATTCTGTTCATCACGGGTTTGAAGCGCATGAGCTCGCCGCTCACAGCGCAGGGCGGCATCGTCTGGGCCGGCGTCGGCATGCTGGTAGCCACGCTGTTTACGTTCTTGTATCCGGGTCTCGGCAACTTCACTTGGATGATCGTCGCCATCGCCATCGGCGGCGGGCTGGCGTGGTGGTCGGGCAAGCGCGTGGCAATGACCGACATGCCGCAGATGATCGCGATCTACAACGGTATGGGCGGCGGTGCTGCGGCGGCGATCGCGGCGGTGGAGCTACTCAAGGGCGGACATCACGGCCCGGTCGTGATGACCTTGGCCGTGCTGGGCGCGCTGATCGGTGCGGTGTCGTTCAGCGGCAGCGTGATCGCGTTCTTGAAGCTGCAAGGTTGGATGAACAAGACGTACGCGCTGCCGGCGCACAACTTGATTTCCGGCGCTGTGCTGTTGGCGGCCATCGTGCTCGGCATCATGATCGTGACTTCCGCGCACGCCAGCACCACGATCGTCATCGTGTTCTTCCTGCTCGCGCTTCTCTACGGCGTTTTGATGACAGTGCCGATTGGCGGCGCGGACATGCCGGTCGTCATTTCGCTGTACAACGCGTTCACCGGTTTGGCGGTGGGCTTCGAAGGCTTCGTGCTGCAGAACTACGCGATGATCATCGCCGGCATCGTAGTCGGCGCGGCGGGCACGCTGCTGACGCAGTTGATGGCGAAAGCGATGAACCGTCCGATCGCGAAATTGCTCACCGCTGGCAGCGTGCAAGGCGGTGGCCAACAGATCGAAGGCGAGCAGAAGGCGATCGAAGCACAAGATGCGGCGATCCAGCTGGCTTACGCCTCGAAAGTCGTCATCGTGCCAGGCTACGGCATGGCGGTGGCGCAGGCGCAGCACAAGGTGTGGGAGCTGACCAAGCTGCTCAAGGAAAAGGATATCGAAGTCAAATTCGCCATCCACCCGGTGGCCGGGCGCATGCCGGGGCACATGAACGTGCTGCTGGCGGAAGCGGGCGTGGACTACGAGTTAATTCAAGACTTGGACGAGATCAACCCCGAGTTCAACACCGTGGATGTGGTGCTGGTCATTGGCGCGAACGACGTCGTCAATCCCGTGGCGCGCACCGACCCGAGCAGTCCTATTTACGGCATGCCGATTTTGAACGTCGACTATGCCAAGAATGTCATAGTCATCAAGCGCGGCAAAGGCGCGGGGTTCTCCGGCGTGGAGAATGCGTTGTTCTACCTCCCCAATTGCCGCATGTTCTATGGGTCGGGTCAAGAGGCGGTCAACCAGCTGATTCAGCAGGTGAAGCAACTTTAGTGCGGCCTATTTGACCACCCGTGCTTGCGCCGGTAGCATGGTTAGCACGAATCATCCGGAGATAGTGCAATGAGCGTTCAAGAGAAGATCAAGCAGCAAGTGACTAGCAACTCGGTCATGCTTTACATGAAGGGCACCCCCCAGGCGCCGATGTGCGGTTTCTCCGCGCGCGCAGTGCAAATCCTCAACGCATGCGGCGTGAAGGATTTCGCTACGGTCAACGTGTTGGAAGACGCCGAGATTCGCCAGGGCATCAAGGAGTTTGCTAACTGGCCCACAATTCCGCAGCTCTACGTCAACGGCGAGTTTGTCGGGGGCGCGGATATCATGATGGAGCAATATCAGTCAGGCGAGCTTCAGACTATACTGGATGGAGCCGCCGTCAAGCAGTAAGAACCACCGCGATATTCCGCTAGATAGATATAACAGTAACGCCGCCGGAGTGACTCCGGCGGCGTTACTTTTTTCCGTTCACGCACACAAACGCAACATTTCGTTAAGCGATGGTTGGACAGATGTTGTGCTGTGACTGTTTGACTGTACACTTGGCAACGTTGAAATTTGCATATTTCGACATTGCAATATTCAGCAGTCAAGAAGTAGCTGTTCCAAGCAACTGAGTTTCTCTTTGCCGGCCCAAGGCCGGCGAAGGCAAGCGTATCTCAACAAGGAGAGTGCATTGGAACCTTCCCTTCGGCATCTGCAACAGCGCGGCCACGCCGCTCGCCGGGTAGCGCCGACGTGCGCGGGCCTTGATTGGGCGCGCCGACGCGCTCACCCCGTGGTGCGTTCAATCTTCGGTCTGGAGATCCAGCGTTCGGCCCGGCTTCCGGCTCACTTACGCCCACATTTGCGACAGCCTCCACCCAACGCGCAGCGCTAGCGCGCCTCGGCACGCGTTGTTAGACTTCCTCCCCGCTCACAGCATGGAGGACGCAATGGCATTCTTCGAACTACGCCAGTACCGGGTCAAAGACGGTAAGCGCGAGCGCTGGGTCAAGCTGATGGAAGAGAAGATCATTCCCTACCAGGTCGCGCGCGGCATGGTGATCGTTGGCAGCTGGATCGACCAGGAACAACCTGATCACTACATCTGGATGCGGCGCTTCGAAAGCGAAGAGGAGCGCAAAGCGCTGTACAAAGCCGTCTACGAAGATCCGCAGTGGAACAACGAGTTCAAGCCGGCGGTCGACGAAATGCTCGATCGCTCCAAGATCGTCGTTACGCGGTTGGAGGCCTCGCCGAAGTCCGTGCTGCGGTGATGTCGGCGCAAACCCAACTTGCGCGGTCACACTGACCCTAGGGAAACAGAATCCCGGCCTGCGCCGGGATGACTTTCGCGGCGGCGCC
>CAZAWU010000191.1:5733-7590 GCA_964488915.1 uncultured Burkholderiales bacterium
ATCCCGGCCTGCGCCGGGATGACTTTCGCGGCGGCGCCGCGAAAGTCAATTAATACTGCAGGAGCCAGGGCCTCGGGGGTCGCCGCAAGTCATGCAGGCCGAGGGGGCCATGGCAGCCGCCGGTTCACCGCCGCTCTTCGTATTTGCGGCGAACACGGAAAGCTGCTTTTGCAGCTTTGAGCTTTTGCACTTAGGGCACACGGCGCCGCGATTGGAGCGCACCAGCGCTTCGAAGTGTTCCGAACAATCCGAGCAAATGTACTCGAAAATGGGCATGACGATTCCAGCTTGAGCAACGGTTGAGCAGAATTATATTACCTGTGCCGTTTCTATTGCGCGAGCGCATGATACGCGTTGATCCAGGTCAAGCTGGAAGCGTGCTACGGTTAGAAAATGGTTGGATTGCGACTGTAGAAGAAGGAATCGCGTGATGCCGCGCTTAGTCCAGAAGATTGCAATCGGCGCGCTCTGCCTCGCCCCCGCCGCCGCATGGCTGCAAGCCGCCGAGAGCACAACCGCGCCGGCTCGCGCTGGCAACGGCAACGATGCCGAATCCGCTTACTCGCGTCCGCTTCCCGGTCTCGACGCGCAGCAAACGGAACTGTTTGCACTCGGGCATCGCATGTTCCACAACCGTTGGGCCTTTTTCTGGTTCGAGAACGCCGAGTTCGGTCGCGGCCCGACCTCGAACGCGCAAGCTTGCAACATCTGCCATGCCAACAACGGGCGCGGCGTCGCGCCGGGTAGTCCACAGCGCCCCCCCGCCAACCCTCAGGGCGAGGCACGCGATCATCACATCCCGGTGGCGTACGAACCTGCACTCAACTTAGTCGTGCGCCTGAGCCTAAGCGAAGCTGGGCCGCACGG
The DNA here is from genome assembly GCA_964488915.1 of uncultured Burkholderiales bacterium. Taxonomy (GTDB): domain Bacteria; phylum Pseudomonadota; class Gammaproteobacteria; order Burkholderiales; family JALYOK01; genus CADEHE01. Next base: position 6,601 of record CAZAWU010000191.1, read on the forward strand.
CGGGCCGCAGCCGCATCCGAATTATGGCGATCAACTGCAGAACTTCGGCGTGAAGGGCAACGCGCCGGCGGAAGGGCAAATCAACGTCGCGTGGCAAGAACGCAGCGTGAAGTTAGACGATGGCGAAGAAGTGAGACTGCGTGCGCCAACCGTCACCGTTGATAAGCTCGCCTTCGGAGCGCTTGGGCCAGGCACGCTCATGGGCGCGCGCCTAGCGCCGCCCCTCATTGGTATGGGTCTGCTCGAAGCCGTACCGGAAGAAGCGATCCTTGCGCTCGCCGCGCGCGAGCCAGCCCCCGGCGTGAGCGGGCGCGCCAATTTCGTGTGGGACGAAAGTCAGCAGAAAACCGCGCTCGGCCGCTTTGGCCTCAAGGCCAATCACGGCAGCTTGCGCGAGCAAGTCGCCGCCGCATTCATCAACGATCTCGGTTTGAGCACGCCGGTCTATCCCAAACAAAACTGCCCCCCAGTGCAGAAAGATTGCCTCGAACTAAACACCGGCGGCAGCACGGGTATGTTCGCCACGCGCCTGGAAATCACGCAGTTGCGCCTGGAAGCGACCGAGTTGTACCTGCGCGCGCTCTCCGTCCCCGCGCGCCGAAATCCGGACGATGAACAAGTGCGCCGCGGCGAGCAATTATTCGTCGCTGCGCATTGCGCTGCGTGCCATGTACCCGAACTCAAAACTGGGGAGTATCCACAACTGCCGCAACTTGCGCAGCAAATCATCCGGCCTTACACCGATCTTCTACTGCACGATATGGGGGAAGAATTGAGTGACGGCCGGCCGGACTTTCTCGCGACCGGCAGCGAATGGCGCACGCCGCCGCTGTGGGGCATCGGTCTGTCCGAAACCGTGAACGGCGCAGGCGCTTTCCTGCATGACGGGCGCGCGCGCAACTTCACTGAAGCGATTCTCTGGCACGGCGGCGAAGCAACGCTGGCACGTGAGGCGTTCGCCAAGCTCGAGCGCGAAGATCGGGCAGCGCT
>CAZAWU010000192.1:0-3765 GCA_964488915.1 uncultured Burkholderiales bacterium
CCGATCACGCGATGGCACGGCACGATGATCGATATCGGATTGCGGCCATTTGCCGCACCCACGGCGCGCGACGCTGTCGGCGCGCCGATGCGCGCGGCGATGTCGCCGTAGCTGCGCGTGGCGCCGAACGGAATTTCGATAAGCGCGCGCCAAACCTTGCGCTGAAACGGCGTGCCTTCCGGCGCGAGTCGCAGGTCGAAGCGCTTGCGCTTGCCGGTGAAATATTCCTGCAACTGGGCACGTGCCGCAGCGATGAACTCGGCGTTAGCGTCGCGCCGCCACGCCGGGTCGATCTGCGGGTAATACTTCTCGCCCACGAAATGCACGCCGGTCACTCCCGCCTCACTGGCCGTCAACAACATCTTGCCGATGGGGGAATCATAGAAATCGTAGTAGTGCATGCTTTCACCTCAATGACTGAGTGAATTCCACAAATGCATCACCGCGTACGCGCGCCACGGCCGCCATTTCTCGCTTGCCGCGAGCGCGGCTTTCGGGCTGGCCACGGCCAACCCCTTCAGCACGCCGAGATCCGAATGCGGAAATGCGTCGGGCCAGCCAAGCGCGCGCATCGCGATGTACTGCGCGGTCCATTCGCCGATGCCGGGCAAATCGCGCAGCGCGTCCAGCGTCGCTTCGACTGGCGCACTGGGATCGAGATGCAGTTTGCCTTCGGCCAGCGCTTGCGCCAGCGCGATGATCGACTTGGCGCGCGCACCGACGATACCCAGCTTGGCGATCTGGCCGGCTGTGGCGCCAGCGACGCGCTGCACGGTCGGAAATAGCGTCGTCAGCTCAGACCAAGGCGTGGCGATCGGATCGCCCAGCGCCGCGGCGAAGCGCTTGGCGAGTGTGCGCGCCGCCTTGACCGTGATCTGTTGCCCGAGGATGGCCCTCACTGCGATTTCGAAACCATCGAATGCACCCGGCACACGCATACCAGGGTGGCGCGCCCCCAGCTCGCCCAAGCTCCGGGCAACTTCCGCGGGATTGCACGCGACATCGGTCAGCGCTTTCACTTTGGTCAGCGCGGCGGGGATCACTCGGGCTAGCGAACTCGATAGCCGCACGGTCAACGCCGGTCTTTTTGCCATCGCGCTGATCTCGACCCAACCGGTGTGCTCGACGCCGCCCTGGAGCAGGCGCACTGTGCGCCGGTAGCACTTGTCGTCGCACGCTTCGACACCGTCGATCGCGCGCTGCGCGAGAAAACTTATCAATGCCGCCCAGTCGTAGGGCGGACGCACACTCAATTCGAAGGCCAGTGCATCGGGATGGGCCGGGCTGGCCACGCGCTTGCGCAGATCGCGCGGATTGAGCCGGTAACGCTCGCGGAACAGCGCATTGAAACGCCGCGCGCTGTTGAAGCCGCTTGCCAGCGCAATCTCCGTGATCGGCAGCGCCGTGTCGGTGAGCAGGCGTTTCGCCAACAGCAGACGCTGCGTCTGCAGAAACGCAATCGGCGCGACGCCGAACTCGGCGTCGAACACGCGGCGCAAATGACGATCGCTCACGCCGAGACGCGCGGCAAGCGCTTCCACGCCCTCGCCGTTAAGCGCTTCATGCTCCATGCGCAACGCTGCGGCACGCGCCAAACGCGAATTGGCGTCCACGCCCGCATTGCCGGGGGCCAATTCCGGCCGGCAACGCAGACAGGGACGAAAACCCGCTGCTTCCGCCGCAGCTGCACTCGGAAAGAAGCGGCAATTTTTCTGCATCGGCGTCTTGACACGGCAGATCGGCCGGCAATAGATACGCGTCGAAGTCACCGCGACGAAGAAGTGCCCGTCGAAGCGCGCATCTTTTGCGGTTACCGCCCGGTAGCAAGTCAACGCATCGAGTTCCATGCGCGCATTATGCGCGCGTTGGCGGAGGAATACTCGCCGTTTTCGGACATCGAAATGCCGCTCACGGCCGACCCGCTTTGCGACCGGTGCGAATCACCCCTATTGCCTGGTCAACGCCGCGACGTATCCGCGATTCCAGCTTGGGGTAATCCAAACTTCGTTCAGGCACACCCGCGCAGGCAACGACGCAACGTACACGATCAGATCCGCGACGTCTTCTGCGCGTAGCATGCGGGCGCGATCCTCCGCGCTGAGCGGCACCGGACGTTTGTCCAAGATCGGCGTGACGACTTCGCCTGGGCACACCACCGTGGAGCGAATACCGTTGACGCACTCTTCGCTGTTTAGGCTGTGACTCATTGCGACTACGGCGTGCTTAGCGGCGGTGTAAGCCGGGCCGGACAGCGGCCCGATCCAGCGGCCGGCCATGGAAGCGGTGTGGATCAGCACGCCATCCTTCTGTGCGCGCATCATCGGCAGTGCGGCGAGCACACAGTAGAACGCGTTGGAAAGGTTGCCGTCGATCACTTCATCGACACCCGCAGGTTCAAGCTGGCGCCAGGCGCGCTTCGTAATGTTCACACCGGCGTTGTTGACGAGGATGTCGATACGGCCGTGGCGCATGTGGATCGCCTGCGCGATGCGCTGCGCGGCTTGCGCGTTGCTGAGATCGGCGGCGTGCACTTCCGCGCTCTGGCCTATTGCCGTGATGGCGTCTGCGGACTCTCTCAGCGCACTTTCACGCCTGCCGCTTAAGATCACTTGCGCGCCCTCACGCGCAAGAGCGATCGCCGCCGCTTTGCCAATACCTGAGCCGGCGCCCGTGATCCACGCGACCTTACCCGAAAGTTTCACCTGAACTCCTCGAAGCTGTATCGATATCGTTCGGCCATCATCCAAATCCAGATCTGACGCTGCGGGACGGCTACGTTCAGGCCGGTTTCGATTTATCCAGCGCCGCGGCACGCGCGGCCGTTGACTCGGCGCTTGCGGCGGCGAGCGCAAACTGATCGTGTGCCATATAACCCGCCGCTTGGGCGCCCAGATTGGCGAACGCATTGACCGCTTCTTTGCTCATGCGCACGGAGTGGCTTGGCATGGCAAGCACTGCATCGCAGACCTGGCGCGCTTTAGCGAGCGCCGCGCCGGGCTCGGCGATATAGTCGACCACTCCCATTTCCAGCGCCTCCGTTGCGCCTACACGCTCGCACAGGATGGTGAGACGCTTTGCCTTCGCCGGACCGGCCAGATTAACCAGGCGCGGGATGGTGCCCCAAGTTAGAGGAATACCGAGCGCAATCTCCGGCAACGCGACAAACGCATCGCGCGCCAGCACGCGCCAATCGAGCGCGACGCATAGAGCCAATCCGCCGCCGATGGCATAGCCTTCTACTGCCGCGATCGTTATCTGCGGCAACTCTTCCCAGGCACGGGCCATACGCATGCCGAGGGAAGCGATCTCGCGCTGCTGATTGAAAGAGGCATCGGGATTGCTCCAGCGCTGTTTGTCCTTCAGATCGGCGCCCGCGGAGAAACAGCCACCCGCGCCCGTCACGAGCACGACATCAATATCGCTTCTTGCCGCTAGCAGGCTGGCGCAGTCGATCATCTCTTTGAGCAGATGCGTCGACATCGCGTTGCGCTGCTGCGGCCGGTTCAGCGTGACCGTTGCTCTGCGCCCGTCCAGCTCCAATTTCAGCGTTTCGTACATCGCGGATCTCCTCCCATTGATTGCGCACGCGACAGCACAGAGCAAGAAGCCTGCGCAGCTCGGCGGGGAAGTTTACTCCGCTACGGATAGGGGCGAGGTTCCCTAGTAATTGTAGATCAGCGTCAACCAAATCTTGGTCGTGTCGCGCTTGCCGCCGGCAGCGTCGCCGGCTTGGTAGTCCGCGTACTCCACCTTACCGAGGAGTTG
>CAZAWU010000192.1:3865-7585 GCA_964488915.1 uncultured Burkholderiales bacterium
GTGGTAGTAGTCCGCATCGATCTTGGCATCGCCATCGGCGTAGTCGTCCTGTTTGGCGTACTCGGCGGTATAAAGCAGGGCGAACTTCTCCGAGAATGGGTGCGCGCCGTCGAAGCGAATGCCGAGGATGCGATTCGACAGATCGTTCACATTCGCGGCCGCGCCAGCCAGTTTGGGATCGTCCTGCAAGTACGCATAGCCGATCACGCTGTCGTTCGGGCTCCAGCGGTAGGCAGCGTGGAGGATTTCTACTTGCGCCTTGCGCTCGGTCGCATTGATGCTCTTGACTCGCTCCATATGGCCGAGCAGGAACTCGGTGTTGGGCAGGCTCTTGTTCTCCACCAAAACGCCACCGAAGACCTGCATCACTTGGCGGAACTCCACGTTACCGATGAAGCGCACATTGTCGATCTTGATCGCCTGCCTGCCTGCGCGAATGCGCGTCTTAGGCAAACCGGTGTAATCAACGAACAGTTGGTTGATGTCGCTTTCGTTTGGATCGGCTACCAGCGGAAAGCGCGAGGCGGCTGCTTGCGCCGCTTGATCGTTGTAGTCCTTGCTGCCAATTCGGCTGACGTTGATCGCCTGCGCGGTCAGCGAAAAGCTATGCCACGGTTTGGTTTCCCATCCGAACAGCGAGCGCACGGTGAACGCTTTGGCGTCTTCCGGTTTGCCGTCCTGATCGACGAACTCGTAGCGCGGGCGCAGGTTGAGAAGCAGCTTACCGCCGGTGAGCGCCTCCGTCGCCGATGTTGCCTGCTGCGTTTCCGCGGCCGCGACGAGCGCCGGTACAAACAGCCCGCTCATTGCGAGCACTGCGCCGACAATTCTGATGGATACTTTCATTTTCGCCCCCTGCCCTCCTTGCATACCTTCGTAGTGTAGGAGGGCGACGTAGCGTCTCGCCTTGATACGGATCAAGGAGACGAAACGCGGTAGTACATCGCCAACGACGCCAGCAAGAGCAGGCTGGCCGCGGCATTATGCGCCAACACCACGGCAAGCGGAAAACTGCTCTGCGCCGCCGCGATCCCCACGCCAACCGCAAACGCCGTGGCAGCTAACAGGCCCAGCGCCGCACGTTGTGCCTTGCGCTCGCGCAGCGCCGGGAACGCCAGCAAGGCGGCGCTGCACACTACCAGAACAGCGGCTGCACGATGCAACATGTTCAGGGCTTGCATCGCCGGCGTAGTCACGATGGTCCCGTCCGGATGGTACTGAAGCGCACGGAACGGATTCAGTTCCGTCCAGGAAACCGCAGCCGGCCACCAAGTCCCGTTGCAGTCCGGGAAGCCACTGCAACTTGGGCCACTGAAGCGCGCCGTCAGCAACGCGCCGAGCGCGATCTGAAACACCACCAGGGCAAGATTCAGCTTGGCCCTCCCGGCCAAGCGGTATTTAGCCGCCGCCGCGCCGGGCGGCGACGTGCTGCTCAGCCACACGAACCACAACGACCCCAGCAGCGCTAAGCCACCTAGCAAATTTCCAAGCGTGACCACCGGCAAGTAGGCGCCTTTGGTCGCTCTCCCAAGCAGCGACAGAAAGATCGTGAGCACCACGATGATCACTGCGCTGCCGCGACTACTGAGCGAATGCGGCTCGCGTGTCCAGCACAGGTAAGCGATCAGCAGGTTGAGCACCGAGACGATCATGGCCGCCAACCGGTGCGTGCCGCGGACCAGCGTTTGCAGCAAGGGCACGGTGACTGCCTCGTTCGATTGGAGACGCCCATAGCACTGCGGCCAATCGGCGCATCCGAGCCCCGCATTCGCCAGCCGCAAGTACGCGCTCGCTAGAACGACGATCACCACCAGCGCAGTGCTCATGAGCGCCAAGCGCGCGAGCAAGCTTCGCCGCCGCTCTTGTTCAGCGGCCGGTAGCATTTGCTGCCCCCGCTCGAGTCCGGCGCCCGATGGCGGCGCCGACGATCACTAGAAACATGATGCCGCCGATGATTGCAACCAGGCCGCCGAGGCCCATCAGTGCCATGGCAGCCACTTCCTCGGTGCTGCGCAGCACTTGCGCGGAGCCGCCGATTTTGCGTTGCACGCCGTAACCTCCAGACCATACCAAACCGGCGACATGCAGCAGTTGCCCCGCCGCATACAAGTAGATCTGCTTGCTCGCCCAGCCGGCCGAAGCATCGGCAAACCCAAGGCGCGGCAACAAATGATAGGTAACCCCCATCAACGCCAACGTGACGCCAACGATGCACCCATGGTAGTGCGCCGGGATCTTCACATTGCTTCCCTGAATGGCAAAACCGATCAATCCTCCCAGAGAGAACAACAGCAGCGACGTGACCAGCGCAGCGCGTGCCGCCCGCGCCTGCGCCGACTCCGGCTGTGTACGTATCAACGCCCATACTATCGCGGCGACGAGCGGTCCAATCGCCAGACCTCCGCCGACGCGCATCAACCAAGTAAGCGCTTGATGGTGTTGGACCGATCCGATGTCGTAGGCCAAATAGACAACGGGCGTCGCAAAAACTGAAACGAGGCCGATCGCAAACAGCAGCAGCACCACGCGCGGAGACAACGGCACGCTCGCGCCCATCGCGCTCGCGAGCCACAGCCACGCCACCATCATCATCAACGTGTAGGTGAACTGAAGTACGTGACCGCCGCCCCAGAACAGCAGTTCATAGTAAGCCTTGGCGTCCAGGGTAAGGGGCAGCTTCAAGTAGGACCACCCAAACGCCAGCAGGGCTACCGCACCGGATACCGCAGCCGCATTCAACCCAAACTGCAGCGCCGCGGCGCCGTCAGGCCGCACACCGACCCGCTGTGCCGTGAGCATACTGCGCAACACCAGTAACGCGAATCCGGCCGCAAAGATTGCCAGCCCCAGCAGGAACAGCGGCTGCTGCAGGACAGGGATGTAGTTGCTCATAACCGCCCGCGGCGCACCAACGAACGGCGCGATCCCCATCGCCGCGGCGCCGAGTCCGGTGAGTACCAGCGCGCCCCACCCCAGGCTCATGGCGCGCGCTTTGTTGTTCACGCTCCATAGCACGCCGGCGAAGGCGAGAAACCATACGAGCACGGAGAAGTCGACATGAACGACCAGCGCAACGCGAAAGAAATCAGCCACCGGGAAAATGTGCTGCAGATGCGGAGTGCGGGAGAGCACCAGCAAGATGGAAAACAAACCGGCCGCGAGCAGCGCCACGAGGCCAAGATATAACCAACCGATCGCCAAGGAGCGGCGTTCATCAACCGGCACGATCAGATCGAAGGTTACGGAGTGCATCGTGCGTTGCATCGATGCCGGCCAGGACCGTTGCCGGACAATCGGCTCGTTCATCCTCGGATTTAGCTTACTCATGCGAGCTCCTTGTGAAGCGGCGGTGTCGATGCTCGGAGCAGCGATTGCCGAAACTCAGCAAGCTCTCGCAGCAGTTGCGCGAAGTCTCCAGCGCCTGCCCACTTTACACGCAGGCGCTCCCCTGGCACGGTTTGGCGCAAATGCGGTTCGCGCTCGCCCCGAATTCGCTCGACCGTCCAGCGATTGCCCAGCCGATAAGTGCAAGCGCCTTCGCGGCAACCGGTGATGAACACGCCGTCAGCGCCATAGCGTATGGCGTACTCGATGAACGATGGCGGCAGCATGCCGATGCACAGCAGACTCAGCACGGCGGTGCGCGCGTCGCGCAATTGCTCGACATCGCTCGCGCAAGCACAGCCGAATACGACGATCTTCCCCGCGCCGCTCAAGCGG
>CAZAWU010000193.1:0-7579 GCA_964488915.1 uncultured Burkholderiales bacterium
GTGCTTACTTTTGATCAAGCCGCGGTAGCAACTGGACAGATGCGCTTACTTGATTGAGTCGGTTGGCGCGACACAGATACGGTTAGCCCCAGCGACAGGCGGTGGGCCTTGCGCCACTCTCACGTTGTTACTCGACGCGCAATCTCAATTCTGAAATCAGTTTCGCGTAGCGCGCAAACTCTTGCTCGAAAACCCTCGCCGCTTGCTCGGGCGAGTTGGCGATAACTTCGTAGCCCGCTGCGTCTTCGTTATCCTTCACTTGCGCACTGAGCATGATCTCGGTGATGTGCTTGTTGAGCAGTGCCACGATGTTCGCGGGCGTGTTGGCGGGCGCGGCGATCGCCGCCCACGTGGTCGCCTCGATGCCCGGCAGCGCCGCCTCCGCGATCGTCGGTGTTTGCGGCAGCGAGCGCAGACGCTTGATCGTGCCCACCGCCATGGCTCGGACTTTATTCGCTTTGATCAGCGGCAGCGTGCTCACCGGCGTGCCGAACATCATCGACACCTGGCCGTTGAGCAAATCGTTCACCGACAAATTTTCACCTTTGTAAGGCACATGCAGGAGATCGATGCCCGCAGCTTTCTTGAGTTGCTCGCCAGCGACATGCTGCGGCGTGCCGATGCCGCTGGAAGCATAGCTAAGCTTGCCCGGCTTGGATTTCGCCAGGGCAATCAGTTCGCGCAGGGAATGGGCCGGGACCTCATTGTTCGCGATCAGCACGAGAGGCACATTGACCAGCTGCGTGATCGGCGCAAAATCCTTAACGCCGCCAAAACCGGGATCCCGGTACACGTGCGGATTGATGACCAATTGTCCGCTGTTGGCGTAGAGCAGCGTGTAGCCATCCGGTTTGGCTTTTGCGACCAAGGAAGCCGCGATGTTGCCCCCCGCGCCGGGGCGGTTCTCGACGATGACGGGCTGCTTCAAGCGTGGCGCCAGATGCGTCGCGATAATGCGTGCGCGCACGTCTGCGGGACTGCCGGCCGGAAATGGCACGACGATGGTCAGACGCTTGTTCGGGAACTCCTGCGCGCGCGGCACACAGGGCACAAGCGCGGCGAGCAGTGCGGCAGCAATGGCAAATAGGCGGGCGAAGATCATGGCGGCGGCGCTTCTCTAGAGTTGGCGCTTAGTTTAACCTTGCCGCCTCAAACTTCGTTGACCAGAGAAGCTATCAATAGCCATGCCCAAGTTCGCCGCGAATCTGCACTACTTGTTTACTGAGGTACCGTTCTTGGAGCGTTTTCAGGCTGCGGCGCAAGCGGGCTTCAAGGCAGTCGAGTTTCAAGTGCCATACGACTGGCCGCCCGAGGCGCTGGCCGATCAGCTACAGCGCCACCAGCTGCAGATGGTGTTGTTCGACGCGCCCATGGGCAACTGGAACGCAGGCGATCGCGGCCTCGCCGCCGTGCCTGGACGCGAAGAGGAGTTTCGCGCCAGCTTCGAGCCAGTGCTGCGCTACGCGCGTGCGCTGAGGTGCGATACGGTGCACGTCATGGCGGGCGTGCTGTCCGATGAGTCGCGGCGCGCCGAGGCCGAGCGCGTCTACGTCGATAACCTGCGTTACGCCGCGGAGGTTTTGCAAGGCGCCGGCATTACCGCCGTGATCGAACCGATCAACAAATCCTTCGGCGTCGTGCAGGGCGGCGCAGCGTACACCACGCAGGGCATGCACGGCTATTTTCTCAACTACTCGCATCAAGCGCGCGCGATCATCGAGCGCGCCGCGCATCCCAACTTGAAATTGCATCTGGACTGCTACCACATGCAGATTCTGGAAGGTAATCTCGCGCGCACGATCAAGGAAAACTTGCCGCTCTTGCGGCACCTGCAAATCGCCGGTGTCCCCGGCCGCCACGAGCCCAACGTCGGTGAAATTCACTACCCGTACGTGTTCGATCTGCTCGACGAACTCGGCTACGACGGTTGGATTGGTTGCGAGTACCGGCCGTGCGCCGGAACCAGGCAGGGCCTGGCGTGGGCGCACCGCTACGGCATCTCCTAGCATAAACAGCTACCAGTAATTGATGATGAATGGCTTTGAGCCAAGTTTACAGACTTATACTCTCGCGAATCGCGCTGCGCGAGCAGCGTCACGTGGCAGTGCGGTCAGCGCCAGTATCATCGCCGGCGTTGTAGTGGGTCTCGGCGCACAGGTAATATGGACCTTCGCGCAACAAATCCGCAAAAGGGTTGAAGCTATGATCAGCACCGTGTTCATTGGCCGTCTCGGCGTCAGCGCTTTGCTCGCCGCATGTTGCGCCGCTTTGTTTTCACTTTGTGCCGGACTGGCGCGCGCCGACGAAACTGAAGCGAAAGCGATCGAACTCGGCAAGCAGCGTTATGGCGAGAACTGCAGCGGTTTTTGCCACGGCGCCGGCGGCCGCGGCGGACGCGCGCCCTGCATCGTATGCGGCAAGTTCAAGCGCGGCGCCACGGACGAAGAGATCCTCAAAAACATCACTGAAGGGATCGCCGGAACACCGATGGGCGCTTTCGGCGACAAGCTGTCGAAAGAAGACATTGCGGCGGTGCTGGCATACATGCGCGCCGAGCAAAAGAAGAAAGAGGCTGAGGCCCAGTAGCTTGGTGCTACTCAATCTTCTCCCAGATCAGAGTGTGCACTTCCTTGTAACCCGCGTTCATCGCCATCGGCGGCGTGCGCAAACTTAGGCGACGCCCGTCAAGTTGGAAGTGGCGTTCTTGTTTGGTTCCGACCCAGTTCGGAAACAAGCTACCTTCGACGTGGTGCACGATCAGCCCTTCCTTCGTATCCACGGAGTACTTGCCGAAATAGGCGATATAGGTGTGGAACGCGAGCTGCGTTTCATCGGGGCGCGCGCCTCCCATGAAATCGGTGACGAAGGGCTGGCGATGAATCTGCGTCACCTGCGCCGACATATTGCCGCGTTCGTCATAGCTGATGCGACCATCCAAGCTTCTGCCAAAGGGCAGGCGCTTGTCACCGTTGCTAACGCGTGTGGCTTCCCAGGAAACGAGTTTCCACACACCCACCAGCGGATTTGTTTCCGCCCAGCCGGCGCGCGCCAAGCCTAGGATCAACACCGCAAAGAGCCCCAGCAAACGCTTCATCTTATTGTTTCCCTCTCCGTCTAGAAATGCGGGTGGATCTGGCAAATGGCCACGCCTGCCAACGCGCCGATATAGGGCGGCGACGTGGCATCTTATGGTAAGCGCCGCGGGGCGACAACTCGCTATACTGACAATCCAAATTCTCGAGTTCCGTTGCATGCGACCCCGCGCCGCGACCGTTCTTCTCCTTGTAATGATCTGCGCCGGCTTGCGCGCGCCGCTGTTGGCGCAAGAAGTCACTCTCAAGATCCACCACTTCCTGCCGCCGACATCCAATGCGCAGAGATTCTTCATACAACCATGGGCCGAAAAAGTCACCAAGGAATCGGGCGGACGCATCAACTTTCAAATTTTCCCCGCGATGCAGTTGGGTGGCACCGCACCGCAACTCTACGATCAGGCGAAGGACGGCGTGGCCGACATTGTCTGGACACTGCCTGGCATCACGGCGGGACGCTTCCCGCGTATGGAAGTGTTCGAGTTGCCGTTCATGATGACGAACGCGGAAGCGACCAGCCGCGCCGCCTGGGACTATGTGCGGAAATTTGCGCCGGATGAGTTTTCCGGAGTTCACTTGATCTCTGTGTTCGTGCATACGCCGGGGCATATGTTTCTCAGCAAGCGCCCGGTCAAGTCACTGGAGGATCTGCGTGGTCTCAAACTGCGAGCGCCGACGCGGCAAACCACGAAATTGCTCGCAGCGCTCGGCGCCTCCCCAATCGGCATGCCGATGCCGCAGGTGCCGGACGCGCTTGCCAAGGGCGTCATTGACGGCGCGCTTGCCCCGTATGAAATCGTGCCCACTATGAAAATGCACGAGCTCACGCGCTACGTAACCGAGACAGACGCGAACTATCCGGCGCTGTACACGGCGGTGTTCGTATTGGCCATGAACAAAGGGAAGTACGACGCGCTGCCGGCAGATCTCAAGCGCGTGATCGACGCCAACAGCGGTGCGGACGTCGGGGCGTGGATCACGCGCCAGGCGTGGAGCGGGCCGGATCAGTCCGCCAAGCGCGCCGTGCAAGCGCGCGGCAATGAGATCACCACGATCGGCACAGCGGAACTCACACGCTGGCGCCAAAAGACCAGCACGGTCGATGCCGAATGGCAAAAAGAAATGAATGTAAAAGGTTTCGACGGTAAGAAGTTGCTCGAAGGCGCACGCGGGTTGATCGCGCAGCGAGGAACTTCAAAGTAAATTAGTGTGAGGTTAACCGGATCCACCTGCCCGTACCCGCCGGTATCCGGATGGCGCGCAACCAAGCTGGCAGCTCGCGTGATCGAAGCAAGTGCGCCGTTCCCGCAGGCCGTCTGTAGTGTGAATAACAGACGCGTCGCGCCATCGATCACATATAATCACACGCACCCGAAAAATCGCTCGATGAACGCTTCCCTACTCCACGGCCTCAACCCTGAGCAACTGCGCGCGGTGACGCTGCCGCGCGAATCCGCCCTGGTGCTGGCCGGCGCCGGCAGCGGCAAGACGCGCGTGCTCACCACGCGAATCGTCCACTTGATTCAAAGCGGTCAGGCCAGCCCGGGCGCAATTCTGGCGGTGACGTTCACCAACAAGGCCGCCAAGGAGATGCTGGCGCGCATTACCGCGATGCTGCCCATCAATACGCGCGGCATGTGGATCGGTACCTTTCACGGGCTCTGCAACCGCCTGCTGCGCGCGCATCATCGCGAGGCGCGTTTGCCGCAACTTTTTCAGATCCTCGATTCGCAAGATCAACTCGCGGCGATCAAGCGCCTGTTGAAGACGCTCAACGTTGACGACGAAAAATTTCCACCGCGCGAGCTGCAGTACTTCATCAACGCCAACAAGGAAGAAGGCCGCCGCCCCAAAGACGCGGAAGCCTACGACGACTACAGCCGGCGCATGGTCGAGCTGTACAAGGCCTACGATGAGCAGTGCCAGCGCGAAGGCGTGGTCGATTTCGCCGAGTTGCTGCTGCGCAGCTACGAACTGCTGTTAAACGACGAGGTGTTGCGCGAGCACTATCGCGAGCGCTTCAAGTTTGTGCTGGTCGACGAATTCCAAGACACCAATCGGCTGCAGTACCGCTGGCTCAAGCTGATCGCGAGGGGGAGTTCGAGTGGCGGCACCATCTTCGCGGTGGGCGACGACGATCAGTCGATCTACGCATTTCGCGGTGCGTACGCTGGCAACATGCACGACTTTCAGCGCGATTTCGCCGTCAAGCACTTGATCAAGCTTGAACAGAACTACCGTTCGCAGGGCAACATTCTCGACGCCGCCAACGCGCTCATTCGCAACAACCGCAGCCGCTTGGGCAAGGAGTTGTGGACCGACGCCGGTGCGGGCGAGCCGATCCGGGTTTACGCCGCGCCCAGCGACAACGACGAAGCTGCGTTCATCATCGACGAGGTCAAGGCGCTGCGCAATGACGGCTGGCGCTTGTCGGACATGGCGCTGTTGTATCGGTCCAACGCGCAGTCGCGCGTGCTGGAGCACGCGCTGTTCTCCAACTCGATACCGTACCGCGTCTATGGCGGGCTGCGCTTCTTCGAGCGCATGGAAGTGAAGCACTGCCTGGCCTACTTGCGCTTGGCGGCGAACGCGGACGACGACGGCGCGTTCTTGCGCGTGGTCAACTTCCCGCCGCGCGGCATCGGCGCGCGCAGCATCGAACAACTGCAGGAAAACGCCGAGCGTACCGGGGTAAGCTTGCTGCAAGCGACGCTCTTGCATAACCCGCTGACCGGGCGTGCCGCAGCTTCGCTGCAGGCTTTCGCCGGCATCATCGATCGCTTGAAGCAGAGCGCGGCGAGTGTGAGCTTACCCGAGCTGGTCGAAGAAGCGCTCGATCTGAGCCAATTGCGCACTCACTATGAGACCGAGAAGGAAGGCGCGGACCGCGTCGAGAACTTGAACGAAGTCGTCAACGCAGCGACCGCTTTCATGCAAGAAGAGGAGGACAGCGCACTCGCCGCTTTCTTGACGCACGCCAGTCTGGAGGCGGGCGAGCACGAAGCGGGTGAAGGCGCAGACGCGCTGCAACTGATGACGGTACATTCGGCCAAGGGCCTGGAATTCGACGCGGTGTTCATCAGCGGACTGGAAGAAGGATTGTTCCCGCATGAAAACTCCGCTTCGGAAGCGGAAGGCTTGGAAGAGGAGCGCCGCTTGATGTACGTGGCGATCACGCGCGCCCGCAAGCGGCTCTATGCCAGCTACGCCGGCAGCCGCATGTTGCACGGGCAGTTGCGCTACGGCTTGCCGTCACGCTTTCTCGAAGAGATCCCGCCGCAACTGTGTAAGTTGATTCAAGGCCAGCAGCGTGCGTACGAAGCGCCGGCCCGCACCTCGGGAGGCGGCGGCTGGCGTGCCAGCGAACCCCGCTACGGCACCCGCTACGACGCAAGCGTCACGAAAAGCGATACGGCCGTGCCCGCGGCAATGCGCAGCAAAATCGAGTATCCCTTCAAGATTGGCCAAAACGTCGCGCACGCCAAATTCGGTCCGGGCGTCGTCATCAGCTTCGAAGGTATCGGGCCAGAAGCGCGCGTCATGGTGAATTTCAAGCAAGCCGGCACGAAACTGCTTGCTTTGGAGTACGCAAAGCTGCATGCGGTTTAGCCGCCCGCGCAACGGGGTTCGGCGCAGGGTTGCCTGTGGGTTACGAGCCGGGAGTTTCGAACACGTCTTTGTAAGACACATACGCGCTTGTCACCAGCAGCGGCAGTAACATCAGCAAACCGATGTAGAAAGGCGTGAGCAGCGCGAGGGCCAGCAGCGCGGACATCACGATGCTGTAGACGAACAATGCCGCCACATTGCGCATACAGCCGACAAAGCTCAGTTGCAGCGCGCGTACTGCCGGCATGCGGTGGAACGCGAGCAGCGCGGGCGCGAACCACATCATCAGCACCACCGGCAGCGCGAGCGCCGCGGCCGCGAGGAACAGCGGCATCAAGCGATGCCAAAGTTGGCTGACTACTTCCGGGCTGGTCGGCTGATTCATGGCGGCGGCAAACGCACCCAGATGTTCGGCGCCCAAAAGCGCGACAAGACCCGCAATCACTATTTGCGCGACCATGTTGATGCCGCCTGCCGTAGCCAGCGTCGCGCCGTTGTTGAGAAAGCCGGCGAATAGATCTTGCGGCTGGGGCGCCCGGCCCTGTTCTTGTCCGCGGCAAGCAAGCATGAGCCCGCCGAGGAACAACGGCGTAAGCAGCAATGTCAGCGGCACGCCAACTCTGGGTACACGGCCGAGCAGGCTTGAAAGTACCCATAGCAAGCCGCACACCAGCAGCCATTGCAGGGGATATCGTGCGATGAACTGAAAACCCTCAACGATCCACTGCCAGCCACGCTTGGCGGAAACGTTGCGAGGAACGAGCGGTGTCATGCGTGTAGTTGTTCTTTCTAGTGGATTGTGCGGCGCTACCCCGGCCAAGGAATCTCGTTGGCCACATGGCAACGCAGTATATGCTTGAAGCGGTTCGGGTCGTGCG
>CAZAWU010000194.1:0-7560 GCA_964488915.1 uncultured Burkholderiales bacterium
GGGGTTCCCCCGCGCCTCTTTATATCCCGGTAAAATCCGCGCGTGGCAATCAATTGGTTCAAATACTCCTCGCCGGCGGCGTTCTATCCTCTCGCGGGCAAAATGGTTCCGTGGTTCGCCGCGTTGGCGCTCGCGCTGACTGTCATCGGTTTATACATCAGCTTTTTCGTCGCGCCCACCGATGCAACGCAAGGCGAGGTGTACCGCATCATCTTCATTCACGTACCGGCGGCATGGATGTCGATGCTCGTCTTCATACTGATGGCTGGCTATTCCGCGCTCGGCCTGGCGCTGAACGCGCGCCTTTCGTTCATGATGGCGGCGGCTCTGGCGCCTACCGGCGCGCTGTTCACCTTCATCTGCCTCTGGACAGGTTCGTTTTGGGGCCGCCCGACCTGGGGTACGTGGTGGGAGTGGGACGCGCGCATGACATCGGAGTTGATTTTGTTGTTCCTCTACATCGGCTACATCGCTTTGCGCGCGGCCATCGACGATCAACGCCGCGCCGATCGCGCCAGCGCGCTGCTGGCCTTGGTTGGCGTGATCAACGTGCCGATCATCTATTTTTCCGTGAAGTGGTGGAACACGCTGCATCAAGGTGCTTCCGTCAGCTTGACCAAGGCGCCGAGCATGGCCGCGACGATGCTTTGGGGCATGCTCATCATGGCGCTGGCATTTTGGATGTACACCATCGCTGTGGTACTCGCGCGGGTGCGCTTGGAGATTCTGGAGCGCGATGCTGCAGCGCGCGAGCGGTTCTTGCCGGCGGTTGCGGCATGAACTGGGGCAGCGCCGCGGAGTTCTTCGCCATGGGCGGTCGCGGCTTTTATGTGTGGAGTTCGTTTGGGCTGACCGCGCTCATTTTGCTGGGCGAGATGCTGGCACTGCGCAAGCGGCGGAGAACTCTAAGTGAACGCGCCAGTCTCAATGAAGATTGAGTGAAACAAGACCATCATGAAAGCTAGACATCGCCGCGCCGTGTTCATCGCCGCGGGTATCGCCGTTCTGGCGGTGGCCGTGGGCCTGGTGCTAAGGGCCTTCAACAGCAATATCGTGTTCTTCTATACGCCGACGCAAGTCGCCGCCAAGGAAGCGCCGCTGGATCGAACCTTCCGCATCGGTGGCTTAGTTGAGGTGAACTCGATCAAGCGCCAAGCCGATGGGGTGAGCGTGGCGTTCGTCGTCACCGATTCGGCCAAGAGCATTCCGGTCAGCTATCGCGGCATCCTGCCCGACTTGTTCAAGGAGGGCAAAGGTGTGGTGGCGCAGGGCCGGCTCGGCGCAGACGGCACTTTTGCCGCGAGCGAAGTGCTGGCCAAGCACGACGAGAACTACATGCCGCCGGAGGCGGCCGAAGCGCTCGAGAAGGCGGGGCATAAGCCGCAAGCAGCGGCGACGTTGAAGACTAATCCATGACCTGCGGCACATGATCCCCGAACTCGGCCACTTTGCTCTCATCGTCGCTCTGACTATTTCGCTAGCGCAAGCGCTGCTGCCGATTCTCGGCGCGCACCGACGTAACGCGGCATTGATCGCTTTCGCTCGGCCCGCTGCGCAGGGCACGTTCGTGTTTGTCGCCATCGCGTTCGGTTGCCTGGCGTACTCGTTCATAAACAGCGATTTCTCCGTGCTCAACGTTGCGCAGAATTCCAACTCGAAGCTGCCCTCGTACTACCGGTTCGCGGCGACTTGGGGCAGCCACGAAGGCTCTTTGCTGCTTTGGGTGCTGATGTTGAGCGTGTGGACGCTCGCTGTGACGGTATTTAGCAAGCAACTGCCCGAGGCGATGCTGGCGCGCGTGATCGCGGTACTCGGTTTCATCAGCTTCGGCTTCCTGCTGTTCATGCTGCTGACCTCGAACCCGTTCTTGCGTTTGGTGCCGGTGGCAGCCGAAGGGCGCGATCTCAATCCGCTGCTGCAAGACTTCGGCATGGTGATCCATCCACCGATGCTGTACATGGGCTATGTCGGGTTCTCGGTGGCGTTCGCCTTCAGTCTGAGCGCGCTGATCGGTGGCAAGCTCGATGCGGCATGGGCGCGCTGGTCGCGCCCCTGGACGACGGCGGCATGGTGTTTTCTGACCGGCGGCATCGCGCTCGGCAGCTGGTGGGCTTACAAAGAACTCGGTTGGGGCGGTTGGTGGTTCTGGGATCCGGTTGAGAATGCTTCGTTCATGCCTTGGCTGGTTGGCACCGCGCTCATGCATTCGCTTGCCGTAACCGAAAAGCGCGGCAGCTTCAAAGCATGGACAGTGCTGTTGGCAATAACCGCGTTTTCGCTGAGCTTACTGGGCACTTTCCTGGTGCGCTCGGGTGTACTGACTTCTGTGCATGCGTTTGCCACCGATCCGGCGCGCGGAGTTTTCATTTTGGCTTTTTTAAGTGTCGTCATCGGCGGTTCGCTCGCCTTGTTCGCCTGGCGAGGCGCCAAAGTCGGCCTAGGCGAGTCATTTGACGTGATCTCGCGTGAAGCGGTGTTGCTTCTCAATAACGTACTGCTCGTGGTCGCTTGTGGGGCGGTGATGCTGGGCACGTTGTACCCGCTTTTTCTTGACGCACTTGGTGGCGGCAAGATCTCCGTCGGGCCGCCGTACTTCGATACAGTGTTTCCGGTGATCATGGCGCCGCTGCTGTTCTTGATGGGCGTCGGCCCGATCGCAAAGTGGAAGAAAGATGAGACGCCGAGCATCGCGCGGCGGTTGCGGTGGGCAGGAGGTGTGGCGTTAGTGACTGCCGTCGCTGTGCCGCTTTTCATGGGCCGCTGGAAGCCCTTGGTGGCGTTCGGTGTGCTGCTGGCGGCGTGGGTCGCCGCGACCGGCGTGGCTAACTTAATCGATCGTTGGCGTACGATACCGGGCGCCGGGCTACGCAATTTGCCGCGCGCTTACTATGGGATGCTGCTGGCGCACTTCGGCGTGGCGGTGTTCGTGCTGGGCGTGACGCTGGTGAAGGGCTACGAGAGCGAACGCGATCTGCGCATGGCGCCGGGGGAGTTCACCCCAGTGGCCAACGGTGAACTGCGTTTCAAGGGCGCCGCGCCGGTCGACGGGCCCAACTACAGCGCGATGCGCGGCGAGTTGGAGTTGGTGCGCAGCGGCAAAGTCGTCGAAGTATTGCACCCCGAGAAGCGCCGCTATCTTGCGTCCGGGCAAGTCATGACCGAGGCGGCGATCGACACGGGCATCGGCGGCGATCTGTACGTCTCGCTCGGGGACGACGTGGGCAACGGCGCGTGGACCGTGCGCGTCTATCACAAGCCGTTCGTGACTTGGATCTGGGCTGGCTGCGCACTGATGGCGCTGGGCGGGGTGCTGGCGCTGTCCGACCGGCGCTATCGTCTGGCGCGGCGCAGTGCGAGCGCGCCTGCCGGTGCGCAAGCGCAGCACGGGTAGAGAGCCGCAGCAATGGCACGCTACCTTGCACCGCTAGCGATTTTCGTCGTGCTCGTCGCGTTCTTCCTGGTCGGCCTGCAGCGCGATCCGCGCGA
This sequence comes from uncultured Burkholderiales bacterium, assembly GCA_964488915.1. Lineage (GTDB taxonomy): Bacteria > Pseudomonadota > Gammaproteobacteria > Burkholderiales > JALYOK01 > CADEHE01. The sequence goes on from CAZAWU010000194.1 coordinate 3,487, forward strand.
GGTACCTTCGCCGCTAATCGACAAACCAGCGCCCGCGTTCCGTTTGCCGCAATTGCACGCCACTGACCGGCAGCTTAGCGAACAAGATATGCGCGGCAAAGTGTGGCTGCTGAACGTATGGGCGTCATGGTGTGTGACCTGCTTGCAGGAGCATCCGCTGTTCGTTGATTTTGCCAAGGACAAGGTTGTGCCGATAGTCGGTTTGAACCACAAGGACCGGCGCGACGCGGCGCTGGAATGGCTGCAAAAGCGTGGTAATCCGTACGATGTTTCGATTGTCGATGCCGATGGACGCGTCAGCATTGACTACGGTGTATACGGCGTACCCGAGACGTTCCTCATCGACCAACAAGGCGTGATCCGCTATAAGCACATCGGCGCGGTGACACCCGAGGTGTTGCGCGACAAAATCATTCCGCTCATCAAGAAACTGCAAGGTTGATGCGCTTTCTACTCCTGATAGCGCTGTGGACCGGCGTTGCTTTCGCGCAGCAAGCGCCGGGGCAAGCTAGCGCGCCCAGCACAGGCGCAGGGGGGCAACGAGCGCAGCCGGTGGCGCAAGACCCCGCGATCGAAGCGCGTTTGCTCAAGCTGGCCGAGGAACTGCGCTGCCTGGTTTGCCAGAACGAAACGCTCGCCGCTTCGCACGCCGAGCTGGCGGTGGATCTCAAGAAGCAGATCCGCGAACAGATGAAGGCCGGCAAAAGCGATGCTGAGATCGTCGACTATCTCGTCGCGCGCTACGGCGATTTCGTGCTCTACCGCCCGCCGCTGAAGCCAACTACGCTGCTGCTTTGGGTCGGGCCGTTTGCGCTGCTGTTGCTCGGCGTCGTGCTCATGCTGCGGCAACTCAAGGCGCGCCAGCGCGCTGTGCAAGAGGCGCAAGCGCCGAGCGACGCAGAGTTGGCGCGCGCCCAGCGCTTGCTCTCCGGCGGCGATCAGCGCCCATGAGCCGACCGTGACCGCTTTCTTGATCGCGGCGGGTTTGATGCTGCTGCTCGCGCTGGCGTGGCTGCTGCGTCCGCTGCTACGCACGGCCGGTGGTGGCGCGGGCAATGACGCCGACGCCAGCAATGTCGCAATCTACCGCGCGCAACTCGCCGAGTTGGACGCGGACTTGGCGAATGGCGCTATCGATCAAGCGCGCTACGAAGACGGCAAGCGTGCGTTGCTGCAGCGCCTCGCGCTCGATGTGAGGGGCGCGCAGATCAGTGAGGCCGCCGCGCAGCGATCCATGCCACGCGCCATCGCAATTTTTCTTGCTGTGGCGATCCCGCTCGTCGCGGGCGGCTTGTACTGGCGCCTGGGCAATACCGAGGCGCTGGCGCTGAGCGCGAAGGACGCCGTGCTGCAGCGTGAGGCTGGGCAGATGACACCGGAGCGCGTCGAAGCCATGGTGCACAAGCTCGAGGACTATCTCAAGAACAACCCGAACGACGGCAAGGGCTGGGCGCTGATGGCACGCACCTACCGCGCCATGGGCAAGATGACCGACGCACAAACCGCGTTCGAGCGCGCGGTAGCGCTGGCGCCGCAGGACGCGCAACTGAAGATCGACTTGGCGGAAGTGCTTGGGATGTTGGCGCAGGGCGATTTGCGCGGGCGGCCCGCGGAGCTGGTGGAGGCGGCGCTCAAGCTCGATGCCAATAATGCGGCGACGTTGGCGCTCGCCGGCAGTGTGGCGGCGCAGCGCGGCGACAACGCGGCCGCGATCAAACACTGGGAGAAGCTGCTGACGCTGCTGCCACCGGAAGACGCCGAGCTGCGCGCTTCATTGCAGCAGCGCATCAACGAGATTCGCTTCGAAGGCGCGCAGGCGGCGCCGACCAAACCTGGTGCGGCCGCAGCGAGCGTCACACTCAGTGTATCGCTGGATCCGGCGCTGACCGGCAAAGTGGATGCGCAAGATACGCTATTCGTTTTCGCGCGCGCGGCGCAAGGCCCGAAGATGCCGCTGGCGGTGGTGAAGGCGAAGCCGTCGGAGTTGCCGCGCGAGTACATATTGAGCGATGCCAACGCGATGTCGCCCGAGCTGGCGCTATCGAAATTCGAGCAGATCGTCGTCGGCGCGCGCGTGTCGAAAGCAGGGTCGCCGATTGCGCGCAGCGGCGATTTGGAAGGCGTCAGCGATGTGGTTAGCGCGAAGGGGGCTAAGGTGAAGATTGTGATCGATCGCGTGGTGCCGTGAGTCTTACGCGGGGAGGCGTGAACACAACATGAGTAAGTGGCTAGAGGGGCAGGTCGTCGGGCAGCGGCAGTGGACTCAGCGTTTGTACTCCATTCTGATCGACGCACCGGTGGAGCCGTGGAAAGCCGGGCAGTTCGGGCGCATCGGCCTGCACATCGACGGGCAGGACGTGATGCGGCCGTACTCGTTCGTCAATGCGCCGCACGAGCGCCCGCTCGAGTTCTACTACATCACCGTCGAGGGCGGTCCGCTTACCGCACGTTTGCCGCATATGAAGACGGGCGAAAGGATTCTCGTCGCGCCTAAGGCATCCGGCTTCCTCGTGCTTTCCGAGGCGCCCGCTGCCGAAAATTTGTGGCTACTTTCCACCGGCACAGCGCTTGGGCCGTTTCTGGCGATCTGCAAAACCGAAGAAGCATGGAGCCGCTTCAAGCACATCGTGCTGGTGCACGCCGTGCGCCATGCGGAAGAGCTGAGCTACCAAGATCAAATCAAAGCCGTGGCCGCACAGCGCGGCGAGGCGTTCAAGTTCGTGCCCTTTGTTAGCCGCGAGGACACGAGCTACGCCATCAAAGGCCGTGTGCCCAGCGCGATCGAGCAAGGTTTGCTGCAGTCGCGCACCGGCGTCGAGCTATCGCCGGAGAAATCGCAGATCATGATTTGCGGCAATCCGGAAATGGTGAAAGACACACAGACGATGCTGGAGAGCAAGGGCTTCCGGCGGCACAAGCGGCGCGAGCCGGGGCATATTCACGTGGAGACGTATTGGTAACAGGTGATTAGATACTGGCTCTTGTTTAACTCCAGAATTAGGGCTCGTTCGAAATCTCAAAATAATCCTAGGCGGAGTATAACGGTGCGTTAGCTGCCGCACGCCCACTCGCTGGCCGCGAGGATTGAGCGAGGCAGATCAGCGAGCGCCTCTTCGGGCGCTTCAACGTTGTACATATCCACACAGCAACCGCAGCCTTCGTTCTCGGAGCAAAACGCGAGCGCTGGACGCCACTTGGCAAGCCATGCGTCAAGAATTTCGCGCTCAAGCGCGTCGGCGCTCGCTATGAGCGTTGCTCGCTTCATCTTCCTCACAGCTACCGGAAGCGCTCACGCGCCAAGGCCGCGCCTTGAGCCAGTGCTTGTAGTTTGCTCTCCGCAATCTCGCGCTGCATCGGCGCCATGCCGCAATTGGTGCAGGGAAGCAGGTGCTGCCTGGGAACGTACTTGAGCGCTTCGCCGATCGTCGCGGCGACCTGCTCAGGCGTTTCCACTTGATCGGACGCCACATCGATCACACCGACCAGGACGTCCTTGCCTTCCAGCAGTTTCATCAAATGCAGCGGCACTTTCGAGTTCGCGCATTCGAGCGAAATCTGCTGAATCCTGCTCTTGGCGAGCGCGGGGAAGATCTCTTCGTATTGCCGCCACTCGGAACCCAAACTGTTCTTCCAGTCGATGTTTGCCTTGATGCCGTAGCCGTAGCAGATGTGCACGACCGTCGTGCAAGTGAGCCCGTCGATGGCGCGGTGCAGCGCTTCGATGCCCCAGGTTTTCACTTCATCCATGTAGACATTGAACGCCGGTTCATCGAACTGAATCACGTCGACGCCGTCGGCTTGCAACGCGCGCGCTTCTTGGTTGAGAAGGTCAGCGAATGCCATGGCCATCTTCACCTTGTCGCCGTAGTAGCGGTCGGCAATGGTGTCGACGATGGTCATGGCGCCGGGCATGGTGATCTTCACTTTCTTCTTGGTGTGCGCGCGCAGCAGCTGCGCTTCGCGCTGATGCACACGGCCTTTCAGGCGCAGTGGGCCGGTGACGGTGGGCACCATGGCGTCGTAGCGGTTGTTGCGAATACCCATCTTCACTTTGTGCTCGAAGTCGATGCCTTC
>CAZAWU010000195.1:0-5896 GCA_964488915.1 uncultured Burkholderiales bacterium
CCTTAAAGCAACTCCTCGACTCTCTGCGGCGGCCGGCCAAGCACCGCGCGTTCGCCGCGCACGACGATGGGGCGCTCGATCAGGACTGGGTGCGCGGTCATGGTCTCGATCCACTGCGCATCGCTGAGCGTCTTGCCGGCGAATTTCTCTTTATAGATGTCCTCGCCCTTGCGCAGCAGTTGCTCGGGCTTCATGCCGAGCAGTTTAAGCAACCGTTTCAACTCCGCGCCGCTGGGCGGCGTCTTCAGATACTCGATGACGATCGGCTTGACGCCGCGCGCTTCGATCAGCGCCAGCGTCTCATGGCTCTTGCTGCAACGCGGGTTGTGGTAGATCGTGATGCCGTTGGCTTTGCTCATGTAGCTTCGCCTGCTCGAAGAATGACACGGAGTTTAGCGCGAGCGCACCGATCTTGCCTTTCGCACGGGAATGCGCGCTGCTCGACGTGGCGCGTCCGCGCCACTCATTTGCTGCGCCGCTTGCCGCAGCGCTTTCAGTGCTACTTGCACGGCGGGTGAGTGGCGTAGGTCGCGGCGCGTGAGAATGCCGGCAGCGCCCAAGCGTACGTCAAACGCTAGCGGCAGCACAGCCAGCGCGCCGGAGTCGCGAAACGGCTGGATCAACTCGAGCGCCAAAGGTGCGACCATCTCGCTTCGGCTAAGCAAGCTTACGATGATAGGCATCGCGGCAGTTTCGACCACGCTTTGCGGCAGCGGCACACGCTTGCGCAGGAACAGTTCCGTGACGCTATCGCGCATCACATTCCCGGGCGGCGGCAGAATCCAGGTCTGCCGCACTAGGTCGAGCAGCGCGAGCGCGCGCTTGCGCAGCAACGGGTGATCCGCCCCGACGGCGATGCCGTGCGGGGAGGCTTCAAGCTCTTGGAATTCGAACTCATCCAGACCCGCCGCATTGTGCAAACGAGCGATGACAATATCGAACTGGCGCTCGCGCATCTTGAGCAGCAAGGTCTCGCTGAAATCGACCTCGATGCTGACGCGTATGCCCGGATAGTCGCGCTTCAAGGCGGCCACCGCGGCCGGCACCAGGCGCGTCGCAGAGGTCATCTCCGTGCCGATCGCGACCTCCCCGATATGGCCCAAGCGCGCCGCGGCGAGTTCCTCGTGCGCTTGGCGCAGCTCGGCCAGTGCCCCGCGCGCGTGGCGCACGACGATTTCCCCATAGGCGGTCGGCTCCACCCCGCGCGCGTGACGCACGAATAACTGCACGCCGAGCGCCTTCTCTACGCCGGACAACAGCTTCGACGCCGCCGGCTGCGTCAGATGCACGGCCGCAGCGGCATGCAGAATGGAGCGCTTTTCGTCCAAGTGCACGAGCAGCGCGAGCTGCCTGGGGTTTAGTCGCGAGCGCAGCAGCCAGTCTTTGGCAGTCACCATCGATATCGCTCAAGGAATTGCTATGCCGATTTGGCATAACTCGATTCGATTATTTCATTTGTTTTGCATACTGAAAAGCCGTTAGTGTGCAGGCCAGAAATAGCTGGCCGGGTCCAATTGACCGGCACAAAACGACGATTCTCAACGGAGGAGTTGTGAGTTTCACCGCCAAACCGCTGCATCCGCTATTCGCAGCCGAAGTTCTCGGCGCCGATTTGCGCCAACCGCCCACGCCCGAATTGACCGCGTTCATCAACGCGACCATGAACCGCTACGCCGTGGCGGTGCTGCGCGATCAAAACATCGACGACGACCAGCAACTCGCCTTTGCCAAGACCTTTGGCACGCTCGAGCCCGCCCCGGCCGTGGTCGACCAGCACCTGCACCGGCTCAAGCACCGCGAGATGGTGGACATCTCCAATCTCGATGTCGACGGGTCGGTCATGGCGGCTGACGACCGCCGTCGCATGTTCAATTTCGGCAACTTGCTGTGGCACTCGGACAGCAGCTTCAAGGCCACGCCCGCGCAGTACTCGATGCTGCACGCGCGCGCGATCCCGCCCAGCGGCGGTGAGACCGAGTTCGCCGACATGCGGGCAGCCTACGATGAACTGCCGCAGGAGCAGCAGGCGTTGATCGAACCGCTGATTTGCGATCACTCGCTCATCTATTCGCGCGCTCTGCTCGGTTTCGATGATTTCACTCCCGAGGAGAAGCTGCAGTTCGCACCCGTGCCGCAGCGGCTGGTACGCCGTCATCCTGGCTCGGGCCGGCGCAGCGTTTACTTGTCGGCGCACATCGGCACCATCCACGGTTGGCGCCGCCCGGAAGCCATGGTGCTCATTCGGGAGCTGACTGAGCACGCCACGCAACGCCGCTTTGTCTATCGGCACGAGTGGCGCACGCATGACCTGGTGATCTGGGACAACCGCTGCACGATGCATCGCGCGCGCCCGTTCGATGACCGGCAGTTTAAGCGCGACATGCGCCGCCTCACGCTGGAAGACAGCGCACCGACCCTGCAGCAGCCGCAGTAACCGTTGACCCCACCCGGCCCGTCGCCGCATGCGCGGCACGGCCCGGCGCGCCGTGATGTTGCTAAATCCCTTAGAATGATGGCAACGTACATAAACAGCGTGCGTGCTCGGTCACGCAAGCAATCGAGGGAGGCAACGCATGACTGGCGGTTTGATGAGCATTCTTTCCTACGGTCTTGGCACGCTGCTCGCGTTCGTCATCGTCGGCGCGCTGATCCTCGCCTTCATCAGCGACCTCACCCAGAAGAAGCACACCGTCCTGCGCAACTATCCGTTGATCGGCCGCGCGCGTTACTTCTTCGAAAAGCAGGGCGAGTATTTCCGCCAGTACTTTTTCATGGGCGACCGCGACGAGATGCCGTTCAACCGCGCCACGCGCGCGTGGGTGTACCGGCTCGCGAAAGCCGAGGGGGGCATGATCGGCTTCGGTTCGACGCAGGACTTGCGCGAACCTGGCTCTGTGATCTTCGTCAACGCGCCGTTCCCGGTGCTGGAAGAAGAACGCGCGCCGACGCCCGCGCTCGCCATCGGCGCAGGCTACTGCGACACGCCGTTCGAGGCGCGCTCGATCGTCAACATCAGCGGCATGAGCTTCGGCGCCATTTCCGCGCCCGCAGTGCGCGCCTTATCGCACGGCGCAGCGAAGGCCGGCTGCTGGATCGATACCGGCGAAGGCGGCCTCTCGCCACATCACTTGGAAGGCGGCTGCGACGTTATCATGCAGATCGGCACCGCCAAGTACGGCGCGCGCGACGAGCACGGCGAATTCTCCACAGAACGCGCCCGCCATCTCGCGGCCCACGCGGTAGTGCGCGCCTTCGAGATCAAACTCTCGCAGGGCGCTAAGCCGGGCAAAGGCGGTCTGCTGCCGGGCAGCAAAGTCACCGACGAAATCGCGCGCATTCGCGGCATTCCGGTCGGCGCCGATTCCATCAGCCCGAACCGCCACCGCGACATCGCCAACGTCGATCAACTACTCGACAAAATCGCGTTCACCCGCGAACTTACCGGCAAGCCGGTCGGCATCAAGACCGCCATCGGCGGTTGGCAGTTCATGCATGAGCTGTGCGATGCGGTGCAGCGGCGTGGGCTCGAGTACGCGCCGGACTTTCTTTCGGTGGACGGCGGCGAAGGCGGCAGCGGCGCCGCGCCGCAAGCGCTGGCCGATCACATGGCCTTGCCGATTGCCGAAGCGCTACCGCGCGTGGTCGACGCGCTGATCGAAGCGGGCTTGCGCGAGCGCATCAGAGTGATTGCCGCCGGCAAGCTGGTAACGCCGGCCAAAGCGGCCTGGGCTCTGTGCGTCGGCGCGGACTTCGTGCACACCGCGCGCGGGTTCATGTTTGCGCTCGGCTGCATTCAGGCGATGCGCTGCCATCAGAACACCTGTCCGACGGGCATCACCACCCACAACAAGCGCTTGCAGCGCGGCCTGGTCGTGGCCGAGAAACAAGAGCGCGTAGCGAACTATGTCACCGGCATGAACAAGGAAATTGATATGATTGCGCACTCGTGCGGCTGCCGCCACGCGCGCGAGCTGCGCCGCGAACACGTGCGCATCGTGCAGAGCCCAGGGCAAAGCATCGCATTGAACATGCTGCATCCGTATCCGGAACAGAGGATGCGCGCGCGTGAGGCGGTGGCGCGGGCTGAAACGCACGGCGCCTGAAGCTGCGGCACGCGCGCTAACGTGCGGCGAACCCCCATCCCCCTTCCTTCTAGGAGGAGAGCTAGGGTGGGGGTGCAGCGCGAAAGCTTTCCACTCAACTAACCAGGAACCTAACACCCATGAGCGCATCGGCGCCCGACATCAGCACCAAAGGACTGCGCGTACTCGTGACCGCCGGCGCATCCGGCATCGGCCGCGCCACTGCGGAAGCGTTTCAAGCCGGCGGCGCGAAAGTGCACATCTGCGACGTCGCCACCGACTTGCTGGCGCAGTTCAAGCAAGGCAATCCCGCCATCACGCAATCGGTCACCGATGTGTCCGATCTACGCCAAGTCGATCAACTCTTCGCCGACGTGAAGCAACATCTCGGTGGCCTCGACGTGCTGGTGAACAACGCCGGCATCGCCGGGCCGACCGGGTTGGTCGAAGAAATCAAAGTCGAAGACTGGGAGCGCACGCTGGCGGTAAACGTGAACGGCATGTTCTATTGCACGCGCCTGGCGGTGCCGATGCTGAAAGCGGCAGGCGGCGGCTCGATCATCAATCTCTCCTCGGCAGCGGGACGTTTAGGCATGCCGCTGCGCTCGCCCTATGCGGCATCGAAATGGGCGGTGGTCGGCTACACGCAATCGCTCGCAATGGAGCTGGGGCCACATAAGATTCGCGTCAACGCTATCCAGCCGGGCGTGGTCGAAGGCGACCGTATCGATCGCGTCATGGCGGCGCGCGCGAAAGCGCAGAACATCACTATCGAGCAAGCGAAGAAGGACGCGGTCGAACGCGTGTCGATGCGCACCATGGTGAGCGCGCAGGATATCGCCAACATGATCGTATTCCTCGCCTCGCCCGCCGGCCGGCACGTGTCCGGGCAAGCGATTCCGGTGTGCGGGAACGTCGAGACCTTGCGCGGGTAACGTTCGCTACGGAAATCGAGACGAATTTTTTGACCCCGGACACCCCTTCCCGGCTCAAGCCAGGATGACGACAACATTGAACTCGTGGGATAACCGCAAATGAAAGAAACCATCGGCATTATCGGCAGCGGCCTGATCGGCCGAGCCTGGGCAACGGTGTTCGCTCGGGCGGGCCACGCGGTGCGCATGTACGACAGCGATCGGAACGCCGCGCGCAATGCGATCGGCTTGATCGCGCAGGGACTCGAGGATCTGCAACGTGCGGGGTTGCTAAGTGATACTCCGGCTAACATCTCATCGAAAGTGACGATACACGACACTATCGAAGACACCCTTAATGGGGTATCGTATGTTCAAGAGAATACATTGGAAGACGATCGCATCAAGCGCGAGGTGTTTGCACAGATGGATGCAGCCGCCGCACCGGAGACCATACTCGCGAGCTCCACTTCGACCATTCCCACCTCGGGATTCGCCGGCCACTTGAAAGGTAAAGCGCGTTGCATCGTCGCGCACCCGGTCAATCCGCCGCATGTCGTGCCGATCGTGGAAGTTTCGCCCGCACCGTTCACCGATGCGAAAGTGGTCGAACGCACTATGAAGCTGCACGAATCGGTCGGGCAAGTGCCAGTGCTGGTCAAAAAAGAATTGCAGGGTTTCATCCTCAACCGGCTGCAAGGCGCACTGCTGCACGAAGCCTTTCGCCTCGTGGAAGACGGCTACATCAGCGTCGAAGATCTCGACAAGACCATTAAGGACGGACTCGGCTTACGCTGGTCGTTCATGGGGCCGTTCGAAACCATCGATCTGAACGCGCCCGGCGGCGTGACCGACTACTGCGAGCGCTTCGGCGAGCGCTATTACGAAATGGCGACGAGC
>CAZAWU010000195.1:5996-7551 GCA_964488915.1 uncultured Burkholderiales bacterium
TCGGCGCCGATGCTGCTCACCCAGCGACGCATGCGCTCGAAACCGAACGCTTGCGGCTTGTCGGTCACTGCGGTGTTGAATCCCTGACCGTCATCGCTGATGCGCAGCACGATATCGTCGCCGCGCTCACGCAGCGTGACGTGAACCTTGCTCGCGTTCGCGTGCAACTTGACGTTGATGAGCGCTGCTTCCGCGATGCGAAACAGCGGCGTCGCCAAGGGTTCGAACACCCACAGCTCGTCGGCGGAAATTTCCCAACTCACCGGACTGCCCTGAAACAACTGAAACGCGAAGCGATCCAACGCCGGCAGCAAACCGCTGACGATGTTGGTCGGTCGCAGATCGTTGGCGAGCGCGGTAACTTTATCGGTCGTCTGGCCGAGCAGCTGCAGGATCTCCTCTACTTTCTCTGCATCCTGCTTCGGCAACGTGGAAGCCAAGTAGCGCGCCGCGGCGACTTCTTGGGCGATTTCCTCGTGCAGCTTGTCCGCCAAACCGGTGCGCTCGCGTTCGCCCACCGTCTGCAAGGTCGCCGCCAGTTCGCGCCAGCGCGCCGATTGGGTTTTCTCGATGGCATGCTTTGCCAGCGCCACTTCAATGGCCGCGCGTAATTCCTCGGGCCGGTAAGGTTTGAGCAGATAACCATAGGAGCCGGTGGCAATCGCGCGCTTGAGCGTGGCCGGATCGCTGTGCCCGGTTAGATAAACCACAGGGACACCGAACTGATCGCGCAGCAGCGCGCTGGTGTCGACGCCGTCGCGCGTGCCACGCAGGACTATATCCTGAAGCGCGAGATCCGGCTGTGTCGACGACGCCAAGCTTATCGCTTCATCTGTGTCGGCGGCGATGCCGACGACTTCGTAGCCAAAGTCAAGCAAATGCATCTTGATCTCCAGCGCGATGATCGCTTCGTCCTCGACGATCAGCACTTTGGCGCTCATGCCGCCGCCTCCAGGTGGGATTTGACCGGGAAACTGACTTGCACGATGGTGCCTTGGTCGCGCCGGACCGTTACCAGGCCGCCGAGCTGCTTGGCCAAACTCTGTACCAGCACCCAACCGAGCGAGCTGCGCTGCTGCTGCTCAAACCCGGCGGGTAAACCCACGCCGTTGTCGCTTACTTCCAGTATCAGTGAGTCGCCTTCGGCGCGGCTTTGCTTGAGGCGCACCCAGATCTCTCCCGGCCGGCCGTCGGGAAATGCGTGGCGATGCGCGTTGGTCACCAGCTCGGTGACAATGAGGCCGCACGGGATGGCTTGATCCATGCCGAGCGCGACCCAATCGCCTTCGACGTTGACGCGCGTGACACCGCCGAACTGCGTGCGCAGATAGCGCACCAGCGTTTCCAGATAACCGGCCGCGTTCAACGTAGCCAGGTTCTCGGAGTTGTAAAGCTGCTCGTGCACCAGCGCCATCGAGTGAATGCGCGCTTCGCCGCGCGCCAGCGCCTCGCGTGCGGCCTGCTCGGTAAGGTTGCGCGCTTGCAGCGAAATGAGGGACGAGACGATCTGCAGATTGTTCTTCACGCGGTGGTACACCTCCTTGAGCAGAACCTC
>CAZAWU010000196.1:0-7546 GCA_964488915.1 uncultured Burkholderiales bacterium
GCACCTGCTTGACCTGTCCGGTAATATCGGCTTTCGGATTCTCGGCGACCTGTCCAGCGAGATAGATCGTGCCGTTGTGCACCACCATCTCGGACAGGCGCTTGCCGGTGTGAAATCTTTGAATTGCCATGGTCACCCTCATTTGAGATTGCGATGAAGGCTGCCAGTTTATCGCTAACCCGGGGCACGCGCCGCACATGAAGGTCGTCGTGCTTGGCGCCGGTGTGATCGGCGTGACTTCGGCGTGGTACCTGCGTCAAGCCGGCCACGACGTGACCGTAGTCGACCGTCAGCCGGAAGCCGGTGTGGAAACGAGTTTCGCCAACGGTGGTCAGATCTCGGTCAGCCATGCCGAACCTTGGGCGAACCCATCCGCGCCGCTGCTGGTGCTCAAATGGATGTTCAAGGAGGACGCGCCGCTGCTGTTTCGCCCGCGCTTGGACTGGCAGCAGATTCGCTGGGGGTTGAACTTCTTCCGCGAATGCACGCCGGCGCGCACGCACGCGAACATCGAGCAACTGGTCAATCTCGGGCTGTACAGCCGAGAGTGTCTGCGCGAGCTGCGTGCGGCCATTGCGATCGAGTACGATCACTTAGAAAAAGGCATCTTGCACTATTTCACCGACCATGCCGAGTTCGAGCGGGGGATGAGTGCTGCGCAGGAAATGCGTGCGCACGGTCTCGAGCTCGAACTCAAGACGCCGGATGAGTGTGTGCAGATCGAGCCAGCGCTCAAACACCTCCGCCCCCAACTCGCCGGCGGCACCTACACCGCGCGCGACGAGTCCGGCGACGCTTTCAAATTCACCCGCAGCCTTGCGCAAATCGCCGCGCGCGATGGCGTGCAGTTTCGATACGGCGCCAACGTGCAGAAGTTGATTGCGGGCGGTGATGTCGTGGATGGCGTCGTACATGTTGCGGCGGACGGGCGCGAGCAGATGCTGCGCGCCGACGCCTACTTGATGTGCCTGGGCAGCTATAGTCCGCTGCTGCTGCGTCCCATTGGCATCAATGTCGCCGTGTACCCGCTCAAAGGCTATTCGATCACCGTGCCTATCGGGGCGGGGCATGAGGCGCCGTTCGTGAGTCTCACCGACCACGATCACAAAATGGCGATGTCGCGCCTGGGCGATCGCTTTCGCGTGGCCGGCACAGCGGAGTTGAACGGCTACGACACCAGCATCAACCGCGTGCGTTGCGAAGCGCTGGTGAAGCGCGCTTTCGAAGTTTTTCCGAACGCCGGCGATCGCAGCCGCATCGAGTTTTGGGCTGGTTTGCGCCCCGGCACGCCGGGCAATGTGCCGTATCTGGGCCGCACGCGCTACCACAATCTGTATTTGAACACCGGCCACGGCACGCTCGGTTGGACCAACGCCTGCGGTTCGGGCAAAGCGGTCGCGCAGCTGATAAGCGGAGTTAAACCGAAGATCGGATTTCGCTTCTTCGGCGAGTGATGCAGCGCTGCAGCCAAAGCCGACGCTCGCGGGGGCGCGGGCAGTCGCGGGTGCTAGAATTCGTGCCATAACCATGAAACAGCTTGTCCTGGACGTCGCGCCGGCGTTCGTTCCGTCTCTGGATAATTTCGTCGCAGGACCGAACGGCGAAGTATTGGAGGCGTTGCGTGCACTGCTCGATGGCGTGCGGCGCGAGCGCTTCTTGTATCTGTTCGGGCCAGAAGGCAGCGGCAAGACGCATTTGCTCACGGCTGCGGTGAGGCAGCGGCAAGACGGACTTTGGTTTTCCGCTAGCACCGAGCGGGCGCTGCCGCGCGTGGCGGGTGCGCACAGTCTGATTGCGATTGACGATGTCGATGCCCTGGCAGCGCAAGCCCAGGAAGATCTCTTTCATCTGTTCAACAGCGTGCGTACCGCCAACGCGTTGCTGCTGGTGAGCGCGGCGACGCCGCCCGGGCAACTCAAGTTGCGCGCGGATCTGGCGACGCGTTTGGCGTCGATGCTGGCCTACGGCTTGCAGCCGCTGCGCGACGCGGACAAAGCGCAGGCGCTGCGCCAGCATGCGCAGCAGCGCGGTTTGAAACTAACCGAAGAGGTAATCGATTTCTTGTTGAAGCACTGGCGCCGCGATTTGCCCTCGCTTGTGGGCGCGCTCGATCAACTCGACGCTTACTCGCTCGCGACGCATCGGGCGATCAGCGTACCGCTGCTAAAACAGGCAATAGGATTGTGAAGAGGCGCGGTGAACAAGAATGGAACTCGCGTTATTTGATCTAGACAATACCCTGCTGAGCGGTGACAGCGATCACGGCTGGTCGCAGTTCTTGATTGAAGAGGGGGTGTTCGAGCGCGCCGCCTTCGAGCAGCGTAACGACGAGTTCTTCGCTCAATACAAAACGGGCACGCTCGATATTTACGAGTACATGAGCTTTCATATGACGGCCTTGGGCCGCTACCCGCGCGCGCAATTGGATGTCTGGCATCGCCAGTTCATGATCAAGAAAATTCGCCCGATGATCACGCAGAAGGCGCGCACGTTGATTTCGCAGCATCAAGTGCGCGGCACTCTATCGGCGGTGGTTACCGCGACCAATAGTTTTGTGACGGCGCCGATTGCGGCTGAGCTGGCGGTTCCGCATCTGCTTGCCACCGAGCCGGAAGAAATCGATGGGCGTTTCACCGGCCGGGTCAAAGGCACGCCATGCTTCCGCGAAGGCAAGATCACGCGGGTGGAGCAGTTTCTTTCCGAGCGCGGCTTGTCGTTTGAGAGTTTCTCCAAGAGCTACTTCTATAGCGACTCACTCAATGATCTGCCGCTGCTATCGCGTGTGAGCCATCCCGTCGCCGTCGATCCGGACCCAACCCTGCGCGCTCACGCTAGCCGGCACAACTGGCCGATCATCAGCCTGCGTGAAGAATGAGTTCGGCACGAAGAACACACCGGTCACTATGCTATTCTCCCACTTTGCCGCCGGGCCATGGCATTGAGTCTGGCGCTTCCACGAGTGCGGCGCGCTGACGTTTGATTGCGCGATGATTCGCAAGCTCATCAATCGAGTATTCAAGAAGAGGCAAACGGCGGCCAATCCTGCTCGGGCCGAGCCGCGTATCTACACGCGCAAGCAACACGGTATTGCGCGCGAGAAGATCAGCGATTGCGCGCTGCGCACCACCAAGCTCCTGCACGACGCCGGTTTCAAAGCGTTCGTGGTGGGCGGCGCGGTGCGCGACTTGCTGCTCGGGCGCGAGCCGAAGGATTTCGACGTCGCCACCAATGCGACGCCCGCCGAGACGCGGCGCGTCATCCGCCGCTCGCGCGTAATCGGCCGGCGTTTTCAAATCGTGCATGCCTTGTGCGGCGATGAGGTGGTCGAGGTATCGACCTTTCGCGCGATGCAGCCCAACGGCCGCGAGGACGCGCTGGGCGAGAACGAAACCGAAAGCGCAGCGCATCGTACCGACGAACACGGCCGCGTCCTGCGTGACAACGTGTTCGGCAGCCAGGCGGAAGATGCGTTCCGGCGCGACTTCACCGTCAACGCGCTCTACTACGATCCGGTGGCCGAAGAAGTGTGGGACTACGGCGATGGCGTCGAGGACCTGAAGCGGCGCGTGCTGCGCATCATCGGCGACCCGGCGGCGCGTTATCGCGAAGACCCGGTGCGCATGTTGCGGGCGGTGCGTTTCGCCGCCAAGCTCGATTTCGCCATCGACCCGGCGACGCGGGCGCCGATTGTCAAGATGGCCGACTTGCTGGCCAATGTGCCGAGTTCGCGACTGTTCGATGAAATCTTAAAGCTGCTGCTATCGGGTCACGCGCAAGCCTGTGTGCATCGCTTGCGCGAAGAAGGTTTACATCACGGCCTGCTGCCGCTGCTCGATGTGATCCTGGAACAACCGCTGGGTCAGCGTTTTGTCGATCTTGCTCTGCAACGCACCGACGAGCGCATACGCGACGAGAAACCGGTTTCGCCGTCGTTCTTGCTCGCCGCGCTGCTCTGGCATGAAGTGCTGGTGAGCAGCCAGCGTCATGAAGCCAAAGGCATGAAACCGGTGCCGGCCCTGCATGCCGCGATGCACGACGTTCTGGACGCGCAACGCAAGCAGCTCGCTATTCCGCACCGCTACGATGCGCAGATGAAAGAGCTGTGGCTGCTGCAGCCGCGCTTCATGCAGCGTTATGGTGCGCGGCCGCTGCGGTTGTTGGAAGCGCCGCGTTTTCGCGCCGCGATGGATTTTTTCGTGCTGCGCTGCGAAGCGGGCGAGTTGGATGTGGAACTTGGCAATTGGTGGCTGAAGTTCAGCGCGGCGGAGGCCGATGAGCGCCAGGTGCTGCTCGATGCGGCGTCGGGTGAGGCAAAGGCAGGGGAAGGCCAGCGTAAGCGGCGCCGCCCGCGGCGACGGCGCTCGGCGCGGCCGACCGAGGCCGCAGCGGAGAGTTAGCCCGGTTCGCCCCGGCTTGTCCTCTTGACCGGCACGCTCGCCTACATCGCGCTCGGGGCGAATCTCGAGGATCCGCGCCGCCAACTGCGTTCGGCGCTGAGCGAGATCGCGCGCCTGCCTGCTACCATCTTGCTGCGCGCGTCGTCGTTCTACCGCAGCGCGCCAGTGGGTTATACTGCGCAGCCCGAATTCGTCAACGCCGTGTGCGAAGTCGAAACCGGGTTGGGGCCACGCGCTTTGCTCGCCGCGCTGTTGGAGATCGAGCGCCGGCATGGGCGTCAGCGCAGCTTCGTCAATGCGCCGCGCACGCTCGATCTAGACATCGTGTTGTACGGCGATCAAACGATCGAAGAGCCGGGGTTGATCGTTCCGCATCCGCGTATGCTGCAGCGTGCCTTTGTGCTGTTGCCGCTCGTCGAGATCGCGCCGCAAGCATGGATTCCCGGTATCGGGAAGCTTGCCGACCAAGTTGCTGGCGTGGCCGGACAGCAGATAAGCAAAATGACCGACAACGACGCTTAGATGTTTCAACAAGCTGCCAACCATGCGGCCGCGGTCGCGACCAAGTTCCGCTATGTTGTCGTCGAAGGCCCAATCGGCGCCGGCAAGACGAGCTTGGCGCGGCGCTTGGCGCAGCGCATGGAGTCGGAACTGCTGCTGGAAAATCCGGAGGACAACCCGTTCCTGGCGCAGTTTTACCGTGACATGCGCCGTTATGCATTTCAGACGCAGATGTTCTTCCTGTTCCAGCGCGTGACTCAGCTGCGCGATCTGAAGCAGCACGAGCTGTTCAAGCCCAGCGTGGTGGCGGACTTCATGCTGGAGAAAGACCCGCTGTTCGCGCAGTTGACGCTCAATGACGACGAGTTTCGCTTATATCAACAGGTGTATCAGCACTTGGCGCCGCAGGCGCCGGCGCCGGATCTGGTGATTTATTTGCAGGCGCCGGTCGACGTGTTGGCCGCGCGCGTGGAGCGCCGCGGCAATAAGTCGGAGCGCAACATCGCCGAGGACTACTTGCGCAAGCTGGCGGAAAGCTACGTCGAGTTCTTTTATCGCTACGATCGCTCGCCGCTCTTGATCGTTAACAGCGAGAACCTGAATTTCGTCGATCGTGACCGCGATCTTGAGTTGTTGCTCGAGCGCATGCGCAATATGCGTGGCGGGCGCGAGTTTTTTAGCAGAGGTGGATAGATGGGGAAGGATGCAAGATGCGTTTAACGTTGAACGACATGAACAAGAAGTACGCCGCGAAAGAGAAGCTCGCCATGCTGAGCTGCTACGACGCGAGCTTCGCGGCGCTGATCGATGCCGCCGGCGTGGAATTGATGCTCGTGGGCGACTCGCTCGGCATGGTAATACAAGGGCACCCGACGCCGCTGCCGGTGACGATCGAGGACGCGATGTATCACACCGCGGCGGTGGCGCGGGGCAGCAAAACAGCGATGGTGATGGGCGATTTGCCCTTCGCCACATATCAGATCAGCAAGGAGCAGGCGTTCACAAACGCCGCGAAGCTGATGCAAGCTGGGGCGGGAATCGTGAAGCTGGAAGGCGGCCTGCCGATGGCGGAAACGGTTGAGTTCCTGGTTACGCGCGGCATTCCGGTGTGCGGTCATTTGGGGTTGACGCCGCAGGCGGTCAACCAGCTCGGCGGCTTTCGCATGCAGGGCAAGGACGAGGTTGCGCAGCAGCAGTTGATGACCGACGCCAAAGCGTTGCAGGATGCGGGCGCGGCGATGATCGTGTTGGAGTTTATTCCAGCGAGCTTAGGTAAGCGCGTAACCGAGACGCTGAAGATTCCGACCATCGGCATAGGCGCCGGACCGGATTGCTCGGGCCAGATCCTCATTACCTACGACATGCTTGATATCTTCCCCGGCAAGAAACCGTCGTTCGTGAAGAATTACATGGAAGGCAACGGCACGCCGGCGAAGGCGATCGCCGCCTTCGTGCGCGAAGTGAAGAGCGGCGCGTTTCCCTCGCCGGAATACTACAAACCTTAGAGCACGCGGAGAGCATTTCTCATGGATGTGATCCACACTGTTTCCGAGCTGCGCACGCGTTTGCGTGAAGAGCGGCGTGTTGCGCTGGTTCCCACCATGGGGAATTTGCACGAGGGTCACATCCAACTCATCCGCATCGCCAAGCCGCGCGCGGCCTGTCTGGTGGCGAGCATTTTCGTTAACCGCTTGCAGTTTGGGCCGAAGGACGATTTCGATAAGTACCCGCGCACGCTCGATTCCGACTGCGAAAAACTGGAGAAAGCCGGCTGCCATGTGGTGTTCGCGCCGAATGAGAAGGTAATCTACCCCGAGCCGCAAACTTTCACCGTCGATCCGTCGTCTTCGTTGCAGAATATCCTGGAGGGTGAATTCCGTCCGGGGCATTTTCGCGGTGTCGCCACGGTGGTGTTGAAGCTGTTCAACATGGTGCAGCCGCAGGTGGCGATCTTCGGCAAAAAAGATTACCAGCAGTATCTGGTGCTGCGCGACATGGTGCGCCAGTTCGAGCTGCCCATCGATATCATTCCCGCGGAAACGGTACGCGCCGAGGACGGCTTGGCGCTGTCTTCGCGCAACGGCTACCTTTCCGCGATAGAACGCGTCGAAGCGATCCGTCTCTATCAGTTACTGAACAAGATGCGCGCCGCGATTTACGCCGGCGAGCGCGACTTTAAGAAGCTTGAAGGGGAAGCGACGACGGCGTTGGACAACGCCGGCTGGAAAACGGATTACATCGCCGTGCGCCGCCAGCAGGATTTGCTCGAACCGGCGCCGCAAGAGCGACGCTTGGTGGCGCTCGGCGCGTCGCGCCTCGGCAGCACGCGCTTGATCGATAATCTCGAGATCAATTTGTAGTACTGCCACCTCTCGGATTTTAAGAATCAGATAGATTCTTAATCTCTAGGATCACCTGCCATGGGTATCCATTAATTCCCGACAACGACTTAACGCTGTGGCGGATCTCTTCATCAGCTACGCCAGCGCCGACCGCGAGCGCGTGCGTCCTCTGGCGCAAGCGCTGGAGCAGCGTGGTTGGGACGTCTGGTGGGACCGCGAGATTCCGCTTGGGCGCCCATACAACGAAGTCATCCCGGACGAACTCGGCAAAGCGCGCTGTGTGCTGGTGCTGTGGTCGCAGCAGTC
>CAZAWU010000197.1:0-7502 GCA_964488915.1 uncultured Burkholderiales bacterium
GCGCAGCAACATTTATGCCTAGCGTGCAACCCTTTGTTATGTATGACGTAACCGGCGCTACTGGCCCCAGTCTGTAAATTCGATCGACAAGAACTTTCCTCAAGTATGAAACGAGAAATACAACTTTACCTATTGATTACACATCGTGTTTTAATACGTGGCGCTGACAAATCACCAACGGCAACGTGACGCTCAGATCATGGATTCGTGTAATCCGCCTCGACACGCAATGTGTTCATATACCCCAGACACCATCTGTTCTTTATTCGCTTGGATATTGACTCAACAAGCTGAAGAGGTAGATGTATGCAGAATTTCGCACCTTAGTGGCGCATACAACACAACAGCAAATCACGACCGTTTTGGCCGCGCCGCTATTCGATTCGTAAACGCTCCATGCGGTAGCGCAGCGCGCGGAAGGTGATACCGAGCAGCTTAGCCGCAGCGGTTTTGTTGAAGCGCGTCTTCTCCAGCGCTTTCATGATCGCCTGTTTTTCGACGCGGTCCAGGTAGTCCTGCAGGTTGGGTGGATGCGGCTCGCCATCGGTTTCGGGCACCGGCTCTTCGAGCTTCATGGGCACTTCGGCGAGATAAAGATCGCTGCGGCGGATCTGCTCGCCGGTGCACAATGCCAGCGCGCGCTCGAGAATGTTCTCCAGCTCACGCACGTTGCCGGGGAAGTCGTAAGCCTGCAAGCCCTCTTCGGCGTCTTTACCGATCTCGGGCGCTTCGGTGCCGGCTTCGCGCGCCAGGCGCTGCAGCAAGGCGCGAGCGATGCGCGGAATATCCTCGGGCATATCGCGCAGCGCGGGCATCTTCAGTTCGATCACGTTCAGGCGGTAATACAAATCCTGGCGGAATTGCCCGTTTTGCACCAGTTCGCCGAGATTCTTGTGCGTGGCGCTGATGATGCGCACGTCGACGTTTTCTTCGCTGGTTTCACCGACTTTGCGCACTTTCTTTTCCTGGATGACGCGTAGCAGCTTTACTTGCATGGCGAGCGGCAGATCCGCCACTTCGTCTAGGAACAGCGTGCCCCCTCGCGCGGCTTGGAAGAAGCCGTCGCGGTCGGTGTTGGCGCCGGTGAAAGCGCCCTTCTTGTAGCCGAAGAACTCGCTTTCCATGAGATTCTCCGGAATCGCGCCGCAGTTGACGCCCACGAACGGCCCTTCCGCGCGCGCACTGCCCGCGTGGATCATGCGCGCGGCCACTTCCTTGCCGGAGCCTGATTCGCCGGTGATGTAGACCGGCGCCTGGCTGCGCGCGAGCTTGTCGATCATCTCGCGCGCCTGGCGGATCATCTTGGAATCGCCGATCAGCGTCGGCGTATCCGCGCCCCCGGCAGCCGTCGCGGAGCGCGCCTCCGGCGTTTTTTTCTCGCCACCTGGTTGCGGCAGCTTGAGTGCCGCCTTCACTAGGTCGCGCAGTTGATTGACGGCGATCGGCTTGGCCAAGTAATCGAACGCCCCGGCCTTCAGCGCTGCCACCGCGTTCTCGGTACTGCCGTAGGCGGTGATAACTGCCACCGGCAGACCGGGATACTGCTTAGATACATGCGATAGCAAATCCAAGCCGGTTTCGTCTGGCAGACGCATGTCCGTCAAGCAAAGATCGAAGCCTTGCTGCTCTAACAATTTCTTCGCGTCGCCCACTGTGCCGGCGGTCTTGGTTTCCAATCCCATGCGCTGCAGCGTCAACTCCAGCAGATCGCGAATATCGGCTTCGTCGTCCACCACCAGCACGTAACGCCGCGCCGCACTCATGCCGGCCCCCGCAGCAAAATGCGAAACTGCCCGCCAGGCGCTACGTCCACGTAGTCCAAGAACGCGCTATTCGCCTCGCACAGTTCGCGCGCGATATAGAGCCCAAGCCCGGTGCCTTGGTTAGCGGTGGTAAAGAACGGCTCGAACAGCTGGTTGCGCTGTTCCGGGTCGACGCCGGGGCCATCATCGATGATGTCTAGTTGCCGATAGTCGTGCATGGGTGCTTGGGTCAGGCAAAAACGCACGCTGCCGCGTTGCTTCTGTCCGTGCCGGTAGGCGTTGCGCGTGAGGTTCCACAATACCTGATGCAGGTGGTTGCGGTCAAAAAACCATGGTAATTCGGAATCAATCTCCAGCGAGAACACACTGCGATCGACTTTCTCCACATGGCAGAAGTCATCCACAAAAGTATTGAGGTAGGCCGTCGGATCGATCACTTCCGGCTGCGCGCGGTCGCGGCGATTGAGTTGCAACACCTCCTGCACCATGCGGTCCAAACGCACCGCGTTGTCGCGGATGATGCGCAGCATGCGCTGCTCGATCTCGGTACGCTCGCCCTCCTCGCCCAGCAGCTCGGCGGCGTGGCTGATGGCGGAGAGCGGGTTGCGAATCTCATGCGCAATATTCGCCGTAAGCCGTCCGAGTGCGGCAAGCTTGATCTGGCGCGCCTCGGCTTGCTCTTGGCCGATGTCCTCCAGAAACACCAACGTCCCCGATTTGGCGGCGTTCTCGATCGGCACGTAGCGCAAGCGGATCGGCGCCGCCGTTACCGGCGAGCGCATGTCGGTCACCGCCGTGGCCGGATCCCGCCGCCAACTGGAAAGCCAGCCGGCCAGCTCGGGCGAATACTCTTGCAGCCGCGGCATGCTCGCCCCGAGCGGCATCGGCCCGAGTAAAGCTTCGGTGCGCTCGTTGTAGGTGCGCACGCGGTAGTCGCCGTCCACCACCAACACGCCATCTTTCATGTCGCGGATGACGAGCTGATTTACTTGCGACAAATTGGCCAAGTCCACGCCGCGCTGCACCGCCAAGCGTTCGCTGTCCTGCGCATAGCGCGCAAGTAAAAATGCCAACGCCGCGACGGCGAAATAGCCCACCGACATGAGCGCCGCCTGCAGGAAATTGTGCTGCCCACCGCCATGCGCGAAGCGCCACACATCCTCGCTCAACACCGCGATCGTGGCGAGCGCCGCGTAGAGGAAAGCGTAGCGCCCACGGCTGACCAAACCCGCTGCAGCAAGTGAAACCAGCAACATCAAGCCCAAACCGCTTTCGGTGCCGCCGCTGGTGTGCATCAGGCCCAGAACGCAGGCGATGTCCGTCACCACATGCGCGGTGATCTGCCACTGGAACTGCGGCTTGCGCCACAAAATGCCCATGGCAAAGAGCACGCTAAGCGCGGCATACGCGGCGCACACGCCCATGTAGATGCCGGGGCCTTCCAGGCCCAGATTGACCTCGCCGGCGAAGCGCCACGCCAGCGCCCAGAACACCAGCGCGGAAATCAGCCGATAAAAGTTGAAGTAGCCCAGCGTGCGCCAGTGCGCATCCGTGACCGGCGCCGCGCTCGGGCGCTGCTCGGCGCTTACTGCGTTAGGGGAGAGAACGGCGGTGACCAAGATAGAAATAGGCGCCCGCTATTTGAAATGCACCAAGCGGTGCTCGTCGCTGCAGAAAAACTTGCTGCGGCTGAAAATGCTCTCGCTGCGCGGCACGTGCACCCCGCACTGCGCGCAGCGCACCATGGTGTTGGCCATGTTCTCATTGGCGGCCCCAGGCTGCGCTCCGCCACCGCGCTTCGCTTCGGCCCCGCGCAAATAGCTCTTCAACACGAACAGCACCACTAACACGACGATGACCAGCACAACAAACTTCAACACGAACTTACGATCCTTTCACAAACATAAACCGCAGCATAAGGGGCCACAAGCGTCGCAGCAACACGGTCTCGTCCGGAAGCCCGCGCCAGCATCAGTGGCCGCAGTTCACAACACCGGTCCGGTGTGACCCAGCGTTATGTAAGTACATAGACGAGTAGCCTAAGACGATTCAAGCTCAGCGGGCTTTTGAGTGAATATACTACCAGTTCTAACGTCTCCACTAAGCGGCCAGCCGATCTCCGCCTCGCAATTGTAGATCCCCCACGGTCCCATCTTAAACTAGCGAAGCTAAACTTCGCGGCACGGCTAGACCACGACGAGAAATACCTCCAGCTAGTCATGTCGCCGCGCCGAACTCGCTTCCAACGGAAGCGGCATTGAGTCTAGCAAGCCCCTCGAGCGGTAGTCGCACCGCCGACTCAAATACCGCAGGCTTGGGCTCTGCTGCCGAACTTAGCCACAGGTTGTAGCACTCGCCAGGAGCATCAACCCTTGGGACAATGGCGCACGCGGGTGCCGTCCACGGATACTGAGGGTGATGTGCTGGCGGGCTCGCGCAGCGTATAGCTTTGCGACGAGGGGCGTTGTCTATACCATTGCCGTTAGCAACGAGTACCCACGATCGTTTTGCGCTGAAGGAGAGTCAACGCAATGGCTAATAGCGAAGAACAAGCGCGCAAGCTGGCGTCGTTTCTCAACGAAACTCTGCGGGCGGACGCGCCCGAGCAATTCTTCGAAGATATCGTCGATCTAGCCGCCAGGTTGTGTCGCGCGCGCACTATCGTGCTCGCCTTCCCAGATGAGCATGGCCTCTGGTTCAAAGCGCGCCGAGGTATCGAATTGACCGAGGTTGCCGGCAAAAAGGACGTCTTGACGCAAACACTGCAACATCGCGCCCCGCTGCTCGTCGTGCCGCCGTTCCCCGAAGCAGACGCGCTGATCGAGGCGAGTCGTGCAAGATTCTTTCTCGGGGTTCCGATATTCGCTGCAGGTTCGCAACCCATCGGCGTTCTAGCCGTCATGGACGAGGACGAACTCAGCGCGCAGGTTGAAACGGTCAGTGCCGCGCTTTTAATTCTTGCCCGGCAAGTCGCCGAGGAAATCGAGCAGCGCTATTGTGCCGCCGACCGTGAATCAAAACACATGGAGCGCTTCGAATTCATCGCCAACAATGTGCAAGACTTGATTGCGGTGCTCGATGTTCGCGGTAACCGCCTGTACAACAACAAGGCCTATCAGGACATACTCGGCGACCCCAAAACCTTGCGCGGCACCTATGCCTTCGACCAAATTCACCAGGAGGACCGCGACCAGGTACGCGAAGTCTTTGATCGCACTGTTAGCTCTGGCGCGGGCAGCCGCGCCGAGTTTCGCTTCGTGCTGCCTGATGGAAGCATGCGGCACATGGAATCGCAGGGTATCCCGATCGTGGATATGACCGGCAAGGTCAAGGAGGTCGTCGTTGTCACCCACGACGTGACCACACACAAGCTCAACGTGGAAAACCAGCGGCGCCGCAACCAGCAACTGACCGCACGCAACGATCAGCTGGACGAGCTCAACCGGATGGCGAGCTACTTACATCGCTGCGACAGCATCGAGGACATCATGACGGTGGTCCTGCAGCACCAAGCAAGTCTGTTCGGCGAGGGAATCGGAGGGATTTACCGCTTCGACCCGCAGTTGGTGCAATTTGAGTTGTTGGAATCCTGGGGGGACAAGTCGGCCGTGGCGCCGCTCTTTTCGACCAATGAGTGCTGGGCCGTGAAAAACGACAGCGGCTTCCACCTAGTCGAGCGAGCCAACCTTCAGCACGCACTGTGCTGCAAACACGTCACCGACCTCAAGTTCCCCTATCTCTGCGTCAGCGCGACCGGTAAAGGCAACTGTAAGGTGATGCTGCATCTGCAGTTGACCGAACAACCCGACTCCGACAGTCGAGAAGAGCAACGCCTCTGGATGGAAGCGCGCCGAGAACTCGCCACGGCGCTCGCGCAGCATGTCGCCGTTGCCATCGAAAACCTCGGCCGCAGGCAAGAGCTGGAAGCTGCCGCATTGACCGACGCATTGACCGGGCTTTACGGCCGGCGCTTCGTGCAGGAAGAACTGTGGAAGAAGATTGCCATCGTCAAGCGCAACAAGACCACGTTAGGCATAGTCGCGGTCGATATCGATCACTTTAAGCGCATCAACGATACCTATGGCCACGACGCCGGCGACTATGTGCTGCGCGGCGTGGCAAAATTCCTGCAGGCGCAGCTACGTGAATCCGATTATGCTTGCCGAACCGGCGGCGAAGAATTCATGTTGATCCTGACCAACCCCGCCGACGAGGAAAGCGTTCTCATGGTTGCCGAGAAAGTGCGCGAAGGCGCCAAAGCGCTCGTATTCCACTTCGAGGGCAGACCGATCAAGGTTACGCTTTCGCTGGGCGTGACGTTCCTATCCGGCAAGGCCTTGGAATCGAACCGCGCGACGGGCGAATTCGCCAAAGAGAAGGCGGCAGAGCTAACGCGTGTAGTGGACGAGGCGCTTTACCAGGCCAAACAGGAACGCGACAAAGTCGTCTTTCTCGAGGGTAAGAAATAGCATGCGTTTGCTAGCGCTGCGGACTGCCGCCGCGGTGCGGCAATGAGCGACCGGGCAGAGGCGCAAACAAGCGCGGCCGAGGCCGAACGCCGTGCGCGCGAAGCGCTCGCCAGCCGCGCGAAACGCCTGGACTTGCGCAGCCTTGGGCTGACCACACTGCCTGAGGTGGTGCTGCAATGCTCCGTGCTGGAGGAGCTAGACGTCAGCCACAATGCGATTGCCCGCCTGCCCGAGGATTTGGACCGGCTGCCGCAATTGCGCCAGTTGTTACTAGGATTTAACCGTATCGAAGCGCTGCCGGGACCGATCGTCAATTTGCATCGGCTGCGAGTGCTCGCCCTGGAAGCGAATGGGCTGACTAGCGTTCCCGCAATCGTGTTAAACCTGTCCACGCTGCACGAGCTGAATCTGGCCAACAATCTGCTCAGCGAATTGCCTGAAAGTTTGAGCGGGTTCGCACAACTACGCTCGCTCGACGTGTCGCACAATCGACTTACTCGCTTGCCGGCCGCGATCCGGTCGCTGCCGCATCTCGAAACACTGTTCTTGCACGGCAATCCCACGCTCGGCCTCGCTGAGGCGTTGGTTTCGCCATCGAAGCGAGAGCGCCACAACGCCAAACAGATCATCGAAAGCTACTTCGCCAGCCACAGCGCTCGCTTGCGGGAGGCCAGGTTGGTCGTTCTTAGCACGGAAGGCACCGACACCACGGCGCTGATCGCTGCCTTGCTGCGCCGCACGGCTACACCGCCAGCAGAGTCAGCGCACGATATTGCGGTCACAGCCTGGCCAGTGCATGTGAGCGGCGAGCGCATCACGCTGAGTGTTTGGGATTGCTCAAGCTCCCGGCTCCCGTCGACCCTACAGCGCATGTTCATCGCGCGGCGCAGCCTCTATCTTTTGGTCGTGGCCGGCAGCGGCCCCGAAGTGCGAGTTGAGATCGAACACTTGCTGTCAAGCATCGAAATGCAAGCGCCACAGTGCCCGGTCATCCTGGCGCGCACTCAACCCTCCGCGCCCGGCGACAGCGCTTTGGACAAGCTCCAAGCGCTGCATCCCGCAATACGCGCCTGCGTATTCCTCGGCAGCAACGCTAACGATAATCTCGATGCGTTACGCGAGGCGATCGCGCACCAGGTTCATGACCTAGGGCACCTACGTGAATCCATCCCGGTGACTTGGCTCGCGGTCAAGCAGCAGCTTGAGCAATTAAGCGACAACCACATCGATGCGGAGCAGTATGGGTCGATTTGCACAGACAACGGTGTCG
>CAZAWU010000198.1:0-7424 GCA_964488915.1 uncultured Burkholderiales bacterium
ACGGGCAGTACTCCCCTTGGTTGGAGGTGCATAAGCGTCTGGGTTTCGGTTGCTTTTTGGAAGGGCCGAGCTTCGACCGCGACGGCAACTTCTATTGCACCGACATCCCGTTTGGCCGCATCTTTCGCGTTACGCCGCGAGGCGAATGGGAGGTGATCGCTGAGTATGACGGCGAGCCGAACGGTTTGAAGATTCACAAGGATGGGCGCATTTTTTTGGCCGATCATAAGCGCGGTTTACTCGTGCTCGACCCGAAGAGCGGCAAGATCGAGGTGCTGCTGGAGAATGCAAACGGCGTGCCGTTCAAGGGCTTGAACGATCTGTTTTTCACACCAAACGGCGATATCTACTTCACCGATCAAGGCCAGACCGGTTTGCAGGACCCGACCGGACGCTTGTTCTGCTACCGCGCCAGCGGCAAGCTGGAAAAACTCCTCGATAACGTGCCGAGCCCGAACGGGTTGATCGTCACACCCGACGGCGAGCAGATCTTTTTAGCGGTGACGCGCGGCAACCACGTCTGGCGCGTGCTGTTTACGCACGAAGGCGAGCCGACCAAAGTCGGTGTGTTCATTCAGCTTTCGGGCGGTGTCGGACCGGACGGCATGGCGATGGATGATGCTGGCAACCTGGTGATCTGCCACTTCAACATGGGCAGCGTCTGGGTGTTCAGCCCGCTCGGTGAACCGCTCTATCGCATCAAATCACCGGCAGGAGTGTTTACCACCAACTGCGCTTTTGGCGGGATCGATCGTAAGACGCTCTACATCACCGAATCGGAAACGGGATCTATCTTGCGAGCGCAGCTTCCTACGCCCGGGCGCGCGATGTATTCGCATTCGTAGGCCGGCGCGCTTTCTGTTCCATGCTGCGACACCGAGCGCAGCGACTGCGAACCTACGATTTGTACTCCGCCACGATCCACTCGGCCATCTGCTGCAAGATCGCTTCTACCTCGCCGATCGGGCTCGTCATCGCAATGGTCACGCCGGGGTGCGTTGTCCGCACACTCTCAATCAGCCGAGGCAAGTCCTGGCGCAAATGCCCACCCTGCGCCATAAACAACGGCACCACCGTGACGGCATCGGCGCCGCGCGCGATCAACTGATCCATCGCAGCGGCGAGATCGGGCTTCATGATCTCCAGGAACGCGAGCTCCACCGGCGTGCCGGGCAGGCGTTCGTTTAGCAGCGCGCGGATGCGATGGAACGGCCGCGCCCATTCGGGGTCACGCGCACCGTGGGCGAAGAGTATCAGTGCTTTCACGCGCGCCAGTGTAGCGTATCGCTACTGAGCGTTGCTGCAGCTGAGGCAGTTTGCGCGAAGATGTGCGGTTCTAAGAAGCGGAGAATGTGGTGGCCCGGGGCGGAATTGAACCACCGACACAAGGATTTTCAGTCCTCTGCTCTACCAACTGAGCTACCAGGCCACTCGTAAAAATCAAAGTATTACACCATTTTTGCTGTCTTTAATCCACTCGAAATCACGCTTTTGCTAGTGGCAAATTACAGCGCGAATACGACCCAACCGGGGCGAGCGGCATTGTACCAGCGACAGAGGCAGCGCACGTAAACTCGGCAGACTACAGAGGCAACTTAGTTAGGCAACACATGTGGCGTGAGCGGCTCAGCCCGCCGACGGATTGCTATGCAGCTTGCCGATCAGCGTCTCGATCATTTCGTGCTGAATCTTCAGCTCGGTCTGCTGTACTTTGAGTTTGCTGAGCTGCTCTTTCAGCGATTCTTGATTTTCGTTGACTTTGGTGACGCTGGCCAGGCGTTCTTCGAGTTGCGTCTTATGATCTTTGATTTGCAAGTCGATGGGCGCCAGCACGCCGGTTAGCCATTTTTCGCACTCAGCGCGCGCGTCGGCGAACACTTCGCGCGCTTGCGCTACCAGCACGCTGTAGAAGCGCTTGATGACGAAATGCTTTTCCCGACCGAGGATGTTGACCGGGTCCTTGCAGAATTTTTCGGTCTCCACTGACAGCAACTGAAGTTTCAGTTTGAAGCGCTCGAGATTGAGCGGCGCCAACTGCAAAGTCGGGAAACCGTGGTCTTTGTGAAACACGTCGTAGGCGCCCTGCATCATGGACTTGATCGTCTCGGAGAGGGCGTAGATGCGCTCGAACTGTTCGTTGATGGCGGAGAAGAGCGAATTCATTCCGCGCGTCAAGCCGACGGTGGTCCAAGTATTGTCGATCGCCTCGGCGCTCTTGGCGAGCAACAAATCGAGTTTGGTGGGGTCGAGCATTTCTAGTAGCACGTCGCGCTGCACCACGAATTCCTCGCGCTGCGCCTTGAACTCGCCGACCGCCTGCATATAGCGCGTCCTGCGGTCGTTGATCTGCTGCCATAGGCGCGTGAGCACTTCGCGGCCTTTGCCGGAGAGGCCGGCGGTTTCTTTGATGCCTTCTTCCACCGCAAGCAAGCGCGATTTGACCGCGTTGCGCGAGGCGATCATCATCGTGCCGATTTCGCCGACAACCGCGCGCGCCAGGATCTTGCGCCGGCTCGGTATGATGTCGTCGGCGATCATCGCTTCCAAGCGATCAATGCCGCTGGCTTCAATGAGCGCAGCGTCGCCTTTGATCTTGCCGAGCAGCGCTTTTTGCGCCGACAGCGGCAGCACGTTAGTGGTGGGCAGGCTCAGCAATTTCGCGGTGCTGTCGACTTGCCGCTGCACGGCTGATTGGATCTCCTCCTTCGGCTTGAGCTCGTCCCACATCAAGTCGACTTTGTTGAGGATGGCGATGCGCTTGGTCACCGAAGGCGGCACGTAGCGCTGCCACACTTCCATGTCCGATTTGGTGACGCCGGTGTCGATGCCGAGCAGGAACAGCACGGCGTGCGCGTTCGGGATAGTGCTTAGCGTGAGCTCGGGCTCGAGACCGAGCGCGTTCAAACCCGGCGTGTCGACGATCGCGATGCCGTTAGTCAACAGCGGATGCGGGTAATTGATCATGGCGTAGCGCCAGGCCGGCACTTCCACCGTCTGCAGCTCGGCGCTGGCGGGTTTCTGCGCTTGCGTGTCGGTGACTAAGCCCATCTGCCGCGCTTCCATGGCGAAGATCTTCTTGGTCTCCGCCAAGCTCTGCATGGCGCTCTTCATATCCGTGGCGGAATTGACGTTTAAGCGGATCTTGATCCACTCGATCGGCATATGCTTTAACTGCGAGATCGGCTCCGAGCGGTAACGTGATTCGATCGGCAGCAAGCGCACGTAGGGTTCTTCGGCCGGATCGTGGAACAGCTCGGTCGGGCACATGGTCGTGCGCCCGACATCCGAGGGCAGCAGGCGTTGCTTGAAGTCGGAGAAAAACAGCGCGTTGATGAGCTCACTCTTGCCGCGCGAGAATTCCGCCACGAACGCCAGCGTCAGCCGGCCGTGTTGAATGCTTTGGGTGAGTTCATAGAAGCGCAGGGAATGCGTGACATCCATCTGCCCGGTTTTTTCCAGCCATTCCTGGTAGCCGGCAATGGCTGCGGAGAGTTCGCGCCGCCAATCGTTTAGGCGCGATAGTTCTTGCTCTAAGCTCTTATGGGCGACCGCGTTCACTCGGGGCTCTTTATTGTGGCAACAGGCGTATTAGACCACGGCTAGACGTGAGCTTGAAACCCTAGCCCGCTCGGGCGAGGCCATAGGATGGATGCTCGAGGTGATCTGGCTATGGTATATCGACATCAATGGCTTGCATACTGATGTACAAATCGATTCTCTCGCTAGTATCATCAACCTAACGAATATGCCAGCCCCTCTAACCAGCGCAGCGGCAGCATGATGATGAGCTGGCAGATCACGAATAAAATCAGTGGAGTTAAGTCAACGTTGCCTACTGGGGGGATGCGGCGTTGCAGTGGCCGCAGAAATGGGCGGGTCAACGCTGCGAGCACGCCGGCGATGGGGTTGTAGGGACTAACCCAACTCATGATCGCCTGCACGAACACTGCGATGATGAGCATGTAGAGGCTGATCTCGATCAAGCGCAGGAACGCGAGCAGCACCACGCTTAGCGCACTGCCGGCGCCGGAAAGTGGGACCGGCGCCAAACCGAGCAGCCCGAGCAAGACCATCAATACGATTTCGAGCAGCCACGCGAAGACCAGGCTTGACAGGTCCAGCCCGTACAGCCCGGGAACGAATTTTCGCAGAGGCAGCACGCCGAAATTGGTCAGCGCGACGATGAAATCCGCGAGAGGATTCTTTTGCGGCACGCGGAACAGCTGAAAGAAAAAGCGCAGCAGCGCCGCGAAAATAACCAGCTCGAACGCGGTGCGCAGCAGAAATCCGAGAGCGTCGTTGATCATGTTTTTGCGTTTCCGCCTAACTGCATGCCGAGTTCGCGCGAACGTTGCGTCGCCGCGGCGACGGCTTTGTCGATTGCTGCATCTACGCCGAGCGCTTGCAGCTGCTCCAGCGCTTTCTCGGTGGTGCCGCCTTTCGAAGTCACGCGCCGGCGCAATTCCGCCGCCGGCTCGCTGCTTTCTATCGCCAGCTTCGCCGCACCGGAGAAAGTGTGCAATGTGAGGGCGCGCGCGGTGGTTTCATCCAAGCCTTGAGCTTGCGCAGCGGCTTGCAGCGCTTCAATGAAATAAAAAACGTAGGCGGGGCCGCTGCCGGAAACAGCAGTGACTGCGTCCAAGTCTTCCTCGCGCGGCAGCCACACGATCTCCCCGACGCTGCGCATCATCTGCCCCGCACGCTGCTTTTCCGCGGTGGTCACCTCGGGCAGCGCATACATGCCGGAAATACCGGCCAACACTAGCGCCGGGGTGTTCGGCATCACCCGCACTATGCGCCGATGCCCGCGCAGCCAGCCCGATAGATCCTGCGTGCGAATACCCGCGGCGATGGTGATGATGAGTTGCGTTGAGATGTGCGGCGCCAGCATGGCGGCTACTTCCGCCATCTGCTGCGGCTTTATCGCCAGCACGATCACCTCGGCGCTGCGCGCCGCTTCGATGCCGGCGTCGGCGTCCACGCCGTAGCTCGCGCGCAGTCTTGCGCGCGCTTCCGCGGCGACTTCGACCACCTTGATCGAAGCGGGCGCCGCCCCGCCTTTCAGCAAACCGCCGATAAGGGCGCTGGCCATGTTGCCGCCGCCTATGAACAGAACGCTCATCTGGAACTTACCCGAACAAAGTGATGTGCTTGGCGCAGCTTACCAAAAGGAAGTCAACGACAGAGCGCGCCCACCGCACGCAGCGCGGCTGCAAGCGCTCATGCTACCGCAACGCCTTTGTTCTGGCGTGGCCCGAAAATCGCCGTGCCGATGCGCACCATAGTCGAGCCGCACGCAATAGCTGTTTCGTAGTCGTCCGACATGCCCATCGATAACGTGTCGAGTTGCATGCCCTCCGCGTTAAGTTGATCGAACAAGGAACGCAATTCGCGAAAGCGCAGCGGCGCCAGTTTAGGGTCGGGCTCGGGGATTGCCATGAGGCCACGCAAGCGCAGCCGCGGCAACGCGCGCACGACGGCCGCCAGCGCACGCACTTGATCGGTACCAACGCCTTGCTTGCTCGCTTCGTTGCCGATGTTTACTTGCAAACAAATGTGGAGCGGCGCCAGCGTCTGCGGTCGCGCATCGCTTAGTCGCCGCGCAATTTTGTCGCGATCGACGCTTTGCACCCAATCAAAGTATTGCGCGATGCCTGCAGTCTTGTTGCTTTGCACCGGCCCGATGAAATGCCACTCCAGCGCTAAGTCCTTGAGTTGTCCGATTTTTGTCAACGCTTCCTGAAAGTAATTCTCGCCGAAGGCGCGCTGCCCCGCCGCGTGCGCGGCCCGGATATCGGCAACGCTTTGGCCTTTGCTGACCGCAACCAACTGGACTTCACGGCCTGCCCCAGCCAAGCGAATGCGTTCCAGGTTGGCTTGCAAGTTCGCGCCAATCGTTGTCATAATAACTAGTCCGATTTTTTCTTGGCCCAGGACTCCAATGCACATTCACTTCTTGAGCAGCACGCCGGCACAGGCCCTAACACTCGGAAAATTATAATGGAAATCTCCGAACTCCTCGCCTTTTCGGTCAAGAACAAGGCTTCAGACTTGCACCTTTCTGCGGGTTTGCCGCCTATGATCCGCGTGCACGGCGATGTGCGCCGCATCAACGTGCCGCCGCTCGAGCACAAGGACGTGCACGGCATGGTGTACGACATCATGAACGACGGCCAGCGCAAGGCGTACGAAGAGAACCTCGAATGCGATTTCTCGTTCGAGATTCCGAATTTGGCGCGCTTTCGTGTCAACGCTTTCGTGCAGCAGCGCGGCGCTGCCGCCGTGATGCGGACGATTCCGTCCAAAGTGTTGACACTTGAACAATTGAATGCGCCAAAGATCTTCACCGACATCTCCAACTACCCGCGCGGCTTGGTGCTGGTGACCGGGCCGACCGGCTCCGGTAAATCGACCACGCTGGCGGCGATGCTCAACTACATCAACGAAAACGAGTACGGCCATATCTTGAGCGTGGAAGATCCGATCGAGTTCGTGCATGAGAGCAAGAAGTGCTTGATCAATCAGCGCGAGGTCGGCCCGCACACGTTGAGTTTCGCCAATGCGCTGAAATCGGCGCTGCGCGAAGACCCGGACTACATTCTCGTCGGCGAGATGCGCGACTTGGAAACGATTCGCCTGGCACTTACCGGCGCGGAGACCGGCCACTTGGTGTTTGGCACGTTGCACACCAGTTCGGCAGCTAAGACTATCGACCGCATCATCGACGTGTTTCCCGCGGCGGAGAAAGAGATGGTGCGGGCCATGCTCTCAGAGAGCTTGCGCGCAGTCATTTCGCAGACGCTGCTGAAAACCAAGGACGGCGCGGGCCGTGTCGCCGCGCACGAGATCATGATTGGCACACCGGCGATCCGCAACCTGATCCGCGAAGCCAAGGTTGCGCAGATGTACTCCGCGATTCAGATGGGCCAAGCGCTCGGCATGCAGACGCTGGATCAGAATCTGCAGGACCTAGTGCGGCGCAACATTATTGGCATCGCCGACGCGCGCAACGCTGCGCAAAACAAAGATCTGTTTCCTGGCAACTGAGTCCCGGCAACGGAGTCCCGCCAACTGAGCCCCGAGTAACGCTATGGATAAAGAATACGCAAGCAAATTCATGCACGAACTGCTGCGCGCGATGGTGGCGCGCAAGGCATCGGACTTGTTTATCACCGCAGGCTTTCCCCCGGCGTTGAAGGTCGACGGCAAGATCGCGCCGGTATCGAACCAAAGTCTCACGCCTACTCACACCGAGACGCTGGCGCACGCCATCATGAACGAGAAGCAGGT
The DNA here is from genome assembly GCA_964488915.1 of uncultured Burkholderiales bacterium. Taxonomy (GTDB): domain Bacteria; phylum Pseudomonadota; class Gammaproteobacteria; order Burkholderiales; family JALYOK01; genus CADEHE01. The sequence goes on from CAZAWU010000198.1 coordinate 7,291, forward strand.
GAAGGAATTCACCAACACCAACGAGTGCAATTTCGCCATCAGCCCGCCGGGCATCGGCCGCTTCCGCGTGAACTGCTTCGTGCAGCAAGGCCGCGCCGGCATGGTGCTGCGTACCATCACCACCAAGATTCCGA
>CAZAWU010000199.1:0-7393 GCA_964488915.1 uncultured Burkholderiales bacterium
ATTGACTCCGTCGTGGCCACCTTCAGCAAAGGCGTGGTCATTCCCGAGTACATCTACATTGCGTTTCAGCTTACCTTTGCCGCGATCACGCCGGCACTCATCGTCGGCGCGTTCGCCGAGCGCGTGAAGTTCTCCGCCGTGCTCTGGTTTGTCGCGATCTGGTTCACCTTTTCGTACCTGCCGATCGCCCACATGGTTTGGTTCTGGGCCGGTCCGGATGCGTACACGGACGCGAAAGCCGCCGAGATCGCCAGCGCGACCGCCGGCTACATCTGGCAGAAGGGTGCGCTCGATTTCGCCGGCGGCACGGTGGTGCACATCAACGCCGGCATCGCCGGCCTGATCGGCGCGCTAGTGATCGGCAAGCGCATCGGCTATGGCCGCGAAGCGATGCCGCCGCACAGCTTGACCATGACCATGATCGGGGCGTCGCTGCTGTGGGTGGGTTGGTTCGGTTTCAACGTCGGCTCCAACTTGGAAGCAACCGGGCTTGCCGCGCTGGTGTTCATCAACACCTTGCTCGCCACGGCGGCCGCCGCGCTCATGTGGATGCTGGTGGAGTGGATGACCAAGAGCAAGCCTTCGATGCTCGGCGCGGCCTCGGGCGCGGTGGCCGGCTTGGTGGCGATCACCCCGGCCTGCGGTACCGCCGGCCCGATGGGCGCGATTCTGCTCGGTATCGTCTCAGGCGTGGTGTGCTTCTGGGCGGTGACGGTGCTCAAGCGCAAACTGCGCTACGACGACTCGCTCGACGTATTTGGCGTGCACTGCGTGGGCGGCATCGTTGGCGCTCTGGGCACTGGGATTTTCGCCGCGCCTAGCCTCGGCGGCCAAGGTGTGTGGGACTATGTCGCCAATGCCGTGGCGCCAAACTACTCCATCGGCGCGCAGTTTATGATTCAGGCGCAGGGCGTGCTGATTACGCTGGTGTGGTCGGGCGTGGTCGCATTCGTGGCGTACAAGATCGTCGATGCGGTGATCGGCTTGCGCGTGCCGGAAGAAGAGGAGCGCGAAGGCTTAGATGTCACCTCGCACGGCGAGAGCGCGTATTACGCGTAACACATTCGGCTCGACAGAGCGGTTCGGTAGTTGGATTGCGGGGCGCCTTGGGCGCCCCGATTTTTTGCGGTGAGGGGCGCTCGGTGCGCGGCTTGTATACTGCCGCTATGCTTACCGTGATCGTGGTGCTCGCCGCGTATTTGATCGGCTCGATCTCATTCGCTTCCGTAGTGAGCCGCGTGTTCGGATTGCCCGATCCGCGCACCTATGGCTCCGGCAACCCCGGCGCGACCAACGTCGCGCGCACCGGTAACAAGCTGGCCGCGGCACTGACGCTGCTTGGCGACGCGCTAAAAGGCGTGCTCGCCGTGGCGGCAGCGCAACAGCTGGCGGCGCGCTTCGCGCTGAGCGAGTGGACCGTGCCGCTGGCGCTGCTGGCGGTTTTTCTCGGACACGTGTTCCCGGTCTTTTTCGGTTTTCGCGGCGGCAAGGGCGTGGCCACCGCACTCGGCGTGCTGCTGCCGCTCGATTGGCGTGTGGCGCTGATCGCCGCAGCGGTGTGGGTTGCGGTGTTTCTGGTCTCGCGGATTTCGTCTTTATCCGCCCTGATCGCTATCGCGGTGACGACGCTCGCTTCCATCTATTTCTTCGGGCCGAGCGCGACGCTATGGGCGCTGCTCGTCATGCTGGCGCTGTTGATTTGGCGGCACACCGACAACATCAAAAAATTGTTTAAGGGATCGGAGAGCGGTTTCCGCGCTTAATGGCGAAAATCTAACCCCGTTTCCTGTTTGGCGGCACCCAGCGCCAAGTCAGCGCGGTCATCACAGCGAATGTGAGGTAGCTTGCGGTGAACACCCGCGGCGGAAGATCGTAGTACAGCAAGCGGCCGACCCAGCGCTCAATGAATCCTCGCCCCGGTGCGCTGCCGCGCAATGCGTCTTCGAGCAACGTCAGCGGGCAAACGAGTCCGAGCAGCGCTTCGATTGCAACAAGAACGATCGCCGCCAAATGCAGCGCACGGAAGCGGCGGCCACGCACCCAGTTCCAGTTGAGCGCAGCGCCGAGCCAAATTGCGAACAAACCGCCGACGATGAACAACGCAAGCGCGAAATGGACAACAAGAACCAAATCGGCCAGCGCCACGCTATACTCTTAATGCGATAATCTCATCAATCGCTCTGGTAGCGATTCATAGGGATATTATGGGGGTAGTATCTACCGCATACCCGGCAGCATACCCTTCATGCTGCGCATGAGTTTCGCCATGCCGCCCTTGGCCATGGTTTTCATCATCTTCTGCACCTGCTCGAATTGATTGAGCAGGCGGTTGACTTCCTGCACCTGCACACCGGCGCCGGTGGCGATGCGCTTCTTGCGTGAGGCTTTGATGAGCGCCGGGAAGCGGCGTTCCTGCGGCGTCATGGAGTCGATGATGCCGATCAGGCGGCGCACGGCTTTGTCTTCTAGCTGCGGTGCATCGGTAGCGAGTTTGCCAAGTTGCGCCGGCAGCTTGTCCAGCATGGCGCTAACACCGCCCATCTTTTTCATCTGCAGCATTTGCCCGCGGAAATCGTCGAGGTCGAAATCCTTGCCTTTCTTAATCTTCTGCGCGAGTTTTTGCGCTTCCTCGTGATCGACTTTGCGGTGCGCTTCTTCGATCAGCGTCAGCACATCGCCCATGCCGAGCACGCGCTGCGCCATGCGGTCGGGATGAAACGGCTCCAGTGCGTTGAGTTTCTCGCCCACACCGACGAACTTGATCGGCTTCTGCGTGACATGACGCACGGACAGCGCCGCGCCGCCACGCGAATCGCCGTCGAGCTTGGTGAGCACGACACCGGTGAGCGGCAGCGCTTCGCCGAACGCGCGTGCCACGTTGACGGCGTCTTGGCCTTGCATGGCGTCGACCACGAACAAGGTTTCCACCGGTTGCAGCACGTGGTGCAGCAGCTTGATCTCGTTCATCATTTGCTCGTCGATCGCCAGCCGCCCGGCAGTGTCGACGATGAGCACGTCGTAAAAGTGCCGGCGCGCGTGATCGAGCGCGCGCACCGCGATGTTTTCCGGTTTTTCACTCGGCTCGACCGGCAGGAAATCGACTTCCAACTGCTCGCCGAGCACGCGCAACTGCTCGATCGCGGCGGGGCGATAGACGTCGCAGCTCACCAGCAACACTTTTTTCTTTTGCTGCTCCTTCAGAAACTTCGCCAGCTTGCCGCTGCTGGTGGTCTTGCCGGAGCCTTGCAGGCCCGCCATGAGAATAACCACCGGCGGCACCGCCGCGAGATTGAGCGCAGCGTTGCTCTCGCCCATCAAGCGAGTTAACTCGTCGTGGACCACTCCGACCAACGCTTGCCCCGGCGTCAGGCTCTGCTGCACTTCGCGCCCAAGCGCCTTTTCCTTCACCTGCGCGACGAAGTCCTTGACCACCGGCAGCGCGACATCGGCTTCCAGTAGCGCCATACGCACTTCGCGCAGCGCCTCTTGGACGTTGTCTTCAGTGATGCGCGACTGCCCGCGCAGTGTTTTGATGACGCCGGCTAGGCGCTGAGTCAGATTGTCTAGCATGCAATTCGATCCGGACGGGGGGGAAGGCGCAAACTATGCGGGCCTGCTTAGGGAACCAGAGCTTTGGTGTAGACTGCAATTCTGAGTCGGGGGCGGTTGCGCGCCGACTGCCAAGAGCTTGAACGACGTTGTTATATCTTATCACCGCACTACTCTACGTTGGCCTGGCGATCTATTCGTTTGCCGGTATGCGTTTTCACATGGCTGGCCGTGCTGCCACCGTACCCGCCGAGCCCGCGCCGCAGAGCAGTGTTGCGCTCGCCCGCAACACCGGCATCCCGATAGCGCTGCTGCTGCATGCGGTGCTGCTGTACCGCGGCATTTTCTCCGACGCGGGTGTCAACTTGGGGCTCGGCAACGCCGTCTCGCTGATCGTTTGGCTGGCGCTGGCGATTTATTGGTTCGCGCAGCGTTCGTTGCGCATCGGGCCGCTGAGCAATCTAATGCTGCCGGTTGCGGCGATTGCCGTGCTGCTGCCGATGTTTCTGCCGCATACGCGCGTGCTGCCATACGGCGGCATGAGCAGTTTTCACGCTCATCTCTTTCTGTCGATTTTCGCCTACAGCCTGCTGACCATCGCGGCGCTGCATGCGCTGCTCATGGCCGCGCTCGACAAAGGCTTGCACGGCCACGCGATGGCCGCATGGCTGCAAGAACTGCCGCCGCTGGTGCCGATGGAGCGGCTGTTGTTCCGCCTGCTCGGGGTAGGCTTCGCCATGCTCACGCTCAGCTTGGCGAGCGGGATTTGGTTTTCCGAGGACTGGTTCGGCAAGCCATTCCAGTTTTCGCACAAGAACGTATTTGGGATCCTCTCCTGGCTCGTGTTCGGCGCACTGTTGTTCGGGCGCTGGCGCTTCGGCTGGCGCGGCAAAAAAGCGGTGCGCTGGACGCTGATAGGCTTCGCGCTGCTGCTGTTGGCGTATGTTGGCAGCAAGTTCGTGCTCGAAGTCGTGCTCAAGCGCGCATGACTGCCTCCGCGCGCCCCCGATACTTTCCCCCTCCCTCCCTCCCGGCTTTGCCTAACATTTGGACGAATTCTCGACGCGCACGCTGCTGATCTGGCTGGCAGTGCTGCTGGTTGCTTCCGGGTTTTTCTCCATCGCGGAGACGAGCATGATGGCGATCAACCGCTTCCGCCTGCGTCACCTCGCAAGCCAAGGCAATCGTGCCGCCAAGCGCACCATTGCGCTGCTGGATCGCACCGACAAACTGCTCGGCGTGATTCTGCTGGGCAATAACCTTATCAATGCTGCAGCCGCCACGCTGGTGACGGTGATCGCGGTGCGCCTGTTCGGCAACGGCGAGTTCGCGCTCACCATGGCGACATTGGCGGTGACATTCGCGATTCTGGTCGTCAGCGAGATCACGCCGAAAGTGATTGGCGCCGCGTACGCGGAGAAGATCGCACTGCCGGCAAGCTACGTGCTGACGCCGCTTTTGACGATCGCGTACCCGGTGGTGTGGTTCGTGAATCTGTTCGTCAACGCGCTGCTGAGCATACTGCGGCTCAAGCCCACACAAGAAGCGCAGGCGCACAAGATGACGCTGGAGGAGCTGCGTACCTTAGTGTTGGAGGGGGCGCACTACATTCCGGCCAAGCATCAATCGATTCTGCTCAACCTGTTCGAGTTGCAGAAGATTACTGTCGACGACACGATGACGCCGCGCAACCAAATCGAAGCGATCGACCTCGATGAGGACATCGAAACGATCCGCGCGCGCTTGGCCACGGTACACCACACGCTGCAGCCGGTGTATCGCGGTGAGTTAGACGAAATCATCGGCATCTTGCATGTGCGCAAAGTGTTGCATCAGGCCGAGAACGACGAGCTGACTAAGGAGGCTCTGCAGGAAATCTTGCAGCCGCCTTACTTCGTACCGGCCGGGACACCGTTACTAACCCAGTTGCAAAACTTCCAAGAGACGAAGAGCCGCATCGCACTGGTGGTGGACGAATATGGCGAGTTGCAGGGCTTGGTTACGGTGGAAGACATCATGGAGGAAATCGTCGGCGAGTTCGGCCAGGGCACGCGAGTACATGGTGTACTCGACCGCGACGCCACTACCGGCAATCTGCTCGTCGAGGGTGGTGCGCTGGTGCGGGAGCTCAATCGCAAGCTCGGGCTGAAATTTAACCTGGACGGCCCGAAGACCGTTAATGGCTTGATTTTGGAGCACTTAGAGGATATCCCTGAGCCGGGAACCAGCCTCAAGATTGACGGCTACCCGATCGAAATCGTGCAAACGCAGGACCGCATGGTGAAGGTGGTGCGGATCTCCCCGCAACAGCAACCCTTGGTGCTAGCAGGGCAGGCCTAAACAGTTAATTTGGCAACAATTCTTAACAGGCCTCGGTACTTGTCAACGCCAGTCTTTGGGCGCAATATCCGCAGTTCCGTTTACATACTTCCGAAGTAAACCAGACATATGGCAACAGTTGCCGCGAAAAAGCCGCAAATTAAGGAAGTCCAGCTCAAGAACTATCGTTGGGAAGGGCGTGACCGCAGCGGCAAGATTGTCAAAGGCGAGATGCGCGCCGGCGGCGAAGCGATGGTCACCGCCACGCTGCGCCGCCAAGGCATCAACGCAAGCAAGATCAAGAAGCAATCCAGCGGCGGTGGCAAGAAGATTACCGAGAAGGATGTCACGCTGTTCACGCGGCAGCTGGCGACGATGATGAAGTCCGGCGTGCCGCTGCTGCAAGCGTTCGACATCGTCGGCAAGGGCCACAGCAATCCGTCGGTGGCGCGTTTGCTGATGGACGTCAAGACCGACGTTGAAACCGGATCGAGCCTCAACCAAGCGTTTCGCAAGCATCCATTGTATTTCGACGACTTGTTCTGCAACCTAGTCGGCGCAGGCGAACAAGCGGGTATTCTCGACAGCTTGCTGGACCGGTTGGCAACGTACAAAGAAAAGATTCTCGCGGTAAAGAGCAAGATCAAGTCCGCGTTGTTCTATCCGACCGCGGTGATCGTCGCCGCGTTTGTGATTACCGCAGTGATCATGATCTTCGTGATCCCGGCATTCCAGGAGTTGTTCAAGAGTTTCGGAGCCGATCTGCCGATGCCCACCCAGATCGTGATCGCCATGTCGAACTTCTTTGTTACCTATTGGTGGCTGATCTTCGGCTCGATCGGCGGCGGGCTGTACGCTTTCTTCTACACGCTTAAGCGATCTAAGAAGATGCAGGCCGTGATGGATCGTGTGATGCTGAAGCTGCCGGTATTCGGAGAGCTGATCGAGAAGGCGGCGATTGCGCGCTGGGCGCGTACCCTGTCGACGATGTTCGCCGCCGGCGTGCCGCTGGTGGAAGCGCTCACGTCGGTGGGCGGTGCGGCCGGCAACGATGTGTTCGCTGAAGCGACAAAACGAATCCAAAACGAAGTAAGCACCGGTACCAGCTTAACCGTGGCAATGCAGAACGCCGACATATTCCCCAACATGGTGATCCAGATGGCCGCCATCGGCGAAGAATCCGGCGCGCTTGACGCTATGCTAAGCAAGGTCGCCGATTTCTACGAAGCGGAAGTGGATGACGCCGTAGAAGCACTTAGCTCCTTGATGGAGCCGATCATCATGGTCGTACTCGGGACCCTAATCGGCGGCATGGTCGTTGCCATGTACCTGCCGATCTTCAAGATGGGCCAGGTCGTTTAAGCCGGCTCGCTCGCTAAGTGATCGACGCTCTGCAAGCCGCGCCCGGCCTGTGGGTAGGGCTAGCGGTCGTGCTCGGCCTGATGGTGGGGAGCTTCCTCAACGTGGTCGTCCACCGCTTGCCGAAGATGATGGAGCGTGACTGGCGCGCGCAGTGCGCCGACAT
>CAZAWU010000200.1:0-7380 GCA_964488915.1 uncultured Burkholderiales bacterium
GCACGCGGGGCCATGGTGTCCACCGACGCCATGGCCCTGCTCTACCGCTTGCTGCTCGTCGCGCTGTTGTGTGCCGCGCTTGCATTCGCGAACGAGGCGTTCTTCACCACCTCGAATCTGCTCAACGTGCTACGGCAGGCGAGCTTGGTGTTCTTGCTCGCCTCGGGACTAACTTTAGTGATCCTCACCGCCGGCATCGACTTGTCGGTCGGCGCGAACGTGGGACTGAGCGCCTGTCTTGCGGCGTCAGTCATCAAAGCGACGGGTTCAGTGAGTCTGGGCATACTTGTCGCGCTCGGCTGCGGCACGGCTGTTGGCATGATGAACGCCGTGCTCATCACGATATTGCGCATCCCCCCCTTCGTCGCGACCTACGGCATGCTCTGGATCGTTCACGGCATCACTTACTGGTACATGGCCGGCGACACGATCCACGGCTTTCCGCCAAGCCTGCGCGCGCTCGGCAGCGGCTATGCGCTGGGCATTCCGATCCCCGTGTACCTTATGCTGCTGTTCTTGATCGCCGGTGGCGTCTTCGTGCGCTACACGATCTATGGGCAGCAAATTTACGCCATCGGCGCCAACGCGGAGGCGGCGCGGCTCTCCGGCGTGCCGCTGCGGGCACGGCTCAATCTCGTTTACACGTTGAGCGGCGCGATGGCGGGGTTGGCGGCCGTCGTGTTCTTGGCCCGCCTCAACTCCGCCGAAGCAGACATTGGCGAACCGCTGACGCTGCCTGCCATCGCCGCGGCACTAATCGGCGGCACTTCCCTATTCGGCGGCATCGGCAGCCTGTCGGGAACGTTGGTCGGCGCTATCATATTGACGCTGATCTTGAACGGGATGAATTTGCTGGCGATCAACGCCAACTGGCAACCGCTGGTCACCGGCTGTGTCGTGATCGCAGCAGTGTGGATCGACATCGTGACGCGCCAGCGGGCTGAGGCGCGCGCCTGAGGCGCGCAAAGAAACTGCGGAGGAGAGATGAGAGCTCTGGCTAAGACAAGTTTTGTACTTCTAGCGTGTTGCGCGGCCACGCTCGCGCAGGCCGAGAACGAGCGCATTGCTCTTTTCACGAAGAATCAAACCAATCCGTACTTTCAAACGATCCGCGTGGCCGCGGAAAACGCCGCCAAGCAGATGAAAGCCGCCATTACCCACTACGTGCCCACCAAGCCGGATAGCATCCCGGAACAAATGAGCCAAGTGGAGGACGCTATTACCAAGCGCCCCGACGCGGTGGTGTTCATCCCGGTCGACTTCAAAGCACTGGTGCCGGCGGTGCAGAAACTAAACAAAGCCGGCGTGCCCGTGATCAACATTACCGACCGCAGCGCTGGGGGCGAACTGGTCAGTTTTGTCGGCTCGGACGACTATAGCCTCGGTGTCGCCACCGGGCAATATCTGCTGAGGAAATTGAACGGCGAGGGCAACGTCGTGATCATCGAAGGCGTGCGCGGCTCGGTCACCAATGCCGAGCGCGTGCGCGGCTATCGCAAGGCCATCGAAGGCTTTCCCAAGGTCAAGCTGTTGGCGGCGCAGCCGGCCAACTATCAGCGGCTGCAAGCGCTGCAGGTGATGGAGAATTTGATGCAGTCGCACCCCAAGATCGACGGCGTCATGTCCGCGAACGATTCGATGGCGATGGGCATCGTCGAAGCGCTGGAAGGGGCGAATCGCAAAGCGCTGGTCGTCGGCATCAACGCTACTAAGGAAGGCGTCGATGCGATCAAATCAGGCAAGCTGCTGGCGAGCGGCGATTTCAACGGTTTTATGCAAGGCTGCGTGGGAACGATGGCGGCGATTCGTCACGTGCGCAAGCAGCCGGTGCCCAAGCAAATCATCTTTCCGGTGGTTGTTATCGACGCAAGCAACATCAAGGGCCAAGATATCCCCGATGCGCAGCGGCAGTGCCCAAAATGGGAGGAAGTCGTTAAAGCCCAGTAACCACGCTCCCGTTAGCGCGCATTCTCAAAACCGATTCGCCACGGGCAGCTCTTCGGCAGGATAAAGCGAAATAATCTGCGCGCCTTTCGGGGTAAGCACCACCTCCTCCTCGATGCGCGCTGCCGAGATGCCGTCGCTCGCGGGGCAGTAGGTCTCCACCGCGAACACCATCCCAACTTTGAGCTCGATCGGCTCCCGGTAGGAATTGAGGCGGCTGATCACTGGGCGCTCATGCAAACCGAGCCCCAAGCCATGGCAAAAATTCAGGCCGAACGCGTCCATCTCGCTGGCGAACCCGATTTCCTCGGCGCGCGGAAACGCCTCGGCGATCTTGTCGCTCGACATGCCGGGGCGTATCTGCTCGATGGCACGGTCCATCCACTCGCGCGCTTTGCGGTAAGCGGTGCGCTGCGGTTCGGTCGAACGCCCAACGCTGAAGGTGCGGTAGTAGCAAGTGCGATAGCCCATGAACGACTGGATCACATCGAAGAACGCTTGATCGCCGGGACGGATGAGCCGGTCGGTGAAATTGTGCGGATGCGGTGAGCAGCGTTCACCGGAAATGGAGTTGATCGCCTCGACACAGTCCGAACCCATTTCGTAGAGCCTAGCAGTCGCCATGGCGACGATTTCACTTTCTTTGACGCCGGGCTTCAACGCTTCGGCAATGTCTTGATAAACGCCGTCGACCATCGCCGCGGCCATGTTGAGCAGCGTGATCTCGTCCATGTTCTTTACTTCGCGCGCCTGCAGCATCGCTTGCTGGCCGTCGCGTATCTCTATGCCGAGCCGTTGCAGTTCGAACAGCATCGGGGGTTCGACCACGTCCACGCCCAGCGGCATGTCCGCGACGCCCTCTTCAGTTAACAGCGCTTTGATCTCTTGCGCCGCCTCGCGAAACAGCGCGATGTCCGCACCCACCGCACCGCGCATGCCAAGCAGCCCCGCGCGGCAATGGCTGTGCTGCAGCCACGGTGCGTGGAGGCGGTGATGCTTCGCCGCCGAACCGAAGTCCCAGATGTAAGGATCGCCGTTGCCGGTCAGCAATGAGTAGCGCGTCAGCTTGTCGCGCGCCCATTCACCGATCACCGTACTGGTCGTGTAGCGGATATTGGCTTGATCGAAACACAGCAAAGCGCCGAGCCCTGCTTGGGCCAGCGCGGCACGCACGCGCGCCAGGCGATAATCGTGCAAGCGGCGGAAATTGATGCGCTCCTCGAAATCGACTTGCGTGTGTCCGGGCGCTTGGATCGGGCGATTCCAGTTGTGGTGCGGATTGACATCGTCCGGGCGTATGATCTTCGGCTCTTGCAAGCTGCGCGTCATGGCTTTCTCCGAGCTTATCCGTGAAGGCTCCCAGCATACCGCCGAAGCGCCGCGCAGACAAATACCGGCGGCAGCGCTGATAGCGCTCCGGCAAGCGCGGCCGACGCGCCGATTGAAGAGAAGCGGTACTATTTCGATCCGCACGACGCAGCGCGGGCAAAGCACTCAAGAAAGAACACCGTGAGTGCGATACGCTAATTCTCGGGAGGAGGGCTTGGAAGCGTTGGACCACTTGCCGGAGGCGTTTCAAGGCAGCGGCGACATCGTCGCTAAGGCCGAAGCACTGCGCCCTGAAATTGAGGCTTTGTCGGCCACAATGGAGCGCGAGCGCAGGCTCGCGCCGGCATTGCTCGACAAACTGCACGAGGCACGGCTATTCCGCTTACTGCTGCCGCGCTCGGTAAACGGCTTCGAAATCGATCCTCTCACGTTCTTCCATGTCGTCGAAACCGTGGCGCGCGCTGATGCGAGCACTGCGTGGTGCTTAAGTCAGGCCGGCGGCTGCGCGACGGCGGCGGCGTATCTGAACGCGCAGGTCGCACAGGAAATATTTGGTGAGCCGCGCGCAGTGCTGGCGTGGGGGCCTGGCCCGATCGGCAAAGCGGTTCAGACCGACGGTGGCTACCGCGTCACCGGCTCTTGGTCGTTCGCCAGCGGCGGCCGGCACGCGACATGGGTAGGCGCGTACTGTTTGGTTTATCGCGCGGACGGTACGCTACTCATGGACGAAGGCGGCAGCGAAGTTGGACGCGTCATGCTGGTGCGCGCCGATGAGGTGGCGTGGACCGACATTTGGGACACGATCGGCTTGCGCGCCACAGCGAGTGATCAATTTTCGCTCAACGATCGCTTCGTGCGCGCCGATCATTCGGTTACGCGCGATTTCGAGAAGGAGTGCCGCGAACCCGGTTCGCTTTATCGTATCTCGGCGCTCGTATTTTATGAGATCGGTTTCGGTGGCGTTTCGCTCGGCATCGCGCGCGCGGCTTTAGACGTATTCAAGGAACTCGCCCAAACGAAAGTTCAGCGCGGTCTAAAGTCGCCGCTGAAGGACAACGCCGCAGTGCAAACCAACTTGGCTCGGGCGGAAGTGGGCGTGCGCGCGGCGCGCGCCTATTTGCTGCAAACCGTCGCAGAGGTATGGCGAGCCGTTTCACGCCCCGGCGCCAAACTCACCGAAGAGCAGCGCATCCTCATCCGCATGGCGTCGACTTACGCCATCCATCAAGCGCGCGACGCGGTCGATTTCGCCTACCACGCCATGGGTACGCCAGCGGTGTTCGCCAGCCATCCGCTGGAACGACGTTTTCGCGATATGCACACGGTGACGCAGCACCTGCAGGGGCGCATGACGCATTTCGAGACCGTCGGTGCCTGGATGCTCGGCGCGCCGGCCGATCTCACCTTCGTGTAGGGACGCAGCCGTGCTCGTTGCGCTGGATATCCAACACGTGGATGTGCTCGCCGAGGGTGCCGCTTTTGGAGCAGCGGGCGCTTATGAGCGCGTAGTCGCCACGGCGCGCGGCGAAGTCGATCCGTTTACACCGGCCAACCGCGGTATCGCAAACATCGAGCGTGCGCCGCGCAACGCGCGCGGCCAGGTCGAATACAGCACGGATGTCTTCATCCTGCGTCCGACCGATCCGGGGCGCGGTAACGGTCGCATTCTGTATGAGGTGAACAACCGCGGCCGCAAGATGCTATTCGCCAATCTCGCCGACGGCCCGCAGGGCGTCAACGATCCGCGCACGCTGACGGATCTCGGCAACGCGTTTCCGCTGCGCTTGGGCTACACCATCGTCTGGTCGGGCTGGGATGCGGACGCGCCGCGCGCCAACAGCGGGCTGGCCATGCAGGCGCCGGTAGCCACGCACGACGGCGCGCCTATCGTGCAGATGATCCGCGATCAGTTCGTATCCGGCACTCGCGCGGGGGTCTTGGAGAATTTCAAGCTCTCCTACGAAGCGGCGAGTCTGGATCAATCGCAAGCGTGGCTTGCGCAGCGCGTGCGTGCCAGCGAAACGCCGCGCGCGATTCCGGCATCGCAGTGGCGCTTCATCGATAGTAGATCAATCAAGCTCCTGCCCGAAGGCACACTGCCGCTACCAGGCGTGTTGTACGACTTCCGCTATCGAGCGATGAATCCCAAAGTGTTGGGACTGGGTTTTGCCGCCACACGCGATGTGGTGAGCTGGCTACGCTACGCGCCGGAGGCGAAATCGGTCACTGGCAAACCGATGACGCACGCCCTCGCCATCGGTATTTCGCAGTCGGCACGCTATCTGCGCGATCACATTGCGCAAGGCTTCAACCGCGACGAGCAAGGCCGCCGCGTGTTCGACGGCGCGCTCGCCCACATCGGCGGCGCCGGCCGGTTGTTTTTCAACACGCCCTTCGGTCAACCGTCACGCACCAACACGCAGCACGAAGACCACGAATTCCCCGAGAACGCTTTCCCGTTCTCGGCCGCATTCATGTCCGATCCACTCACCGGCGCGAGGGGTGCGCTGTTGCGCGGGCACGCCTCGGACCCGCTCTTGATCGAAACCAACACTTCTACCGAGTATTGGCAGAAAGGCGCTTCGCTGCTGCACACGGACCCGCTGGGCGTACGCGATGCGGCGCTGCCGGACGGCGCGCGCGTCTATATGATCGCCGGCACGCAGCATGCAGGCCGCGCTGGTGCGACGTCCGAGCCCGGCCCCAACGTCAATCCACGCAACCCGCACAACCCAATGCCGGCGTTGCGCGCGCTGTTTGTCGCGCTCGATGACTGGGTCGTGGCGGGCAAGACGCCTCCGCCGAGCCGCGTGCCGACGCTTGCGGATGGCACGCTGGTTGAGGCACACAAAACCGGCTTCCCCGTGCTGCCGAACGCCGCCGTTATGCGCATCACCAACTCCATCGCCCCACCCGGAGATTGGGTGCAGCCGCGGCCCGCGAGCGAAACCTACCGGGTGCTTGTGTGCAAGGTCGACGCGGACGGCAACGAACTGGCCGGCATACGTCTACCCGACATCGCCGTGCCGCTCGCCACGTACACGGGTTGGAACGAATACAAGACGCCCTATCCAGAAGGCGAACTCGCCGACCGCGACGGCAGCTACTTGCCCTTTGCGCCCGACAAGGCCGCGCGGGAAGCCGCAGGCGATCCGCGCTTGTCTATCGCCGAGCGCTATGCCAATCGTGCGGACTACGTCGTGAGAGTCCGCGCTGCGGCCGCGGCGCTGGTGCGCGATCGGTTGCTGCTGCAAGAGGACGCTGATCGCTATATCGAGCGTGCTCGCCAAGAAGCGCGCGTAGCGCAGTAAACGTTGGAGTCATCGGTATGAATTCACCCTACGACCGCAGCACCGAAGACGTCGGCAACATCGTCAAGCTCGAACACGTCAACGTGCGCGTCCCCGACCAGCCGCTGGCCACCCTGTTCTATGTGCTGGGTTTGGGTTTCACGCGCGATCCTTATTTGATGGTCGAACTGGACAACATGTGGATCAACATCGGCCGCAATCAAATGCACCTGCCGACGGGTGCGGCACAGCGATTGCGCGGCACCATCGGCCTGGTGGTGCCGGACTTGGCGCTACTGACGCGCCGCCTCGCACGTGTACAGCCGCAGCTCGCCGCAACCGCTTTCGCCTTTAACGATCACAGCGGCTGCGTGGAGGTGACGTGCCCGTGGGGCAACCGCTTTCGCTGCCACGCGCCGGGCGCCGAGTTCGGCGATGCCGATTTGGCTATGGCTTACGTCGAGTTTGATGTTCCGGCCAACAGTGCAGCCAAGATCGCGCGCTTCTACCGCGAGATCATGGACGCGCCTGCGGAGCTGGTGCAGCGTAACAACGCGCCCGCTGCTGCGGTGCGCGCCGGCGACGCTCAGCACTTATATTTCCGCGAAAGCACGCCGCCGCTGCCTGCCTACGACGGTCACCACATCCAGCTCTATATCAGCGATTTCTCCGGGCCATACCGAAAGCTGCTGGAGCGGCAGCTCGTCACGCGCGAAACCGACGCGCATGAATGGCGTTTTATCGACATCGTCGATCCGGATACGAACCAACCTTTGTTCGCCGTCGAACACGAGGTGCGTAGCCTGCGCCATCCGCT
>CAZAWU010000201.1:0-7329 GCA_964488915.1 uncultured Burkholderiales bacterium
CGTTTGTGCTCGTCTTGCAGTTCGCGCCAAGCCTCCGGCGTGAACGCTAGCGCTTTGAGCTCACGCACTTGCTCTTCCAACTGCACGCGCTCCGCGGCAAAAGCGGCGGCGTTGGATTCGAACGCGACGCGTGCTTTATGCAGCGCCTGCCAAACGCGATAGCGCTCGCCGACTTGCCCGACCTCTTCCTCCAGCCCGCCGTACTCATCGAGGAGTTGGCACTGCACATCGGCTTGCAGCAGCGACTGATGCGCGTGCTGGCCGTGTATATCGATGAGCATTTCGCTCAAGCTGCGCAACTGCTGCACCGTCACCGGCGTGCCGTTGATGAAGGCACGCGAGCGCGTAGCGTTCGCATTTGTTCCTAAGCGCGTAGCGTTCGCATCCGTGCCAGCCTCGACGGTGCGGCGCAGCAGCACTTGCGCATCATCGTCAATGCCCTGCTGCGCTAGCCACGCGCGCGCCGGCGAGGTCTTCGGCAGATCGAACTCGGCGCTCACTTCGGCGCGCTCGGCGCCGGCGCGGATAACGCCCGCATCGGCTCGCTCCCCGAGCGCCAAGCTCAGCGCGTCGATCAGAATCGACTTGCCCGCACCGGTTTCGCCGGTGAGCGCGCTGAAGCCTGCGTCGAAATCCAACGCGAGCGTGTCGACGATGACGAAGTTGCGGATCGTAAGGGAGCGGAGCAAAGTCTATACCCCGCGATGATTAGCTTGAAAAATCAAGCTTAAAGCGACTTATTGTGTGATCCATTAGGCAGTATATCGTTAGAGCTTAGCGCTCCAGTGCAGCTTTTCGCGCAGCATCGCGTAGTAGTTGTAATCCTGGGGATGCAGCAACTTGACCGGATGTGCCGCGGCCTGAACCACTACTTTGTCCATCGGCAAGAGATCGAACTTCGATTGCACGTCGAAGTTGGCGCAGGCATTTGGCCCCCGCACCAAGACGATTTCGATCACCGACCTCGCGCTTATCACGATCGGCCGGTTCGACAAGGTATGCGGTGAGATTGGCACCATGCTGATGGCGGCTAGCTGCGGGTGTAGGATCGGCCCGCCGCTGGAGAGCGAGTACGCGGTCGAACCGGTGGGCGTGGAAACGATGAGCCCGTCCGAGCGCAGGTTGTAAGAGAACTGGCCGTCGATATGCACGTCGAACTCGATCATGCTGCCCATCGAGCCGCGGCTGACCACCACGTCGTTTAGCGCCAGGGTATCGAACACGCCGGCGCCCTCGCGCACGATCCGGCTTTGCAGCAGCATGCGGTCTTCCGCGCTGAACTCGCCGTCCAGGATAGCGGCAAGCATCGGCTCCATACTTTGCAGCGGGATGTCAGTCAAGAAACCCAAACGTCCGAGATTTACGCCGACGATGGGCACGCCCTGCGGTGCGAGTTTGCGCGCCACGCCCAGCATGGTGCCATCGCCGCCAACAACAATAACCAGATCGGTCTGCTTGCCGATGACATCCAACTCGGCCATGGCGCAGGTGGCGGGATCGAGCTGTGAGGCGGTGCGCGTATCCAGCACCACTTTCAGCGCGCGCCGGCGCAGGAAGCTCACGAGCTGCGCGATCGGTTCGCCTAAGTTCGGCGCATCGGGCTTGCCGATGATTCCGACGGTTTTGAATCGTTCTCCCATGGCGATTCCTGGTCTTAGAAGGCGCGGGCGCGTTGACGTTTTCCCGCCGAGGATTAAATCACAACCAGCGAGTTATTGACAAAAAATGAAGAAGATACGACATTGGCACTCGGACGCAAGAAGTGCTAGTGTAGATGCCGATGTTGAACGAACGCGCCCAAATTCTGCTCAAGACGCTGATCGAGCGCTACATCAGCGAGGGCCAGCCAGTCGGCTCGCGTGCGCTGGCCAAAGTTTCCGGCCTGGAACTCTCCCCCGCCTCGATCCGCAACGTCATGGCGGATCTGGAAGAAATGGGCTTCATCGCCAGCCCGCACACCTCCGCGGGACGCGTGCCGACGGCGCTCGGCTACCGGCTGTTCGTCGATACCATGCTCACCGTGCGGCCGCTTCGTGAAGCTGAAGTGCATCAAATCGAAGAGCAAATGCTGCCGGACGATCCGCAGCGCGTGCTCGCGCAAGCCTCGCAACTGCTCTCCGAGCTGACCAAGTTCGCCGGCGTGGTGATGGTGCCGAAGCGGCGCGGCAGCGCGCTGCGCCACGTCGAATTCTTGCAGCTCACGGAAAAGCGCGTCCTGCTGATTTTCGTCACCAGCGACGGCGATGTACAAAACCGCGTGATCGTCACGGACCGGCTCTATTCGCAGTCGGAACTCACCACCGCGACCAACTACATCAACGAGCACTTCTCCGGCTTGACCTTCGGCGAGATGCAGCAAAAGCTCTCCGCCGAACTGGAGCAGATCCGCCGTGACATGACGCTGCTGATGAACGCCGTGCTACAAGTCAGCCAAAAAGCTTCGGCGGAAAAGCAGGAAGAATTCGTGCTCAGCGGCGAAACCAATTTGCTCAAGGTGGAGGACTTGTCCTCCAATATGTTGTCTCTGCGCAAACTGTTCGAAATGTTCGAAGAGCGCACCGCGATCCTGCAACTGCTCGACGTCGGCCAGCGCGCGCCGGGAGTAAAGATTTTCATCGGCGGTGAATCCGGCATCGTGCCACTGGATGAGTGCAGCGTGGTCACCGCGCCGTACGAGGTCGATGGGCAGATCGTCGGCACGGTCGGCGTCATCGGGCCGACGCGCATGGCTTATGAGCGCGTCATTCCGATCGTGGAGATCACTGCCAAGCTGTTGTCGGGGGCGTTGTCGCAGTATTAACGGGTAAGTAGCGTACGCCGGGCGCGGTTCTTTGCGCTCACCCCGACCTACTCATGAAAGCGCGATCGGTGGACAATGCGCCTTCTCCTTCATTCACCCATCCACGCTCATGCACTCCCCCACCCTCACTACCGAAGCCCGCGATCACGTCTTTTTGATGGGGCTGAATCGCCCAGAGAAGCGCAACGCCTTCAGCCCGGAAATGTTCCAAGCCCTCTCCGCCGCCTACGCGCGCCTCGACACCGATCCCGAACTGCGCTGCGGTGTGGTATTCGCGCACGGCGATCACTTTACCGGCGGGCTGGATCTGGCGCAGTGGACCGAGATCCTCGGCAGCGGCAAACCGGTGGAATTTCCGCCCGGCGGGCTCGATCCGCTCGGACGCTTCGGCGCGCGCGTGCGCAAGCCCGTCGTCATCGCCGTGCAGGGTTGGTGCCTGACCATCGGCTTGGAGCTCATGCTCGCCTGCGATGTGCGCATCGCCGCCGCGACGACGCGCTTGTCGCAGCTCG
Organism: uncultured Burkholderiales bacterium; assembly: GCA_964488915.1. Taxonomy (GTDB): domain Bacteria; phylum Pseudomonadota; class Gammaproteobacteria; order Burkholderiales; family JALYOK01; genus CADEHE01. Next base: position 3,313 of record CAZAWU010000201.1, read on the forward strand.
AAGTCAAGCGCGGCATTCATGCCACCGGCGGTGCGACCTTGCGCTTGCCGGACGAGATCGGCTGGGGGCGGGCCATGCGCTACTTGCTGACCGGCGACGAAATTGCGATCCAAGACGCGCTGCAGTGGGGCTTAGTGCAGGAAATTGTGCCGCACGGCGAGCAGTTACAGCGCGCGTTGGACATAGCGCAGGGCGTTGCCGCGCAAGCTCCGCTGGCAGTGCAGGCAACGCTGCGCTCAGCGCGCATCGCGCGCGAGCAAGGCCATCCCGCGGCCATCGCACGGCTCTACGCCGACCAGGCGGTATTGATGCAAAGCGAGGATGCCAAGGAAGGCGTTGCGTCTTTTCGCGAGCGCCGCGCCGCAGTGTTCAAGGGCCGCTGAGCGCAAGCGTCTGAGCACCGTCGGCAGGTTCCGCGTTTTGTGCGTTGCAAGAGCGGTCGTAGACCGTGAAAAACTACCGAAAACGTGCGAAATTCCTTGACTTGGTAACTATTTGTTGGCCTAATGAGCGCCGTTGGTCGGCTCAAGCTCCAAATAACCTGCGGTTTTCCCCCTCTTTATTTCGTCTTGATCACCCAGCACGGCGGGCGAAAGCCCATTCTTTAAGTTATTCAGGAGTTCAGTAAATCAGTATGGCTACAGGAACTGTCAAGTGGTTCAACGACACTAAGGGCTTTGGCTTTATCACGCCGGACGACGGCGGCGCGGACGTGTTCGCTCACTATACCGCGATCAAGTCGAACGGCTTCAAATCGCTCAAAGAGAAGCAAAAGGTGTCTTTTGACATTGTCACCGGCCCGAAAGGCAAACAAGCCTCCAACATCCAGATCATCTAGTCCTGGACTGTTTTCGAGTCGAAAACCCCCGGCCCCGCCGGGGGTTTTTGTTTTTGCGGGCTGCGATCGCAGCACCGCGTTGCGCCCAGACATCCGATGACTTAGGCTTGTTCCCTCGTGCAACTCGGCGGCTCCCAGAATCGCGTCGGAGAGCCGCGCATGGCAGGGCAGGATGGGCAACAGCAGCGCTACCCGCGACGCCATCAGCGCCGCTTACTTGGCCGACGAAACGCATTGCATCGAGCGGTTGCTATCCTACGCGGCGCTGAGTGCCGAGCAACGCGACCACATCCAAGCGGCCGCAGCGAAACTGGTCACTGAAGTACGCGCACGGCAAACTAGCCGCCTCGGCGTCGAGTCGTTCCTGCGCCAGTTCAAGCTGTCCACGCGCGAAGGCGTGCTGCTCATGTGCGTGGCGGAAGCGCTGCTGCGCATCCCCGACACGGCCACCGCGGATCGCCTGATCCGCGACAAGTTCACGCAGGGCGCTTGGGAACAACATCTCGGTAAGAGCGATTCGTTCTGGATCAACGCCTCGACCTGGGGCATGCTGCTCACCGGACGCATCTTCGCGCCGCCGAGTGCGGACGAAGATCTCGTCAGCAGCCTCAAGCGCTTGGCCGCCCGAAGCGGCGAACCGATCGTGCGCGCGGCGCTGGCGCAAGCGATGCGGTTCATGGCGGAACAGTTCGTCATGGGCCGCACCATCGAAGAAGCGCTCACGCGCAGCGCCAGCGCTTCGTTCGCCAGCTACCGCTACTCCTTCGACATGCTCGGGGAGGCTGCGCTGACGCGCGCGGACGCGCGCAACTACTTCGAGGCATACGCGCACGCCATCCGCGCTGCCGGCGCCGCGCGCGACGCGCAGTTAGAAATCGCCGCCGCGCCCAGCGTATCGGTGAAACTCTCCGCGCTGCATCCGCGCTACGAATACTCGCAGCGCGGGCACGTACTGCGCGATTTGGGTGGCGCGCTCGTGGAGTTGACTTGCCTGGCGCGTGAAGCCGGCATCGCACTCACCGTCGACGCCGAAGAGAGCGAACGGCTCGAACTCTCGCTCGACATCTTCGCGCGTGCATTCGCGCACGAATCACTGCGCGGCTACGCGGGCCTGGGACTCGCGGTACAGGCGTATCAGAAGCGCGCCGTGGCCGTCATCGACTGGCTAGCGCTCACCGCGCGCGAACGGCACAAGCGCATCCCCGTGCGGCTCGTCAAAGGCGCCTATTGGGATACGGAGATCAAACGCGCGCAAGTGTTAGGACTCGAAGCCTATCCAGTGTTCACGCGCAAGGCCGCCACGGATGTTTCCTATATCGCCTGCGCCAAGCGTTTGCTCGCCGCGGCGGACGCGTTCTATCCGCAGTTCGCCACGCACAATGCGCACACCGCGGCCACCATCCTCGAACTGGCCGGCGGCGCGGCCTTCGAGTTCCAGCGCCTGCACGGCATGGGCGAAGCGCTGCACGACGAGATTCGCCGCGCTTATGCAACGCCCTGCCGCGTTTATGCGCCGGTGGGCAGCCATGAAAGCTTGTTGCCGTATCTAGTGCGGCGTTTACTGGAGAACGGCGCCAACACTTCCTTCGTGCACAGCGTGGCCGATCCGGCCATGCCGCTCGAACAGCTCATCGCTGATCCAGCGCAGCGCTTGCAAGCGCTGCTGCACAAACCGCACCCGCGTATTCCACTGCCGCGCGATCTCTATCAACCCGAGCGGCGCAATTCAACCGGCGTGAGCTTCGCTGATCCGCTAGCGTTGGCGCGTTTGAAGGACGCACTAGAGCCGGAGCTGGCTCGCATGCACCGAAGCGGCGGTGAGCCTAAGCCCGGCATACGCGAGATCCGCTCGCCCGCCGATCACCGGCACCTCGTGGGTGCTATCGAAGAAGCCGACGCCCCTGCACTGCGGCGCGCATTGACTTCGGCGGCGATCGCCGCGCCGGACTGGGAACGGATACCCGCCGCTGAGCGCGCGGCCGTGCTCGAACGCGCCGCCGACGCCATCGAGGACGCCCGAGCGCGCCTGCTGGGGCTGCTCGCGCGCGAAGGCGGCAAAACGCTGCCGGATGGGCTGGCGGAGATTCGCGAGGCGGCAGACTACTGCCGCTACTACGCGCAAATGGCGCGGCGCAACTTCGCCGATCCCGAAACGCTGGTGGGCCCCACCGGGGAGCTAAATCAACTACAACTGCGCGGGCGCGGCGTGTTCGCCGCCATCAGCCCGTGGAATTTTCCGTTGGCGATCTTCACCGGTCAGATCACCGCGGCGCTAGCCGCCGGCAATGCCGTCATCGCCAAAGCGGCGCGGCAAACGCCGCTCATTGGCGCTGAAGCTGTCGCGATGCTGCATACGGCCGGGGTGCCTAAGGAAGTGCTGCACTTTCTGCCTGGACCAGGCGCCAGCCTCGGGGGCATGCTAGCGGCGGACGAGCGCATTAGCGGCGTCGCCTTCACTGGCTCGACACAAACGGCGCAGCAGATCAACCGCACGCTCGCGGCGCGCAGCGGACCGATCGTACCGTTCATCGCGGAAACGGGTGGCATGAACGCCATGATCGCCGACAGCTCCGCGCTCCCAGAGCAACTGGTGATCGATGTTATCCAATCCGCGTTCAACAGCGCCGGTCAGCGCTGCTCCGCGCTGCGCGTTCTGTTCCTGCAAGAAGACATCGCCAAGCGTGTGCTGGAACTACTGCGCGGCGCCATGCAAGAGATAGTGATCGGCGATCCAACCGATCCTGCCACCGATGTCGGCCCGGTGATCGACGCAGCGGCGCAGACCGAACTGCAACGACACGTCGACCGGTTGCAGCAGATCGGCTCGCTCATCGCACGTACCGCGCTCAGCGAAGCCTGCACGCACGGCAGCTACATTGCGCCATGCGCCTATGAGATTCCCGCGCTCGACGTGCTTGAGGGAGAAGTATTCGGGCCGATCTTGCACGTTGTGCGCTATGCAAGCGCGCGGCTAGATTCCGTCATCGACGCGATCAACGCGACCGGCTACGGGCTAACGCTAGGCGTGCACAGCCGCATCGACGCTACCGCACGCCGCGTGCAGGAACGCGCGCGTGTAGGCAACGTCTATGTCAACCGCAACATGATCGGCGCGGTGGTCGGCGTGCAGCCGTTCGGCGGCTGCGGGCTGTCGGGGACCGGGCCCAAGGCGGGCGGCC
>CAZAWU010000202.1:0-3024 GCA_964488915.1 uncultured Burkholderiales bacterium
GCGATCGCCTACGAAACGGGCAAGCGCATTGTCGAGATGGTGTGGGAGGATTTGCGTCCCTCCAAAATCATGACGCGCGAGGCGTTCGAAAATGTCATCGTGGTTAACTCCGCCATCGGCGGTTCAACCAACGCGCCGATTCACTTCAACGCGATTGCCAAACACATCGGCGTAAAGTTGGATAACGACGATTGGGAAAAAGTAGGCTACGACATTCCGCTGCTGGTGAACTTGCAGCCGGCGGGGAAATATCTGGGTGAGGAATATCACCGCGCGGGCGGCGTGCCGGGGGTGTTCAGTGAACTCATGAAAGCCGGCAAGATCAAGAAGAACGCGATGACCGTCACCGGCAAAACCGTCGGCGAAAACTACAAGAACGCGAAAGTGCTCGACGATGATGTGATCAAACCATACAAGAAACCGATGGTGCAGTCCGCCGGTTTCTTGAACATGAAGGGCAACTTGTTCGACAGCGCGATCATGAAAACGAGCGTGATCTCGGACGAGTTCCGTAAGCGCTATCTGTCGAATCCGAAAGATCCGAACGCGTTCGAAGGCCGCGCCATCGTGTTCGATGGCCCGGAGGATTATCACAAGCGCATCGACGATCCGAAGATGAAGATCGACGAGAATTGCCTGTTGTTCATTCGCGGCGCGGGGCCGATCGGTTTTCCCGGCGCGGCGGAAGTGGTGAACATGCGTGCGCCAGCGGCGCTGCTGAAAAAAGGCGTGAGCGCGCTGCCGTGCATCGGCGATGGGCGGCAATCGGGCACCTCCGGCTCGCCGTCGATCTTGAATGCTTCACCTGAAGCAGCCACGCTCGGCGGTTTGGCGATCGTGCAGACCAACGACCGTGTGCGCATCGATCTCAACAAACGCCGCGCCGACATCCTCATCAGCAAAGAGGAGTACGCGAAGCGGCTCGCCGCACTGAAGAAGAACGGCGGCTTCAAGATTCCGGCAAGCCAAACACCGTGGCAAGAAATGCAGCGCGGAATGGTGGATGAATTGTCTGAAGGCATGGTGCTGAAGCCGGCGGTCAAGTACCAAAAGATCGCGATCAGCAAGGGCATACCGCGCGACAATCACTGATCACGCAGAAATGCCGTAAGTTCGCCGCGATGCCATCACTCGCGCAACGCGCCGGCTCGCCGCTGCAACACGCGACCGAGCACTTCGACGTGCTCATCGCCGGCGCAGGCATTTCCGGCATCGGCGCGGCGTATTACTTGACCAAGCGGTGCCCGAGCGCCACTTTCGTCGCGCTCGAGACGCAGGAGAGCTTTGGCGGCACGTGGCGCACGCACCGCTATCCCGGCATACGCTCGGACAGCGATCTGTACACGTTCGGCTACAGTTTCAAGCCGTGGGTTGGCGCGCCGATCGCTACCGCCGCGGAAATCTTGCGTTACCTCGGCGAAGTCATAGACGAGCATCGCCTCGCGCCGCACATTCGCTATCGGCACGCCATCGTCTCGGCGCACTGGTCGAGCGCCGAGCAGTGCTGGCGCATCGAAGCAAGGCGCGTGGACGATGGCGCGACGCGGCGATTCACGGCGAACTTTCTGTGGATGTGCCAAGGCTACTACCGCCACGCCGAGGGCTACACGCCGCAGTGGGAAGGCATGCGTGATTTCGCCGGGCAGATCGTGCATCCGCAAACTTGGCCCGAGGATCTAGCCTACCAAGGCAAGCGCGTCGTGGTGATCGGTTCCGGTGCGACGGCGGCGACGCTGATCCCGGCGATCGCGAACGAATGCGAGCACGTCACGATGCTGCAACGCTCGCCGACATTCTTTCGCACCGGGCGCAACGCCATCGAAATCGCCGATGAACTGCGCCGGCTGCAAGTGAAGGAGGAATGGATCCACGAAATCGTGCGGCGCAAGATCCTGTTTGAGCAGGCGTGGTTCACTAAGCGCTGCTTCAGCGAGCCGGAAGCCGTTAAGGAAGAATTGCTCGCCGCGGCGCGCGGCTACCTCGGCGCCGACTACGACATGAAAACGCATTTCACGCCGCGCTACCGGCCGTGGCGGCAGCGCATTGCCTTCATTCCGGACGGCGATCTATTCCAGGCCATCCACTCAGGCAAAGCCTCGGTCGTCACCGACGAAATCGAACGCTTCGTTCCGAGCGGCATCAAGCTGAAGTCCGGACACACGCTGGCGGCGGACATCGTCGTCACGGCCACAGGGTTTAACTTGAATGCGCTCGGCGATATCGCTTTCACAATCGACGGCAAGCCGCTCGATTTCGCCGACACGGTGACTTACCGTGGGACGATGTTCACCGGTGTGCCCAACCTTGCATGGGTGTTTGGCTATTTGCGCGCAAGTTGGACGTTGCGCGCCGACCTCATCGGTGAATTCGTCACGCGTTTGCTCAATCACATGAAGACCATCGGCGCAAAGAGCGTAACGCCCGCGCTACGCGCGCAAGATGCAGGCATGGAACTCAAGCCGTGGGTCGATCCGGAAAATTTCAATCCCGGCTATCTGCTGCGTAGTCAGCACATCTTGCCCAGGCAAGGCGACAAGCGCGAGTGGCAGCATACGCAGGATTACTGGAACGAAAAAGACGAATTCCCCGCGATCGATTTGAACGACGCGGCGTTTGTCTATCGATACTCGGCGCGAAAGTCACCAGCAGCAGGTAGCCCGGATTAGCGCAGCGTAATCCGTGGATGCGCTGCACGCGCATCCGGCGTTACCAGTGTTGATCGTTCGCACCTGCGTGGGCCTTTGCGCGCCCCGGATTACGCCGCGAAGCGGCTAATCCAGGCTACGACTTTCGCGGATCGCTGCGCGCCCCGCGTAGCAGCTTGCCTGGCAGTGCGCCGGTGTGCCGGTCGTTCTCGATCACTACTTCGCCCGAGACAATCGTCGCAACGTAACCTTTCGCCGTCTGCATGAGCCGCCGCCCCCCGGCAGGCAAATCATGAACGATGCTCGGCGGCGAGCAGTACAAGTTCGCGTGGTCGATCAAATTCACGTCCGCTTTCATGCCGGGCGCCAGCAGGCCGCG
>CAZAWU010000202.1:3124-7251 GCA_964488915.1 uncultured Burkholderiales bacterium
TCGACGATGAACGCCGGGATGCGTCCCGGCAATGCGTCGAACGGCTCCGCCAGTATGCGCGCACGCAGCGCCGGATCGCGCATGCGCGCCACGCGCTGCGCCAGCGGCAGCGCGGCGATCTCGACATAGCTCGGCTTGGTCATGAACGGGTGCAGCGTCGCCTGCAAACCCAGAATAAGACCGATGGCGCGCGGCGCGACTTGGCCGCGCACTTTGAGTCCGCGCGCTTGCGCTTGCTCGACGCCTCCGAGCAGCCGGCGCCATTGCTGCGGCGTCTCCCAACGCTGCACCAGCGTAAAAGAAAGCGGCCGGCCGCCGCTCGCTTCGATCCATTCGCGCAGCAAGTCGAACTCCGCATCGACATCGTCAAAATCCGAGAGCAGCTGCAACACGCCGCACCCTGCGCGTTTAACCCCTGCGCCGATCGCACGCAACTCCTGCGCGGCCGCGCCGTAGTTCGGCACATACGCGCCGCGCGCGGTCTTGTGCAGCAGCGTGCGCGACGTGGTGAAACCGAGCGCCCCAGCGTGTAGCGCCTGCTCGGTGAGTTCCGCCATCCGCGCCAATTCTTGCGCGCTGGCCGGCTCGCGCGCGGCGCCGCGTTCACCCATGACGTAATAACGCAGCGCAGCGTGCGGCAGTTGCGCGCCGAGATCCATCACTCGCGGCTTGGCTTCGAGCGCATCCAGATACTGAGGAAAACTCTCCCAGCCCCAATCCACGCCCTCGGCCAGAACCGATCCGGGGATGTCTTCGACGCCTTCCATCATCTCGATGAGAAATTCGCGCCGTTCGGGCTTCATCGGCGCGAAGCCCACACCGCAGTTGCCCATCACGGCGGTGGTCACGCCGTGCCAGCAACTTGGCGTGAGTAGCGGATCCCATGTGGCTTGGCCGTCATAGTGGGTGTGAACGTCCACGAAACCGGGCGTGACGAGCAAGCCATCGGCTTCGAGCATGCGATGCGCCGGCGCATCGATGCGGCCGACGGCGGCGATCATGCTGTCTTTGATAGCAACGTCGGCGGTGAATGGCGCTGCGCCGGAACCATCGACAACGGTTCCGGCGCGGATCAGCAGATCGTACATGGGCGGCTGCAGTTTGAAGAATCGCAGCCGCTAATGATACGCCGCTACGGCTTGATGAAGAACAACGGCCCCTGCTGATCGGCGAAGTTGCTGGTGTTGAGAATCTGCACTCCGGCGTTGTGTTCGCCGTTGAACGGCGTCACGCCATTGCCACACCCTGCGTTTGCGGCATCGGCGGGCGAGTTGAACCACAGTCCCAAGTGGAATGTGTGAATCGGCCCGACTTGCGTGGTCTGTCCAAACACGGCATCGGGAAACTGATTGCTGTGCACCTGCGGCGCTACGGGTTGGGCATTCGCCGGGATGGCGACGATGAACGTTTCCTCGTTAAAGCGGCCCTCGAAGGTCTGTTCACCATGACCATAAGCATCGGTTTCGATGTCACCTTGGTACCACGACAGACCGAACGGCGCCTTCGGCACTTGGGTCAAGAAGAAGTCGTAGTCGGTGTTGGGGCGCAGCCCGTCGACTTCCACTTTCATGAGTTCCGTCGGACCACCGGAGCGAATGCGAACGCTTGCACGGGCGTGCGGCAGGCATACCGCGGGCAGGGTCGCGTTGCGTACCATATTGAGACGGCAGGACTTGCCGCTCTTGTTACATTGCAGCGTGTCAACTGCATAGACGTTCGACACAACGCCGGAAAATGACAGCGCCGCTAGTGCGGCCGCAGTTAGGTGAACGGAGGCGGCGAAGGATTGAGCTTTCATGAAATCTCCTAGATAGAAGAAGTGCTGAGGATGCAGATGGGGAGCCACAGAGTCCCCATCGCGTACTTTCTCTCCCAATCCGGAAAGGTTCAATCGCTGAGCGTAAGGAATTCCTTACGCACTTATCGGCGTTTCCCGCTTTGAACTATGGCAACGCTTGACTAGATTCACGCTACCGAGCCGGCGTGCATGTTTCCTGCACCACCTGGCTAGGTGCATTCACAGTCATGCCATAGCGGAGGTCTGTAATGAATCCCAGCAATAGCAATACGAGTCATCGTCATGCATCGGATGCGATTGTCCGGCGCGCGCGAGATTTTTCTTTCTATGCGGCAGCAGCGGGCACCACGCTGCTGACCGGCGCCATGATCCTGCAAGCGGAGCTGTCGCAAGCCGCCGGCAACGCGAGTGTTTACACCCGCTCCACCTATTCGAGTCCGATCGCGATGTCGGCGGACAACAAACTGGTGTGGTCGGTGAACCCCGGCGGCGACAGCGTCTCGGTGATCCGCACCGATACCAACGCGCTCATTGCCAACATCAAAGTCGGCGACGAACCGGAAAGCGTCGCGCTCGATCCCGCCAACACCTACGCCTACGTCGCCAACGCGGCAAGCAGTAACGTGACTGTCATCAAGATCAACAACGCCAACCCCGGCTCGTTCTCGGCCGAAGTGGACCGCCACGCGGGCAAGAACGGCCATATCACCACAGGCGCCGAGCCATGGAACATCGTCACTTCACCCGACGGCAAACGCGTGTTCGTCGCCAACAGCGGACAGGACACCGTCACCGTCATCGACGCCAAAGCGAACAGGATCATCGGCCACGTCGATCTGCGCAACAGTCTGTGCAACGACCCGAACCGCGACCGCCGCTTTCAGCCGCGCGGTCTTGCCGTAACGCAGGACAACACAAAACTCTACGTCACGCGCTTTCTGTCGTACACATCAGCAGGCGGCATTCAAGCCACCGACAACGGCCGCGAGGGCTTGGTCTGTCGCCTCGACATCAACACCAGCGCGAACGATGTCGGCGGCTATAAGGTCGCCGCCGCAATCACACTGGCGCCACGTTTAACCGGCTTCGCGCCCGCAGGCTTGGCGAACGAGCCCTCCACCGCGTTTCCGAACCAATTGCAGTCGATCGTGATCCGCGGCAATCAAGCTTACTTGCCGAACATCGCCGCCTCGCCGACCGATCCGCTGGTGTTTAACAACGAGACCATGTCGTACGTGAACATCATCGACGGCGTCAACAACGGCGCCCAGAGCGACGCGAGCTTGGCCAAATTCTTCCAAGGCGGCAACAACATCGGGCCGAATTTGCATCTGGGCGCACGCAATCCCGAGCCCGGCAAGACGCGGCTGTTCTTCGCCAATCCTTGGGGCATGGCCTTCACCACGCAAAGCGGTGCCGGTAGCGCTTACGTCGTCTCGGCGGCGAGCGATTTGCTGGTTAAAGTCAATGTCGATGCCAACGGCGTGATCAGCTTCACCGTGGATAACGACACGACGCGCTTCATCGACTTGAACGATCCGAGCAATCCCGCCACCAGCGGGGCGAATGCCGGCAAGAATCCACAAGGCATCGTCATCAACGATGCCGGCACGTTTGCTTACGTGAACAACTTCGTCTCGCGCAATGTGTCGGTGGTGAACCTGGCCACGGATAGCGTCGCCAAAGTGATTCAAACCACGCCGCTGCCGGCGCCCGGCAGCAAAGAGGAAATCGTGCTGGTCGGCGCGGAGCAATTCTTTTCCTCGCGCGGTCACTACAATCAGCCGGCCGGCGCGAACATCGCCACCAGCGACCGCTTGTCCTCCGAAGGCTGGCAAGCGTGTTCGAGCTGCCACTTCAAGGGCTTGACCGACGGCGTCGTGTGGGCGTTCAACACCGGTCCGCGCAAGTCGATCCCGCTCAACGGAACGTTCGATCCACATGGCCGCACGCAAGTCTCCAGCAATCAGCGCATCTTGAACTACTCGCCGATCCGCGACGAAGTGGAAGATTTCGACTTGAACATCCGCGACACCTCCGGGCCCGGCGGCTTGTTGAACGCCGCGCCGTGCAGCGCACCGCCGCCGGATGCGAGCAACTTCGATCCGAACCACGGTCTCATCATCGGCGATGTCGACAACAAGCTGGCGCCCTGCGTGATCAACAATCTGGTGAAACCGAACGCCGGCCGCAACGAAATCACCGTCACCCTACCCGGCAGCAACGTCCCCGTGAAAGCTTCCGCCGCGCTGACCGAATGGGTGCGCGTGGCGGTGCGCACGCCGAACGCGCCGCTCACCAATGTGCAGGTGCAAGGCGGTGTGCCGCT
>CAZAWU010000203.1:0-1959 GCA_964488915.1 uncultured Burkholderiales bacterium
CTAACAGTCTGCCTAGCGTTCGCACTCGCTTTGAGCGCGCATGCGTCGTCGGGCAATCAGAGCCCGGCGTCCGACAAAGCACGCCGGTCAGTGGCGGCGGTGCAACCGGCAGCGCCTGCCACAGCCCAAGCTCAAGCGGTGGGTGAGACGCACGCTGCAGTGCAAGTCGCGCAGCAAGATGGCGCGCAACCCGCGGCACAATCCTCCGCCACTGCCGCGAGCGAGCCGTTTTCGGTCGAGAAAGCAGTGCAAACCTGCAACACGTGCCATGGTCCCGATGGCAATTCGGCGTTGCCCGAAACGCCGAGCTTGGCCGGACAAACCGCGCGCTACATTTACTTGCAGCTCAAGGATTTCAAGGAAAAGCGGCGCGAGAATCCGCTCATGTCACCGATGGCGGCGAACTTGGACAAGCCGCAAATGCTGGCCCTCGCACAGTACTACGCAGAGAAGAAACTAAAGCCAAACGACTTTAAAGCCGATGCCGGCAAGATCAAACACGGCAAAGCGAAAGCCGATGAGGTGCTGTGTACGATGTGTCATCTCGGCGGCTTCATGGGGCAGAACGAAATCCCGCGCGTGGCCGGCCAGCGCTACGACTACATCGTCAAACAACTGAAAGATTTTCGGGCCATGAAGCGCACCAACGACGCCGGCAACATGACCAGCGTGTCTAAGACACTCAAGGACGAAGATATCGAGGCTTTGGCGCACTACATCACTAATATCAACTAGAAGAAGACGCAGGTTCCCCGATCCTGTGCAGCCGCGTGCCGGGTGAATTGTGCAAGATTGTTGCATCATGCGGCCGCTTAAGCTACATTAACGCCGTTGCACAAAAGAACAGATAAAAGCGACAACGTAATGCATCTCAAACAACAAAAGCGGGTTCGCTGTGTCGTTATTTGCCAGGCTGTTAGGGCCGTCAGCTCGATGGGCGACGGTGGTGTTGTTGGCGTGCATCTTTGCCTACGTGGCAAAGCTCTCGTTTCCCTCCACGGAAGCAGTCCGTTTGAGGAATGCGCTTCTTTTGGAGGAGGCGCACCCAGGTGACTTCGATTGGTCGCCTAGCCATGTTCCCGCAGACTTTAAGCTAGACCGCGGGCCTTCGACCCAGCTTTTTGAGCGCGCCGCTCAAGATCTTAAGTTGGAGTCAGAGTCGTCCGAATGGCGGCGCGGCGTCGCAATAGCGCACCATCTGCGGAGCAGCATGCGTGACTTCGGTCCGATCTTCGGCGATTTGGAGAATACCTATCTTGGGATTCTCCAGGGTGGCGGTTATTGCGCCGATGCGACCGATGCCTTCCTCGCACTAGCCAAGGCCGGCGGCTTGTTTGCACGCCAGTGGGCTTTTTCCTTCGATGGCTATGGTGGACATGGTCACGCGGTCGTTGAGGTTTACGACTCGCAGCTAAAGCAGTGGGTGTTTCTCGACCCCTACAATAATTTCTATGTGGAGGAGCCGCAGACAGGACGTCCACTGAGCGTGAGCGAATTGCGCGACGCGCTGCGGTCCAATGTATTCGATAAGCGGTTGCTACCCATCGTTCCGGAATACGCCTTGGATGTCGGCAATCAACTGGCGTACTACCGCAGGGGGATTGAGCAGTGGTACCTTTGGTGGGGCAACAATGTGCAAGCGCTGGATGAGTACTCGCTGCCGAACGTCGCTTTATTTTTGCCGGGGAAGATCAATCGCGGCATAGATCAATTGGTGGCTGCGCTGAGGGGTGACTACCCTGCTTTGAAGGTTGTGCGGACACATGAAAATCAGGCGCTGGTCGATCGAATGCTCGCGCTCGAGTGGAAACTGTTAGTGCTCGCTGCCGCAGGCTTGGCTCTCAGCGGCCTGCTCGGCGTGCAGACATTGGCAGCGATACGAAGAAAGCGACACCAGCACTCGCGCCACGGCGGGTTCTGGGAAGGCGCGGCCGCGCAGCGCGCCAGGTAAAACGAAAT
>CAZAWU010000203.1:2059-7226 GCA_964488915.1 uncultured Burkholderiales bacterium
CGCCAACTGCTGCTGCGTTACGCAGCGGTTTATCTCGGTCTGATCGTTTTCAGCAGCGTGCTGGGTGGCGCCGGCTTCTACTTCTGGCGTCAATCCTCGGACGAATCGCTGCGGCTGAACGCGATGGTGAGCGATATGCAGCTCATGCGCGGCGCCCTCTATCGCCAGTTGAAGGAAATCTTCGACGCTGTATTCCTCGACGATAGCGCCGCGCACACACAGTATCGAGGCTATGCCGCTACCATCGAAGGGCACTTCAACGCGTTGCGGACCAACGCTGCTTCCGCGCAAGAACACGCTGCGATCGAACAGCTGCACGCCGCTTACGATGAAGTACAGCGGCAGGGCACGCAGGTGCTAGCGGCGGCGCCGCTGACGACCGATCCCGCGCGCAGGCAAGTATTGGACGAAAAACTCGAGCAAGGTGCGCTGCGTGAGTATGAGCGGGCTTTTCGCGCGGCCGAATCGTTCTTGCGCACTCAGCAGACGCGCCTGAACGACCGCTTGCGTACCCTGACGTGGCTCGCGCTACTGCTGCTGGCTTTACCGCTGCTAACTGCCGTGCTCATGTTGATTTTCTCGCGGCGATTCATGCACAGCGCCTTTATCAAGCCACTTTCGAGCTTGATGCAAGCTACGACGCGCTTGAGCAGCGGCAGTTTGGACACGCATGTGCCGCTCGAGGGGGCGGCCGAACTGCAACAGTTAGCGCAGTCGGTCAATCGCATGGCAGGCGATCTTGAGCAGAGCCGCGCGGATCTGCTCAAAGCGGAGCGGCAAGCCGCGCTCGGTGCGCTGGTGCCCGTGGTCGCGCACAACATCCGCAATCCGCTGGCGAGCATCCGCGCGACCGCGCAGGTGATGGATGAACCGGGCGCCAGCGCCGAACTACGGCAAGGCTTGCGCGACATCATGCAGACCACCGACCGGCTCGAGCGCTGGACGCACGCGCTGCTGTCTTATCTTCACCCGCTCAAGCCGCAACTTATGCGCGTGGAACTCTCTGCGGTGGCGGACGCGGCGCTGTCGCTGTTGGAACACGAGTTGCAGCGTGCCGGTGTGCGCGTGCAGCGCATCGACTGGGACAACCGCGCCGCGACATTGCTGGATGCGCAGTTGGTAGAACAAGCACTGCACGGGTTGCTCGTGAACGCCATCGAAGCATCGCCGCGTGGCGGTGTGATCACTTTGCAGACGCAGCGCGAACGGCAGCAAGTCGTGCTGCGCATCAGGGACCAGGGCGAAGGACTGGCGCTACCGCTATCCGCGCCTGCGCCGGCGACAAGCGCGGCCAGCTTGTTACCGGGCCCAACAACGAAGCAACATGGCAGCGGTTTGGGCATTCCGTTTGCCATGAAAGTGTGCGAAGTGCACGGCGGTAGCCTGTCCTTCGGGATGGCGCAGGGTGGCGGAACACAGGTGACGCTCGCGTTGCCGGAGCGGTACGAGCCGGAGACGGTTTTGTCCTAAGATATAAGCGCTTGCACTATCGAAACTTAAAGCATGCTGCCAAGTTCCGCGACTAAACATTCCGACGAGCCGCCCTCCACAGCGCGCGCAGTGGCGCTGCGCGTATTGATTGTGGACGACGAAGCGTTGTTCGCGCGCGCAGTCGCGCGGCGTCTAAACCAGCTCGGTTATGATTGCCAGGTGGCGGAGCGGTTGGCGCAAGCACGCGAAGCGCTCGCCGCGTTCAATCCGGAACTGATTTTGCTCGATTTGCGTCTACCTGATGGCAGCGGCTTGGATTTCTTGAACGAGCTGCCGCTGGCGGCGAGCGAGCGTGCCACGGTGATCGTCATCACCGCCTTCGGCGAGCTCGCCGACGCGGTGGAAGCCATGAAGCGCGGCGCGGCGGATTATCTGAAGAAGCCGATCGATCTCGATGAGCTGGTCATCGCCATCGACAAAGCTTCGCAGACGGCGCAATTGAAACACCGCCTCGATTATTCACGCAGCCGCGACCATCATTCGCTCGAGGCATCGGGGGCCGTGCAGCTGATCGGCCAAAGTGCGCCCATGCTGCGGGTGCGCGAGCAGATTCAGCGCCTGGCGCAGTTGACCGGTGACGGCGGTACACCGGCACCGACCGTCTTGATCTTGGGCGAAACCGGAACCGGCAAAGACTTGGCCGCGCGCTTACTGCATCTGTGGAGCCCGGCGCGCGAGCGGCCTTTTGTGCAGGTGGATTGCGCGTCACTGCCGCGTGATCTGGTCGAAGCCGAGTTGTTCGGACACGAGAAGGGCGCGTTTACCAGCGCTCACGGCGCGCGCGTCGGCTTGATCGAAGCGGCCGAGGACGGTGCGGTTTTCTTGGATGAGATAGGCGAATTGCCGCCGGAACTGCAAGCAAAGCTACTGCACGTGATCGAGCGGCGGCAATTGCGGCGCATCGGCGCCACCCGCGAGCGCCCAACGAGCGCGCGCTTCATTGCCGGCACCAATCGCGATTTGGCCAAGGCGATACAAGAGGGCAGTTTCCGCGCGGACCTGTACTACCGGCTCAACGTTGTCAGCATCGTGCTGCCGCCGCTGCGCGAACGCGGCGAAGACGTGCTGCTATTGGCGCAGCATTACGCGGCGGCGACGGCGCGCCGCTACGGTCTGCCGGTGCCGCAGTTTTCAGCTGAAGCGCTGTGCGTCATACGTGACTATCATTGGCCCGGCAACGTGCGCGAGCTCAAACATCTGATTGAGCGCGCCGTGCTGCTATGCGACCGGCGTAGCATTCGGCCCGACGACTTGGCGCTCGTGCCATCTATCGCCAGTGCGAGTGCGGCGGCACAGATGCCGGATTGGCACGGACTGACTTTGGATGCGGCAGAGCGAATGATGATCGAGCACGCTCTAAAAGAAGCGCGCGGCAACGTCTCCGAAGCCGCGCGCCGGTTGGGTGTGAGCCGCATGGCCATGCGCTACCGCATGGAAAAGCACGGTCTCGCTGCGCCCTCGGGCTCGGCTACATAACGCGTTTTTTGACCAGGTTGGACTGTTCCGTCCAGCCTTGCATGACGTAGCGGTTGGTCAGGCGGTGCAGCAGTTCGATGCGCTTGCGGAAAGTAACGACAAACTGCACTTGCACTTTGGTGCCGTCGCGTTTCAAGATGATCGCGAAGGGCGCCTGCATGGAGTCGACCAACTCCTCGTCGACGTACATGCACTTCTTCTGATCCGCCAGTTCTTTCTTGAGCGGCGCGATGTCTTGGCCTTGGAACTCTGCCACCCGCACCATCGCTTCGTCATAGACCTTCGGCGATACGCATACCCAGACATCGGGCTTAAACGTATCGAGGTAAGTGTCCTGCGCCTGAGCCGCTCCCGCCAAGGCACTGAGCAGGGCGAGCGCGGCCCATCTTACGACTTTGCTCATTGCCAGTTAGCCTCCGGCTCTGCGAGCGTTTCTAGAAAAGCGCCGATCTTACCGATCGTTTCCTCGTCCATGTAATCCTTCCAGGCGGGCATCATGCCGAGGTTGCCGGTACGGCCGTTCAAGACGATCTTCACGAATTCCTTGTAGCCACGCCAAAAGCGGGTCAAGTCACCGGCGTAGGCGCCGAAGCGCGACTCGCCGTTCGCTTTCTGACCATGACACTGTACACACCAGGTGAAGTAAATCTTGGTACCCACTTCGATTGCTTCCGCATTACCTGATTGCGGGTTGGCGGACGCCACCTTTTTGGCGGGCGCGGCGGCGGCGGGTTTCGCTGCTTCCTCCGCAGCGGAAGCGGGGGTTGCACAGGCGAGTGCGGCGGTCACAGCGATGGCGGCAACCCCTAAAACGTTACGCTTGATGGCTTTCATATTAGCTTCTTGATGGTTTCCAACTGTTTGATTCAGACTAAACAAAAGGGGCCGCGGGGCGGCCCCTTCCCTACTTGCTACGCTACAGCACTGGCTTACGGCAGCGAGAAGCCGACTACCGCCATGCTTTCTTGCATGTTGCCGATCTTGTCTTTGTTCAACGACTGAACCGCGCGGCCGACATACGTGCCGTGGCCGGTAGCGGCAGCGATGAACTGCTTGCCGCCGGAGGCGTAGGAGATCACGCCGCCATGCACGCCGGAACCGACGTTGAATTTCCACAAGTTCGCACCGGTCTTACCGTCCAGGCCTTCGAGGAAGCCATCGGCGGTGCCGAGGAACACCAGGTCGCTGCCGGTCGACAGGATGGTCGAGTGTGGGATCAGGTCATAGCGCTTCTCCCACGCGACTTTGCCCGTGATCGGATCACGCGCGGTCAAGCGGCCATGGTTCTTGTCGCCGGGTGGATCGGTACCGATCCATTCGGCGCTCATGAACGCCTGGACGAACGGCGCCAACACGCGCTGCTCGGAACCGGCGGAGATGGTCGTACCACCACCCTTCGGTTGCACGGTCAGCTTCATGCACCACTCTTGCTGCACGCGATAGAACAGCTTGGTGTTGGGGTTGTATGAACCGGCGTTCCAGCTGTGGCCACCGTCGATCGCCGGGCAAACCAAAGTTTGCTTGCCGGGCTCGGGCCACAACATGTTCTGCCATTCACCCTTGGCAATGTCGTAGCCAGTGGTCCAGTTGATGGCGTTCATGCCCTTGTAGACATTGAGCACCTTGCCGCTCTTGGCTTCGAACAGATGGAAGAAGCCATTTTTGCCGGGGTGCAGGACCTTGTCGCCCAGGATGACCAACTCGCCCGGTGCGCCGTCGTAGTCGTACGGATCGGCGTGGGCATGCTGGAAGTACCAGTTCAACTTGCCGGTTGCTAGATCAAGCGCGACAGTCGAGGAGGTATACAGCGCATCGCCGGAGCGCCAGCCGTCCGACTCGGGATCACGGCAGTTCTTGCCGCAATAGTCGTAGTCGGGGTTCGGATTGCCCGTGCCCATGATGATCTGGTTGTTGGCGTAATCAACGGTGCCGGGCTGCCAAGAGCCGCCGCCGCCGTACTGCCACGAATCGCCGCGCCAAGTCTTCAGCGCTTTCGGATCGTTGCGGCCGGTGGTGTAGAACGTCCACTTGATCTCGCCGTCCTTGGGATTGATACCCCAGATCTTGCCCTCGATCGGGTACTCGCCGCCGTTCTGGGCCATCACGATCAGGTCGGAGTTGACGAAGGTCGCGGCGCCGGAAAAGCCGACCGTGTCCTTCTTCGAATCGACCATCTGCTTGCTCCAGATCTCCTTGCCGG
>CAZAWU010000204.1:0-5279 GCA_964488915.1 uncultured Burkholderiales bacterium
CAATAATCCGTTACGCATTTGTGCACCGCTCAATTGGGCGCCCGCTCCGCGATCCGCTGCGCATCAACCAACTTAGCGCGCACGCGCGCGCCCGGCGCGACGTCACTCTTGAGGATCACCTGCTCGCCCGCGCGCAAGCCCTGCGCAATCTCCGCATGGCCGTCGCCGCGCAGGCCAAGCGTGACGTTGCGCGCGGCGGCCTTGCCACTTTCAACGACCAGCACGCTCAAACCGCCGTTACCGTGAACCGATGAATCGCCGCTGCTCGCGGTGGTGCGCAAAGCTCGGCTCGGCACCACCAGCGCGTTCTCCTTACGCGCCCCAAGCACTTCCACCGACAACGTCATATCGGCGCGCAGATGCGCGGGCGGCTGTGGCACGCGAAAGCGCGCTTCCACCGCGCCGCGCTGCGCGTCCACGCTCGGCGCGACGTAGTACAACTCGGCTTTGAATTTCGCTTCGGGAAAAGCGTCCGCCGACGCGAGCGCTGCGTCGCCCACCTTCATGTACGGCAAATTCTTCTCATCGATCTGCGCGCTGATGCGCGTCTCGCCCGCGCCGGCGAGCGTAAGCAGCGTTTTGTTCGCTTGCACGATGTCGCCTGGCTCCACCGCGCGCGTGAGGATCGTGCCGGGCACGCTGGCGCGGATCGTCGCCTGCCCCAGCTTGGCGGCGGCGAGTTCGCGCGCGGCGATCGCTTCCTGCAAGCGCGCCACGGCTTCGCGCGTTTGCACGCCGCCCTTGGTTTGCGAAGAAGCCTGCGTGCGCGCGGCATCGTATTGACTGCGCGCCACGCGATAGGCGCGCTCAGCCTCCTCTAGCTTCGCTTCGCCGATGAAGCCGCTCGCATGCAACTCGCGCTGGCGTTTGACTTCGCGCTCGTACCACTCGAGGCTCGCTTTGGCTTGCGCGAGCGACTCCTGCGCGGTGGCCAGCCCCAACTCGCCGACGCTCGCTACGCGCGTGCGCGCGGTCTGCTCGGCGGCTTGCGCTTGCTTGAGAGCGGCCTCGAGTTCTTCGGTCTCCAGTTGAATGAGCGGCTGACCCGTCTTGACTGCGTCGCCTTCCTGCACCAGCACGTTGACCACGCGCCCCGTAATGACGGCGCCGATCGCCACGCGCGCCGGGCTCATGACGCGGCCGGTGGCGACGACGGTTTGCACGAACGGTTGCGGGCGCAGTTGCACCGCTTCGACTTCGACACCGCGCAGGCGCCGTGCGCCGATCCAAACAGCAAGGCCCGCCACGAGCAGTAAGAGCAGCGCCCAGACTTTGTGCCGAGAGAACAATGCAAGCATTGACGGGATCTCCTTACCCCCTCGCCCTAGAACTGGGGAGAAGGCCGGGGTGAGGGGTAGTAGACTGAGGCGCGGTGGCGGCTGTATCGGCCCTTAACCCCGCCAACGCCATATCCACACGCTGCGCGATCGCCGCATCGCTCAACACATCTTGTTCGAGGTTGCCCAACATCGGCGGCGCGAAGCCTTCTTGCTGCATGGCCGTGGCCATTATGATCGGCATCGCCACCGCCCCGGCGATGAACGACATTGCCTGAAACAGCGGCAGCGAGCGCAAATCGCCGGCGCGCTGCGCCTCGCCGACGAGGCCTGCAATGACGCTGAGGTGCCGGGGGAAGTTGCGGCGCAGGAAATCCTGCGCGATGGCATAGCCCGCCATCGCGTCGGGCATGACCCGCCGCAGCAGCAAGCGGTTATCGCGCATGAAGCGCCCGAGGACGTTCACCGCCGCGCGCAGATTTTCCAGCGCCGGACGGTCGGCTTGGGCTTGGAAAGTGAGTTTGGAGAACATCTCGTCGTAGATGCTTTGCAGCACGGTCGAAAGGAAGTTTTCGCGCGTCTTGAAGTGGTAATGAAACATGCCCAGGTTGACGCCCGCGCGCTCCGTGAGCTGCCGGATCGAGAAGTCGCGGCAGCCTGTTTCCGGCAACAATTCGCGGCCGGTGTCGATAAGCAGTTGGTCAATGTTGCGGCTGGGGCGCGGCATGGCTTAACTATAACGATGTATAATTATACAGTCAACTAAATTCTGCGCTATTCTGAAAGCATTATCAGAAGGCTATCTTCATGATAGCGAGTGCTTCCACCGCTAAGTGGTTTCGAAGAGATCGGGAAAATTGCCGGTCAAAGCGCCGCTGCGCTAGTGCCAACGCTCTATCCCGTCCGGCCTGTCATTACGCCGTTCGTGGAATGTACGCGGCAGCGCGCAACTTCTAAATTCGGTTATCGCCGCCCGCGCCACAGCGCGCCGGGGCGACGAGCAACCGAAACTGGAGAAGCAGATGAGCGTAACGAAGTTAGTTGGAACCGTATTGTGCGTAGCCGCCGCGCAGGTCTCGGCCGTGAACTTGAATTTGCCCGTGGGGGGCAAAGTGTCGGTGGAATTGATCTCCTCCGATGCCGCTTTTAGCGACACCTTATCGCTGGCCAGTCCGAGTGCCTCCGTGGCATTCAGCGGCTGCAAGGTCGATGGCACCGCCTTCGCCGGGGTCAAACTGATGAGCGAGAAACAGTCGCAGCACGGCTGTCGCGTCGAGCTCGACGCCGACCCGGCCACCGCCGGCATCCAACCGTTCCCGGCGGGCGCGCTATTGCAGTTCAATCTGTGCGCGCAGGAAGACGCCAACCCCGCGACCTGCGAGCACGTCTGGTCGAGCAACGCGGCGTCGAACTCGGACGGTTTCGACCATGTGCGCATCACGCCGATCCGAGCGGCTGAGTTTCCCAACCGCATCTTCCAGCTCTCCTGGGAAGACTTGCCCGGCGGGGGTGACAATGACTTCAACGATCTGATCGCCGTAGTGCGCGTCGAGCAAGACAGCGACGGCGACGGCCTGTGGGACGATTGGGAACAGTTCGGCATCGACACCGACGGCAACGGCAGCATCGATCTCGACCTGCCGGCGTTGGGGGCGAACCCACAGCGTAAAGACATCTTCGTCGAGATCGACTTCATGGATTGCGCCGTAGGCGGCGGCGATTGCCCGGCGGGCGATGCGCACAGCCACCGCCCCAAAGCCGCCGCCATCGCCGCGGCGGTGCAAGCCTTCGCCGCTGCCCCGGTGGCCAATCCGGACGGCTCCACCGGCATCACACTGCACGCGGAGATCGGCAATAGCCTGCGGCACCAGAACAAGCTTTTCATCCCCGGCAGCGCCTGCACGCAAGGCGCGGCCACAGACGGCAATTTCGACACCGTCAAGAGCGATCCCGCCAACTTCGGACCCAACAACCCGCGCCGCTTCGCCTACCACTACGCATTGTTCGTGCATCGCGACGGCGGCAATTTCGGCTCCTCCGGATGCGGCGAGTTGCCCGGCAACGACTTCATCGTCTCTCTCGGCGGCTGGAACGTCGGTCTGCCGGATCAAGACGGCGACGGCTTGGCGGATGCCGATGTCGGCACGGTGCAGCAGCAGGCGGGCACGTTAGTTCATGAGTTAGGCCACAACCTTAACCTGCAGCACGGCGGCGACGAGTCGGCCAACAACTTTAAGCCCAACTATCTGAGCGCGATGAACTATTCGTTCCAGTTCGGCATTCCAGCGACCGACCCGGACGGAGCGGCAGGGCCGCTTACCGGCCGCGTCGACTACTCGCGCGCGGATCTTCCCGACCTAAACGAGAACGGCTTGAACGAAACCGCCGGCATCGGCGACGGCACCGACCAGACCATCTACAGCTGCCCGAACGGCACCCTGCGCACCGGCCCAGGCAATGCCGGCGTCGACTGGAACTGCAACGGCAGCACGCTCAATACTGGCGTGGTGAGCAGTATCAACCAGGACGCCACACGCACCATACTGAGCGGCTTCGACGACTGGGCCAACCTGCTCTATGACTTCCAGACAGTCGGAGATTTCGACGATGGCGAGCACCGCTTCAGCCTGCCGACGATCGAAATGGATTTGCCGACTTACCAGCGCATCCAGTTACCCACGGGACCGAGCTGCTTCGGCGTCGCCGCCACCATCGTCGGCACCGTCGGCAGCGACACCCTCAACGGCACCGCGGGCGACGATGTCATCGTCGGCATGGGCGGCAACGACACCGTCAATGCGGGCGGCGGCAACGACTTAGTCTGCACCGGCGCGGGCGCCGATACCATCAACGGCGGGTCGGGCAACGACAATATCGAAGCCGGTGACGGCAACAACCATATCAACGCGGGTGCCGGTGACGACACCGTAACCAGCGGCGGCGGCGACGATACGATCGACGGCGGCGCAGGCAACGACGCCATCATTAGCGGGGCGGGCAAAGACACCATTAACGCCGGCAACGGCGATGATCAAATCGATGCTGGGCCGGGCAACGACACGCTCAACGCCGGGGCAGGGATCGATATCTGCAACAACGCCGAATCGGCGATCGGCTGCCCGTAAGCCGCAGTTGCAGACAAGAAAGGGGCGGCGCTTCGGCGTCGGCCCCTTTCGGCGTTAAAGGCAGGCCAGGCTGTAGTCCGTCATTGATACAGCATGTAAGTACCATACTAACAATCATATTGGTGGTCATCCTCAGGCACATACTCCTGACGCCAGGGGCACTGACAACGCGCTCACAGACTCCCGCGGTAGCGTGAAATCTTGCGGCCACGTAACATCCCGGCATGACTTCCCGCATACCCAACACCGCCACCATCGCCGGCGTCGACCCCTCCGGCGGTGCCGGCGTGCTGGCCGACGTGAAGGCGATGAGCGCGCTCGGCGCCTACGCTTGCGGCGTCGTCTGCGCGCTGACTGCGCAGAACACCCAGGGCGTTACGGGCATTCACCCGGTGCCGGTGGATTTCGTGCGGCAGCAGATCGATACACTGTTCGCGGATGTGAAAATCGACGCCGCAAAGATCGGCATGCTCGGCACGGCGGCCGTTACCCAAGCCGTGGCCGAATCCATGCAGAAATGGATGCCGCCGCATTTGGTGCTGGACCCGGTCATGGTCGCCAAAAGCGGCGACGAGCTGCTGACCAAAGACGCCGTCGCCAGTTTGCGTGAAGCGCTGCTGCCGCTCGCCACCATGATCACGCCGAATCTGCCCGAAGCCGGCGTGCTGCTCGGCCAGCGCGCGCCGGAGACGCTGAAGGAAATGGTGCGTGCCGCCGAGAAACTGCGCCGTCTGCTCTCCGACGCTGGCAACCGCTGGGTGATGCTCAAAGGCGGCCACCTGCCCGCGAGCGACGCCATCGACCTGCTACATGACGGCGACAAGATGATCGAACTGCCCGCCAAACGCATCGACACGAAGAATACGCACGGCACCGG
>CAZAWU010000204.1:5379-7140 GCA_964488915.1 uncultured Burkholderiales bacterium
CGCGTGCTATCCTCCCGCCGCTCCCGCTAACTACAACAGCCGCTTTCGCCGCGGCGCCAACCGCGCTATGCCGCCACGCCCCGACACCATCCGCCTCGGCCCGCTGCAAGAAGCTGCCGTGTATGTGAGCACCGCCCTGCTCGTGGTTAGCGGTGCCGTCTGGCTGGTGCTGCACTACTTCATGGCGCAAGACGGTCAATTCGGCCCGATGCCGCATCCGCTAGAGCCATGGATGCTGCGCATTCACGGCGCGGCGGCGATGGCCGGCTTGATCGTCTACGGTTCGCTATTGCCGATTCATATTCGGCGCGCCTGGGCCGTGCGGCGCAACATCGTGCTCGGCATCGTCGTTGCCGCGTGCATGCTCGCACTGACGATCACCGGGTATTTGCTTTACTACGCGGGCAATGAAGCAATGCGGCCGATCATCAGCGCAGCGCATTGGCTACCGGGGCTCGCAGCGCCGCTGTTGCTGCTTTGGCACGTGCTCTCCGGACGCCGGACCACCGCGCAGAGCGCGCGCGCATGACGCTCGATATTCGCTGGCTCGCTCCGGCGACAGTCGTCCTCGCCGCGCCGCTAACCGTGATTGCCGCGCAGTACATGAGCGTCGAGCAAGCGCGCATGCTGATTTTCCCCAACAGCGAGTTCGAGCCCGCGCCGCTCACGCTCAACGCCGATCAGATCAAGCGGATCGAACAGCAGTCGGGCGTGAAAGTGCGCGCCCCTGAGCAGCAAATTTGGCGCGTGAGTACAGCGGGCAAGTTCGCCGGCTGGTTCATCATCGACCAAGTCATCGGCAAGCACGAGCCGATCACCTACGCGGTAGGCATCAAGCCGGACGGCACGCTGCATCAATTCCAAATTCTCGAATATCGCGAAGCCTACGGCTCGCAAGTGCGCTACGTTCAGTGGCGCGATCAGTTTGTCGGCAAGCGCGCCGACAGCACGCTGCGGCTCGATTCCGATATCGCCAATATCAGCGGCGCCACGCTGTCGTGCCAGCACATCACCGAAGGCATCAAGCGCTTGCTCACGCTGCACGCGGTCGCGCTGCGTTGACGGACGAAGTCAAGCTGCGGCGCGCGCGGCCGGCGATGGGCACGCTGCTACACCTGACCGCCAGCGGCACAAGTGAAACTGCAGTCAATCGGGCGCTCGATGCCGCCGAGTCCGCCGTTGCTCGCGTTGACACGCTCATGAGCTTTCACGCCGAAGACAGCGAACTCACGCGGATCAATCGTCTGGCTCACCGCGCGCCGCAACAAGTCAGCGCGTGGACGTATGCGGTGCTGGGGCGTGCGCTGCGCATCTCGCTGTTGAGCGATGGCTTGTTCGATATAACGGTGGCACGCGTGTTGGTCGAGCAAGGCTTGCTGCCGAACATGGCCAAGGCGGCGCGTTCCCAAGGAAACTGGCGCGACATTCGACTGCTGTCCGGCCGGCATGTGTTCTTTGCGCAGCCGCTGCTGCTCGATCTCGGCGGCATCGCCAAGGGCTTCGCTGTCGACGTTGCCGTGCACGCATTGCGGCGCGGCGGGTGCACCAGCGCGACTGTCAATGCAGGCGGCGATTTGCGCCGCTTCGGCGCGCAGCCCGAAACGGTCAGTCTGCGGCGCGGAGACGATCTAGTGCCGATCGCCGAACTGCGTTGCGGTGCGGTGGCGACGTCTAGCCCAAACTGCGCAGAATTCCCGATCGGTGCAGACGCGATTGGCCACATCTTCGACCCGCGCAGCGGTGAACATTGGCGCGGCGCCG
>CAZAWU010000205.1:0-1722 GCA_964488915.1 uncultured Burkholderiales bacterium
GCGATCGGGTAGGCGATGACGATGCAGGCGAGCGTGACGGCGGCGGCCATCGCCACGGTGCGCAGCACTACCGACATGTTCGCGCCGGTGAAAAGCTGCGCGTAAGTCTTGAACGAGAACTCGTGGATGACGACGCCGGAGAAATCGTCCAGATGAAAAAAACTCTGTGCGAGCAGCGCGAACAACGAGCCGAGATAGACGATGCCGAGCCAGATGAGCGGCGGGCCGAGCAGCAGCGCGAGCAACAATTTCGGGCTGCGATAGAGCACGTTTGCAAGCGCGTGCGCCAACCCGCTGGGTGCGGTAATAGCGGCCTGAATAGCCATACCTATGAGAGATTCTGCATGGAACTCAAATTCCAAGCGATAAGCACTGTTTTACCTAACGCAGTATCAGGCGCACCACTGTTCGTCGTGTTCTGCTGAATCACTGCGATCTTGTCGCCGCCCAGGTCGACTACGAAGCGCGTGCTCGCGCCGAGATACGTCGCGCTTTCCATAGTGCCAGCGACACTCAGCATGCCCGCTGGAACGCTAGCGCCTACTTCGAGCAACAGAATTTTCTCCGGACGAATGGAAAACGTCTGGGGCGAACCGGTAAGACGCTGCGCAAGCGCGCCGCCGATGACGTTCGACACGCCGACGAATCCGGCGACGAAGGCGGTGGCCGGATGCTCGTATATTTGCGCCGGCGTGCCGATTTGTTCGATGCGCCCGCTGTCGAACACTGCGAGCCGGTCGCTCATCGACAGCGCTTCGGTTTGATCGTGCGTGACGTAAATGAACGTGATGCCGACTTGGCGTTGCAGGCTTTTGAGTTCGACCTGCATCTGTTCGCGCAGTTTGAGATCGAGCGCGCCGAGCGGCTCGTCGAGCAACAGCACCGCCGGGCGATTGACCAGCGCCCGTGCCAGGGCCACGCGTTGGCGCTGCCCGCCGGAGAGCTGGCTCGGCTTGCGCTCACCCATGCCGGTGAGCTTCACCATCTCCAGCGCTTCGGCGGCACGGCGCCGGCGCTCTTGCTCCGCCACCTTCTTGATCATCAAACCGTATTCGACATTGCGCGCCACCGTCATATGGGGGAACAAGGCGTAGTCTTGGAACACGGTATTCACGTCGCGCTCGTACGGCGGCACGCCTTCGACATTCTTGCCGTGCACGATGATGTGACCGGTGTCGGGCTGTTCGAAGCCGGCGATCAAGCGCAGGCAAGTCGTCTTGCCCGAGCCGGAAGGGCCAAGCATGGAAAAGAATTCACCGTCGTAGACTTCGAAGGTCAAGTCATCGGCGGCGCGCGTTGTTCCAAATACGCGCGAGACGTTTTCGAATTTGACTGCGATGCTGCGCTGGTTCATCGGGGGAAAGAGACGCGTGATCGATGCTTTGAGCAGCGAACCTCCATCTCACCCTTCACCCTGGCAGGGGGAAGGAGCGAACCCCCTCCCTTTTCTAGGGGGAGGGTTGGGGTGGGGGTGCGGTACCCGCAGACACGGACGACTTTGCTTAGTCTACCGACAAGACGAAAAAGGCCGGCGACCGCCGGCCCCTTCGTCACGCAATCAACGAGCGTCTAGCGCCCGCCCAAAATCGCGATGTAGTCCGACACCCAGCGGTAGTAAGGCACGCAAGTCTTGCCGCCGCCGCAGTTCGCCACCGGCGTGCGCCAAAACGCGATGCGGTCGAATTCGTTCGCGCCGTTGGTTTCGCAGCCTTTGTCGGTGAG
>CAZAWU010000205.1:1822-4040 GCA_964488915.1 uncultured Burkholderiales bacterium
AGATAGAGCGCGGCATCGGCGATGTAGATCGGTCCATCGAACGCTTGCACGCGGCCCTTGTTGGATTTGCCGTCAGGCAAATTCATTTCCTTAAACACGACCTCCCAGCTACTCGGCGGGGTGGAGAACACTTTAGTGTTGTAAGCGAGCACGTTGTAGCCCCATTGGTAGGGCACGCCGTAGTGCTTGCCGCCGACGTGATGCCACGCGGCTTTCTGCAAGCGCGGATCTACCGTTTTGAAGCTGGGTATGAGTGCCGTGTTCACTTCTTGCACGCGCTTGCCGGCGATGAGGCGCAGGCTCGCGTCGCCCGATGCAGTCACCAGATCGAAGCCGCCCTCGTTCATGAGCGCCACCATCTCATCCGAAGTTCCGGCCGTTTTGACGTTGACTTTGCAGCCGGTTTTCTTCTCGAAACCGGTGACCCAGTCGAAATTCTTGTCGGTTTCGCCGCGCTCGATGTAGCCGGGCCAGGCGACGATGTCAACGGCGCCTTCGCCTTTGCCGATCTTGGATTGCGCAGCCCAGCCCGGGCCGCTAATCAGCGCCGCCAGCGTAAGCGCGAGCGCACTCTGCTTCATTGTCTGTTTCATCGATCTCCTCCGATCTTTGTAGGAAGCGCGAAGATTCTACATCGCCTCCACGCAAGCGAAGGCATACTTTTATTTTGAACCGAGCGTGTCGAATGGATTTACATAAACGACCGTTTTAATTTGCTCCCAAGTCTTAGTTAGGCCCATTTTCTTCTTTCATTCATAGAGTTATATCAAGCCCTTCTTCGGTGGTTCACATTTTGCTTAGAAATGCAGGGTTACTACGCCATTCGGGGACATAACAATGAGCAAATTACTTTTTTCGCTTGCAACGGCTACCGCTCTGTTTGCATCGACCGCAGCCTTTGCCGTTCCAGTCGTGATTGACGATGCCAATGGTACGGCGGTCCAGTTTCGCTTTGGAGACGAAAATTCCGCGAATTCCACGGTGGACATCGACTTGCCGACTGACTTCTCTCCCAGTGTGACTGCTGGAGAGTTTAAGTCGACCATTAACGGAAACGCCGGGCTGTTTACATTTTGTCTTGAGTTAGAGGAGAACCTTTTCAGCGGTGATCCCGGACAAGACTACACGCCGATCAAGGTGGGTGACGGCGGCGAAGTGCGGTTCACGACGAGTACGCAGCGCGATCGCCTTGACAAGCTGTACAAGAACTTTTACGGGGCTGCAAGCACAGATACCTCAGGTGAGTCGGCGGCAGCGTTCCAGCTTTTAATCTGGGAAATCGTCTACGAGGGCGTCGGCGCGCTCGACTTGCTAGGCGGAACATTTGCCTTGGGCACTGGTGGCGACCCGGAAGCGCGTGCACTGGCGATCTCCTGGGGTAGTTTGTTAGACGCGTCTAGTGGCGGAAGCGGTTTGACGTTCTTCGAACTCATCAACGTTGGCTGGCAGGATTTGCTGTTCGCGACACCTGACGGGCGCATCCCGCCGGCAGAGGTTCCGCTGCCTGGTTCATTGGCGCTCATGGGCCTCGGCGCTCTGGCGCTAGCCCGCTCGCGCAAGCGCGCTTAAGCGAACTCAAGCAGTCTCACTAAGAACCGGCCGGCCTTGCCCGGCCGGTTTCTTTTTGCGGGGTGACAACTCAGGTCTAGTGTTCGCTTTGCCAGCGCGCATACGCGATCAGACCGACACCGGCCAGAATCACGATCAAGGCCAGCGCCGCGTTTGCGCTGACGCTCTCGCCCGCGATCGAAGTGCCGAGCAACACCGCCACGAGCGGGTTCACGTAGGCGTTGCTTGTCGCCAATGCTGGCGAAACGCGGTGCAAGAGGTACGCGTACGCGGTGAACGCCACCAGAGTACCAAAGACGAGCAAATAGGCGAAAGCGAGCGTGGAGCGGGCCGTCGGCACACCGGGGCGCTCGCCCAGCGTCACGCTCACTATTAGCATGATGGCCCCGCCCGCCAACATCTGCGCTGCCGTGGCCATGGTGCCGCGCGGCTGCGCGATGCGCGTTAACAATACCGATCCGCCTGCCCAGCCGATGGTGGATGCGATGATCGCCGCCAAACCGAAGAAATGCGCCTGCACCTCGCTGCCGAGGTTCAGCAACATTACGCCTAACAACCCCAGCCCCATGCCGATCCACTCCATGCGCTGCAATCGGCGGCCGGCAAAGCGCGCGAACAGCGCTGCCCACAGCGGCATGGTGGCGATGGT
>CAZAWU010000205.1:4140-7103 GCA_964488915.1 uncultured Burkholderiales bacterium
GCAAGAACGCAGGCACGCTAACTAAGCCGGCATGGACGAAGGAAAACCTACCTATTCACTGTCTTTGGATGAACTCGATCTTATAGCCGTCCGGATCTTCGACGAAGGCAATCACGGTCGTGCCATGCTTCATCGGCCCTGCCTCGCGCGTGACCTTGCCGCCGCGCTTCTTCACTTCATCGCACGCCTTATAAGCGTCCGGCACCGCAACGGCTATATGGCCGTAAGCGCTACCGAGTTCATATTTCGGCGTATCCCAGTTGTGCGTCAGCTCCAGCACGGCCGTCTCCGACTCCTCGCCGTAGCCGACGAACGCCAGCGTGAAGCGGCCCTCGGGGTAGTCCTTGCGGCGCAGCACGCGCATACCCAGGACGTTGGTGTAGAAATCGAGCGACTTCTCCAAGTCGCCCACACGAAGCATGGTGTGCAGAATGCGCATGATGAACGTTTTCTTTCGGAATGGGCAGTTACCGCGATTTTACCGGTATGTGCTGTCGCTGCCGCACCGAGGTACGCGCAGCGCACCCACTCGGGTCGACTCGGCCCCTAGAACGAGCGCGGGAACGCGAAAATGGGCACCCGCAGACAGCAACGCGCTGCACTGCGGACCCGTTGCGCGCTCAGGCTTCGCTATCTTCGCCGGGTTCCCCGCGCCTTCTAATCTAAAACGCTCGGTACAAGGCGTCGTTGCGTTTCAGCGCCTGCTGCGCTGACTTGTATTGGGGATACATCCGCCCGACCAGCGCCCAAAACTTCGGGCTGTGATCCATGTGCTTCAGGTGTGCGAGCTCGTGCGCGATGACGTAGTCGACGACCCGCGCCGGCGCTTTCATCAAGCGCCAGCTTAGGCGCACTTCGCATTTCACGTTGCAACTGCCCCAACGGCTCTCCGCATTGCTCACCAACACCCTCGGCCGCGTGAGCTCGAAACGGGCGCAAAATTCCTGCACTCGCGCAGGAAAATGAGCTTTGGCTTGTGCGCGATACCACTCGATCACTTGGCGGCGCATCGCTTCGCCGTCGTCGACGGCAGCCAGGCGCAAGTAGCCCTCGTCCAACATCGGCGCGCCGCGATGGAACAAGTCGCGCATCACCGTCACCGGCTCTCCCAGATGTGGAATCACCAGACCATCGCGCCAAACAACCGTTGCCGGCTTGCGCTGGCGCCATTCTTCCAGCTTCTGCAACACCCATTCGGCTTGTTGCTGTATGGAGTCGACGATGAAGCGATCCGAAGCACGCCGCGGCGCCGTCACGGTAAGACCACGGTGATCGATAATCAAGCCTACGTTGGAGCGCCCGCGGTAGCGCTTGAGCAGATAGGGTACGGTATGCCCGCGCACTTCGATTTCGCGCGACTCCCGGCTCGGTTTTGGCGTGCCGATCATGCCGCTGCCTGCTGTACGGGCACGCCGATGCGCTGCACCTCGGCTTCGATCCAAGCCTCGGTGGCTTGAATCACCTGAGTCGAATCGCACTCGTGCGTCGAAATCGCCGGCCCGAAACTGATCGTGATCATACCCGGGCGCTTGGTAAAAGCCTTACGCGCCCACAAGTAGCCGGCGTTGTGCGCAACCGGCAGAACCGGCACCTTCGCCTGCACCGCGAGTGTGGCCCCGCCGATCGCGTAGCGTTTGCGCTCCCCCGGCGCGACGCGCGTACCCTCGGGAAAGATCACGACCCAATGCCCGTCGCGCAGGCGCTGCGTGCCCTGCTCAACCACTTGATTGAGCGCATCGCGCCCGGCTTTTCGATCAATCGAAATCGGCTTGATCATGCCGAGCCCCCAACCGAAAAACGGCACCAGCAGCAATTCGCGCTTGATGACGAACACCGGACGCGGACAATACGCATTGAGAAAAATCGTCTCCCACGCAGACTGATGCTTGGACAACACCACCACTGCTTCGCGTGGCAATCGCTCCATGCCGAGTACGCGATACTGCAAGCCGCATAGCGTGCGCGCGGCGCCGATCATCAGCTTGCACCAGCCACGCGTCAGCGCATGCTCGATGCGATAGCCGAGCGGAATGCACACGATCATCAGCGCCGCGAAGACCGGCGTGACCACACTCATGAATAGCAGGTAGAGGGCTGAACGCAGCCGAATCATGCGGCGCGGCGCAGGATGGCTTTGGCCGCGTCGGCGAGACTCGCATGGATCGCAGTACCCGGCGGCAGATCGCCCGCAGCCTTGGTCTTCTCGCCCTTGCCGGTCAACACCAATATCGGCTGCGCGCCCGCGGCATGCGCGGCTTGAAGATCGCGCAAGCTATCGCCGATGCTTGGCACATCCTTGAGCGAAATGTTGAAACGCTGCGCGATCTCCTCGAACATGCCGGTCTTGGGTTTGCGGCAATCGCAACCGGAATCGGCCGAGTGCGGGCAGAAAAATACAGCGTCGATGCGCCCGCCGTGCTGCGCTAGCCAGTTGAACATCTTGAGGTTGATGGCATTCAGCGCCGCCATGTCGAACAGCCCGCGTTCGAGTCCAGACTGATTCGTCGCCAGCACCACGCGGTAGCCGGCTTGATTCAAGCGCGCGATTGCCTCCAGGCTACCGGGAATCGGTTTCCACTCTTGCGGGCTCTTGATGAATTGATCGCTGTCGAAATTGACGACACCGTCGCGATCGAGGATGACGAGTTTCATGGGTAAGAGGCGTAGGCGTCAGGCATGAGTGTGCGTGTGAGGCAGAAGGCCAGATAACATTCCCCTGGCGTCGGCGTAGTGCGCGCGGGGCACACCTTACCGTTGCATACGTTCGCCTCACACCTCACGCTCCACCCCCCGCTACTGCGCCAACTTCGATATATCCGCCACGCGATTCATGAGCCGCCCGAGATGATGCAGCAAACTCAAACGGTTCGCGCGCAGTTTCGCATCGTCTGCCATCACCATCACTTTGTCGAAAAAATGATCGACATCGCCGCGGATACCGGCCAGCGCTGTGAGGGCGCCGG
>CAZAWU010000206.1:0-7038 GCA_964488915.1 uncultured Burkholderiales bacterium
CCTTGCAGCCGGCCGCGGCGGCGATGGTGCAAGATCTGAATCGGCGTCCGCTCGCCAACACAAAAGTGACGCTGATATCCACAGCGTATCCATACGGCCGGGAGAAAACGCGCGAAACCCGTTTGACCGGCGCAGACGGCTTGGCAAGCTTTCCGCTGCGCAAGGAATGGCGCGTGGAAGTGCTCATGATTCACGGCGCCGAAGCGTACGCTTGGAATTGGTGCATCGAAAAAGAAGGCTTCGCGACGCAGGAGAGCGCGCGGCGCTCAGCACACGCCTTTGCCGAGACGAACGTGTTTACCATGCTCGAAGGCGTCTCGACCGCGTGTGAGCGCCCGTCGCGCTAACCGGCGCTTCACTCCCGACAGAGAAACTGCGCCGCGCCGATTCGGCGATAATCGCTTTCATGTAACCAAGCGAGCGCCAAGCCATGCCACGCACCCTCATTAGCTCCGGATCGACGTTCGAGGCCGAGATCGGCTACAGCCGCGCCGTGGTGCAAGGCGATTGGATATTCGTCTCCGGCACCACCGGGTTCGACTACTCGACGATGACCATATCGGATGATCTGCAAGCACAAACCGAGCAGTGCTTCAAGAACATCGAAGCGGCACTCGGCCAGGCCGGGGCGAGCTTGCGCGACGTCGTGCGGGTGACGTACATCCTTCCGAATGGCGCCGATTTCCCGCAGTGCTGGCCGGTGCTGCGCAAGTACTTCGGCGGCGTGCGCCCGGCCTCGACCATGATTTCGGCAGGCTTGGCCGACCCGCGCATGCGCATCGAGATCGAGGTCACCGCCATGAAGCAATCATGCTCTTGATTCTTGCGGATATTGAATCACGAGGCGAACCCGAACTCACCACACATGCTGTCGTGCCGCGAAAGCGAAGGACCCAGGCGGCGCATGAGGCAAGTCTTTGGATTTCCGCTTAGCGCGGATTGCTCGGCGGCTACCGCGTGAAACTTCCCGCCACCGTCTATCACTTGGCCGAAGCGAGCAACTTCGCCTCCATCAAGCAACATGGCTTACTCAGCGCGGCGCGCCTCATGTCGGCGGCGGGGCTGGAGCGTGCTGCATTGGCGCGCGCGCAGCGCAGCCAGCGGCTGACGCATACCATGCTGCCGTCCGGCGTCAGCATCCGCGATCAGCGCCCCATGCCGCCGACGGCATTGTCCGCATGTCTCATTGGCCTCACACCGGCGCAGTGGTACGCCTTGCTGAATGCGCGCGTATTCTTCTGGGTCGATCCGGAGCGGCTCAACCGGCAGCGCGCGGCCTGCCGAGCGCGGCCGCAGGTGGTGCTGGCGGTGGACAGCGCGAAGCTCGTGCACGCGCACGCGCCACGCTTGGCGCTCACGCCGATCAATACCGGCAATGCGCGGCGCAAGCCGGCACGGCGCGGGGCCGCGACTTTCGTGCCGTATGCGCAGTGGATCGAGTCGGGCTGGGACAGCGAGGCGAGCGCACTCGGCACTTCCGCGCGCAAGCGCACGCACGCGCCGGTGGAAGTGACGGTGGCCGATGCGGTGCCCGACATCATGCGTCTGGTGACGGGCATCCACAGGCTAGGCGCGAACCAGGCCTTCGCGCCATGATGGCGTATGGCTTCATCACTCGGCTTGTAAGACGCATTCAGATTGGAGTTTTCTTATGCACGGTTCATGTCTTTGCGGCGCGATCGAATACCAAGCCGCTCAACTCGATGGGCCCATCGAGCATTGCTCTTGCCGTACCTGCCGCAAGGCGCACGCGGCGGCGTTCAATAGCGCGGCGCCGGTCAAGCACGAGCATTTCCGTTGGATCAAGGGACAAGAACTACTCAGCGGGCACCGTTCGTCGCCGCAGAAGAATCGATTGTTCTGCTCCAAGTGCGGCTCGCAGCTCGTCGCCCAATTGGATGGGCGTGACTATATGCTGCTACGCGTGGCCACGCTGGACGACGATCCGGGGAAGGCGCCGCAAAGACACATCTGGACTTCGCAGCAAGTGCCGTGGCTGCGCTACGGCGCGCCGGTGCCGGCGTATCCTGAATGGGAGCCGGGGCACGAGTGACGCCCGCGATGGGCGTATAGAATGACGGGTATAGATCTGTGAATAAGATGAATGCTTATTGAACAGCTTATACTCCAGCTTTACGATGACCAAGCGCACATTTCCCACATCGTTGCACGGGATGTGCCCCCGAAGCATAGAATGACCGCGTAGCCGCTCACCGGCACACGCCTCGCCAACCCGCCTCATGTGGATCGTCCAACTCGCGCTGCGGCGCCCGTACACGTTCATCGTGCTGGCGCTGCTGATCCTGATCATCGGCCCGCTGATGATCAAGCGCACGCAGACCGACATCTTCCCGAGCATCGATATCCCGGTGGTGAGCGTCGTGTGGCGCTACACCGGGCTGGCCGCCGAGGAAATGGAAGGGCGCATCGTCGCCCCCTTCGAGCGCGCCACCACCGTCACCGTCAACGATATTGAGCGCATCGAGTCGCAGACGGTCAACGGCGTGGGGGTGGTGAAGATCTTCCTGCACCCGAGCGGCAACGTGCAGTTGGCGCTTTCGCAGATCGTGGCAATCTCCCAGACCATCTTGGCGCAGGCCCCGCCCGGCCTGAACCCGCCGCTGGTGATCAACTACAACGCGTCGACCGTGCCCATCCTGCAACTGGTGCTGTCCAGCAATTCGCTCGCTGAGCACGAACTCTACGATCTCGGCAACAACGTCATCCGCACGCAATTGGCCACGGTGCAAGGCGCGGTGCTGCCCTTCCCGTACGGCGGCAAGACGCGCCAAGTGATGATCGATATCGACCCGGCGGCGCTGCAGGCGAAGGGCTTGTCCGCCCTCGATGTGGTCAACGCCGTCAGCGCGCAGAACTTGGTGCTGCCCACCGGTACCACCAAGATCGGCGAGTTGGAATACAACGTCGCGCTGAACGGCAGCCCGAAGACTATCGAAGAGCTGAACGCGCTGCCGATCAAGAGCGGCACGGGCGGCACCATCTACATCCGCGACGTCGCGCATGTGCGCGACGGCTTCCGCCCGCAAACCAACATCGTGCGCCATGACGGCCAGCGCGCCGTGCTGCTCACCATACTCAAATACGGCAAAGCTTCGACGCTCGACATCGTCGAGCGCGTCAAGGCGGAACTACCGAACATCAAGGCTGGTTTGCCGCCGGATGTCGAAGTGGAAACGGTGCTGGATCAATCGCTATTCGTACGCGCAGCGGTGGACGGCGTAGTGCACGAAGCGGTGATCGCCGCGTGCCTGACCGCCCTCATGATTCTGCTGTTTCTCGGCAGTTGGCGCAGCACGCTGATCATCGCGGTTTCGATTCCGCTGGCGATGCTGGCTTCGCTCAGCATCTTGTCCGCGCTCGGCGAAACCATCAACATCATGACGCTCGGCGGGCTGGCGCTGGCGGTGGGCATCCTGGTGGACGACGCGACGGTGGCGATCGAGAACATCAACCAGCATTTGGAGCACGGCGAGGCGCTCAACGATGCGATCCTCAAAGGCGCGCAGGAGATCGCCGTGCCGACCTTCGTGTCAACGCTGGCGATCTGCATCGTCTTTATTCCGATGTTCTTCTTGACCGGTGTGGCGCGCTACCTGTTCGTACCGATGGCCGAAGCGGTCGTGTTCGCCATGCTCGCCTCCTACATCCTCTCGCGCACCCTGGTGCCTACCCTAGCGAAGTACCTACTGCGCGGACACGAGCGCGACGCCCCGAGGCGGTCGAACCCGTTCAGCGCCATCCATCACGCCTTCGAACACGGCTTTGCGCGCATGCGCGATGGTTACCGCGGCTGGCTACAGACCTGCTTGGACCACCGCGGCAGCTTCGCCACGCTGTTCTTGCTGGGTTGTGTCGGCACCGCGCTGCTATTGCCTTTGCTAGGGCGCGACTTCTTTCCATCGGTGGATTCGGGGCAATTCAGGCTGCATCTGCGCGCCAAGACCGGCACGCGCATCGAAGAGACAGCGCGCTTGTGCGATCTGGTCGAGGCCGAAATCCGCCGTCTCATCCCGGCGCATGAACTGCGCACCATCATCGACAACATCGGCCTGCCCTCCAGCGGCACCAACTTGTCCTACAACGATTCCGGCACCCTCGGGCCGGCCGATGCCGATATCACGGTCGCGCTGCATAAAGGCCACCGCCCGACGCATGAATACGTCGAGTTGCTGCGGCGCGAGCTGCCGGACAAGTTCCCCGGCACGCTGTTCTACATGCTGCCGGCGGACATCGTCAGCCAGATCCTCAACTTCGGCCTGCCGGCGCCGATCGCCATTCAAGTCACCGGCCGCAGCCCGGACAACCGCAAGTTCGCGCTTGGCTTGCTGGAGCAACTGCGCGGCGTGCCGGGGCTGGTGGATCTGCGTCAGCATCAGACTTTCGATCAGCCCAGGTTGGATGTGACGCTGGACCGCACCAAAGCGCAATTGGTCGGTCTATCGAGCAAGGAAGTTGCCAATAGCTTGTTGATCAGCTTGAGCGGCAGCTTCCAGACCGAGCCGACCTTTTGGCTCAATCCGAAGACGCGCGTCAACTATCCGGTCACCACTCAGATGCCGCAATACGAGCTGGATTCGCTGCAGGCGCTCGCCAACATACCCATCTCCGGTCAGCGTTCGACGAAACCGGAGATCCTCGGCAACGTCGCTAGCATCGGGCGCAGTTCCGAGCGCGCCGTGGCAACGCACTGGAACGTTCAGCCAACCGTGGACCTGTTCGGCACAGTACAAGGACGCGACTTGGGCGGCGTAGCGGACGATATTACGCGCATCGTCGAAGCAAACCGCAAGGACTTGCCGAAAGGCTCGAAACTCCTCATCCGCGGACAAATGGAGACCATGCAAAGCTCGTTTACCGGCCTGCTGTGGGGGCTCGCATTCGCCGTCGTGCTGGTTTATTTGCTCATGGTGGTCAATTTCCAGTCGTGGCTCGACCCATTCATCATTATCACCGCCCTGCCGGCAGCGTTGGCCGGCATCGTATGGGCGCTGTTCGTCACGCACACCACCATTAACGTGCCGGCGCTCACCGGCGCCATCATGGCGATGGGCATTGCCACCGCCAACAGCATTCTGGTGGTGAGCTTTGCGCGCGCGCGGCTGCGCGCGGGCGAAACTGCGGCGGCGGCGGCGCTGGCGGCGGGGTTCACGCGGCTGCGTCCGGTGCTGATGACGGCGCTGGCGATGGTGATCGGCATGCTGCCGATGGCGCTCGGCCTGGGCGAAGGCGGCGAGCAAAACGCGCCGCTCGGTCGCGCGGTGATCGGCGGGCTGGTGTTCGCCACCGTGGCAACGCTCTTCTTTGTGCCGGCGGTGTTCGCTATGATTCACGGGCGGCGAGCAGTGTTGGCGCCGCAAACAACTCAGTTCGCATGAAAATCTCGTCAGCACTTCGTCTTCGGCGCGATCCTGGCCCTAGTACCGCGCCCCAGAATACAAAGACAGGTCCGCAATTGTGAGATCGAACTAGTTGGAACCTTCACCTCACAGAGAAGTGGCGTCACCCGGCCGGAACGCCCCGCCAGCGCCGCCGCGCCGCGCGCGCAACTATCTCGTCCTGCTCGCCGGCATCGCCGTGCTTGGCGCCGTGATGGCGATCGCCATCTTCCCGCGTCTGGAGAGCAAGGCAGCTCTTTCCAAGGCCAACAGCGAACTGAATGTCCCGGCGGTGTCGGTGATTGCGCCTAAACTTGGTGATGCCGTGCAAACCCTGGTGCTGCCCGGCAACGTACAGGCACAGATAGAAACGTCCATCTATGCCCGCATCGACGGTTACCTCAAGCACCGCTTCGTCGACATCGGCAGCGGCGTCAAGAATGGCGAACTGTTGGCCGAAATCGACACTCCCGAAGTCGATGATCAGTTGCAGCAGGCGCGGGCGGATTTGGCCAACGCGAACGCCAATTTTGAACTCGCCAAGAAAACCGAAGCGCGCTGGGAACAGTTGCTCAAGGAACGCTTCGTCTCCGAGCAGGGCGCCGACCAGACCCGCGGCGACTTGCGCGCCAAAAAGGCGGCGCTCGACTCGGCCCGCTTCAACGTGGCACGGCTGGAAAAAACCCAGGCTTTTAAGCGCATCTATGCACCTTTCGACGGCGTGATCACCGCGCGCAATGTCGATGTCGGTGCGCTAATCGACGCCGGCGCGAGCGGCGAAGGGCGTGAGCTGTTTCGCATCGCTTCGGTAACCAAGTTGCGCGTGCGAGTCAACGTTCCGCAAGCCCAGTCGCGCGCCGCAGTGCTGGGGGTGGAGGCACAGATCAAGCTGCCGGAGGCGCCAGATCGCGTCTTGACTGGCAAGCTGGTGCGCACCGCTCAAGCGATCGATGCGACCGCGCGCACGCTGCTCGCGGAAATCGAGGTCGACAACGCCAGCAAGGAATTGCTGCCGGGCGCCTACGTCCAAGTCCACCTCAAGCTGCCCGCCGGCGCGCAAGCGCTGATCATCCCGGTCAACGCGCTGCTGTTCCGCGGCGAAGGTGTGCAAGTGGCAAGCGTGGCGGCCGATCAGCGCGTGGCGCTCAAGCCAGTGGTGCTGGGGCGCGATTTCGGCACGACGATTGAAATCATCAGCGGTTTGTCGGCGAACGATGCGGTGATCCTCAACCCATCGGATTCGCTGACAGCCGGAACGAGAGTGCGCGTGATCCAACCGCCGAAAACTGAAGAACGGAAACCGGGTTAACCCATGAAACGCCGCCGCAGAAGCACCGCATTGCCCGTTCGAGCCGCCGACTTGACATGGGCGGTGCCGGTCGTCGTGACGCAGCGTTTGAC
Source organism: uncultured Burkholderiales bacterium (assembly GCA_964488915.1). Classification (GTDB taxonomy): domain Bacteria; phylum Pseudomonadota; class Gammaproteobacteria; order Burkholderiales; family JALYOK01; genus CADEHE01. The sequence continues at coordinate 6,798 of CAZAWU010000206.1, forward strand.
GCGCATGGCGCTCGCAGGCCCCAACCCATCCGCGCGCGACCGGCGCGAGTTTTACACCATGGGCGCGGAGAAGGTGGCCGCTTTCTATGAGTCGTGGGTCAACATCGCCTTCTCAGGACTGCAAATGCAGCAGCGTTTGGCGCTGTCGCTGCTACAGGCGTGTTGGTTTCCTTGGACGGCGAGCCCTAAAGACGCGGTACTCAACTGGCAGCGCGGCGCCTTGAGCGTACTCAATCGCGGG
>CAZAWU010000207.1:0-6971 GCA_964488915.1 uncultured Burkholderiales bacterium
AAACGCATCCTCCAGCAACGCCCGAATCGCCGCCTTCTCAATCGGCCGCGGGTTGTAGTACGGCGACTGCACGGCAAGCTCCGCCGCGCGATCCAGCCCATCCGCCGGCATGCCGATTTGCTTAAGACTCACCGGCGCACCTGCACCTTGCGCTAGATCATACAGCCCTTGCGCCGCGTTGTTTACCCCGAGCGCACGGCAAACGCGCGCCATCGCCTCAGGCGCGGCAGTCGTGTTGTACGCCACCGCGTGCGGCAGCACCACCGTGTGGGTTTCGGCGTGCGGTAGATTGAAGCTGCCGCCAAGCGTGTGGCAAAGCTTATGATGCAGCGCCATGCCGACTGCGCCGAGCGCTGCGCCTGCGAGCCACGCGCCGTACAACATGTCCGAGCGCGCCTCCAGATCGTTTGGATGCTGCACGACTAGCGGCAGCCCTTGTGCGAGCGCGCGAATACCCTCCTCCGCTTGCAGCGAAATGACCGGATTGGCATCCTGCGCATACAGCGCTTCGACGCAATGCGCGATGGCGTTCATCGCGCTCGTGGCGCTCAGGCCGACCGGCAATGTCAGCGTTAGATGGGGATCGTAGATGACAACTTTCGGCAGCAAGCGAAGCTCGCGCATGGTCTTCTTGACGCCGCTTTGCGTGATGCCCAGGATCGGCGTCATCTCCGAGCCCGCGTAGGTGGTCGGGATCGCCAGCACCGGCAGGCCCAGTTCCAGCGTCAACGCCTTGCCGAGTCCAATGGTGGAGCCACCGCCCACGGCCACCGCACAGTCGGCCGCGCGTTGTTTCGCTACATCGCACGCGGTATGGATCGATTCGATCGGCGTGTGCATCACCGCGCCATCGTGCACGCCCGCCGCGCGATCGCCTAAGCGGCGCGCGACATCTTCGGCTTGCTTGCGCTGCTCCGGGGTGCTCAGCACGAGCGCGCACCTAGCACCGAGGCGCTCGACTTCTTCGCCGACTTTCTCGAGCGCGCCGCTGCCGAAGACGACGCGGCCGGGCAGCGCGTTGTAGGTGAACGCTTTCAAGCTGGCGCCAATTCCCGCTGCGCGATGAGCGGCACGCCGGACAAGCAGCACAGCTCGTCGAACGACAAACCTTCGCACATGTCGATCACGTGCAATCCATCGGGCTTCACTTCCAGCGTCGCCAAGTCGGTGTAGATGCGATTCACGCACCCGATACCGGTGAGCGGATACGAGCAATGCGGCACGATCTTGCTCTCGCCGGTTTTGGTTTGATGCTCCATCATGATGAACACCTGCTTTGCGCCCACCGCCAAATCCATCGCGCCGCCGACCGCGGGAATCGCATCCGGCGCGCCGGTGCTCCAGTTCGCCAGATCGCCATTGACCGCGACTTGAAACGCCCCGAGCACGCAGATATCGAGATGCCCGCCGCGCATCATGGCGAAGGAATCGGCGTGATGAAAATACGCACCGCCGGTCAGCAGCGTCACCGGCTGTTTGCCAGCGTTGATGAGATCTTCGTCTTCCTCGCCCGGCGCGGGCGCCGGGCCCATGCCGAGGATGCCGTTCTCGCTGTGCAGGAACACTTCGCGGTCTTTCGGCAGATGATTGGCAACGAGCGTCGGCAGACCGATGCCCAGATTCACATACGCGCCTTCGGGGATGTCGCGTGCCACGCGCGCGGCGATTTCATCACGGGTTCTGCGTTTCATACTTTCCTTCCCACTGCTGTTTTCACGCCGCCGCCCTCGCCGCCAGCGCCGGTACGCGCACCACGCGCTGCACGAAGATCCCTGGCGTGACGATCACTTCCGGATCGAGTTGGCCGAGTTCGACGATGTGTTCCACTTGCGCGACCGCGCACTTCGCCGCACTCGCCATGATCGGGCCGAAGTTGCGCGCGGCTTTGCGATACACCAAATTGCCCCAGCGGTCCGCTTTCTGCGCTTTGACGAGCGCGAAATCGGCGTGAATCGGATACTCGAGCACGTACGGTTTGCCGTTGATGATGCGCGTCTCCTTGCCTTCGGCCAGTTGCGTGCCATAGCCGGTCGGCGTGAAGAAGGCGCCGATGCCCGCGCCTGCGGCACGGATGCGCTCGGCGAGGTTGCCTTGCGGCGTCAGCTCCAATTCGATTTCCCCTGCGCGGTACAGCGCGTCGAACACGTGCGAGTCCGCCTGACGCGGAAACGAGCAGATGATCTTGCGCACGCGCTTGGCTTTGAGCAGCGCGGCAAGGCCCACTTCGCCATTGCCGGCATTGTTATTGACGATCACCAGATCGCGCGCGCCCTGCGCGATGAGGCCGTCGATCAGCGCGTGTGGTTGGCCAGCGCCGCCGAAGCCGCTGATCATGATGGTGGCGCCGTCGCGGATGTCAGCGAGGGCGTGGGCGATGGTGTCGACGATTTTGGTGATCATTGTGGGGGTTTGGTAGGGTGGGTTAGGCGCGCCCAGACGCTCCAAAGTCGAAACGGAATGTCGCGCCGTAACCCACCAGCCGACGCCTCTTGTGCCACCGCCGGTGGGTTACGGCGCGATCATGAATTGCGCTTCGCTTCTGCATCGTGGCGCGCCTAACCCACCCTACGAAAATCCTCATCGCGGATACCAAGGCGGAATCTGCGCATCGACATTGACCCACACCGACTTCACCTCAGTGTATTGATGCATCGCTTCAAACCCCATCTCTCGCCCGTAACCCGAGGCGCCGAAGCCGCCGAACGGGGAAGCGGGATTCACACGCTTGTAGCAGTTGATCCACACCATACCTGAGCGCAAGCCTTGCGCGAAGCGGTGCGCGCGGGTGAGATCTTTCGTCCACAAGCCGCCACCGAGACCGTACTGCGTGCCGTTGGCGATCGCCATGGCTTCCTCGTCGGTCTTGAACGTCGTGACGGTAACGAATGGGCCGAACACCTCTTCTTGCGACACGCGATCGCTCGGTTTCGCTTTGACGATAGTCGGCTCAACATAACAACCCTTCGCCAGCGCCGCATCGCTCGGCGCTTTGCCGCCCGCGACCACTTCGCCGCCCTCTTCACGCGCGACGTTGCAATAACTCAGCACGCGATCGCGATGCAGCGTTGAAGTCAACGGCCCCATTTCGGTCGCGGCATCGAGCGGGTTGCCGAGTTTGATGGAGCGCGCCAGCTTGACGAAACCGTCCATGAATTGCTCGGCGATTTTCTCGTGCAAGATGAGGCGTGAGCCGGCGATGCACGCTTGGCCTTGGTTGTGGAAGATGGCGAACGCGGACCCGTTGATCGCGGCGGGCAGGAATGCATCGTCGAACACGATGTTCGCGCCTTTGCCGCCTAATTCGAGCTGCACACGTTTCAAGTTTCCGGCAGACGCTTGGACTATCCTCCGGCCAGTAGCCGTCGAACCAGTAAACGCAATCTTATTGACGGCCTGGTGCTCTGCCAGGTATTGCCCTGCAACGGGACCTAGCCCAGGAATGACATTGACCACGCCCTCGGGAAAACCGACCTCCGCCATCAACTCCGCAATGCGTAAGCTTGAAAGCGGCGTGATCTCCGCAGGTTTGAGCACCACGGTGTTGCCGGCCGCCAGCGCCGGGCCCATCTTCCAACTGGTGAACATCAGCGGAAAATTCCACGGCACGATTTGGCCCACCACGCCGATGGGCTCGCGCATGGCCAGATTCAAGAAACCTTGATCGACCGGGATGATCGAGCCTTCGAGCTTATCCGCCATACCGCCGAAATAACGAAAGGTCACCGCGGTGCGCGGCACATCGAGGCGCGTGGAATCCTTAAGCGGATGGCCAGTGTCGAGGCTTTCCAGTCGCGCGAGTTCGGCGGCGTTTTCTTCGATCTTATCGGCGAGCTTTAGCAGCAAGCGGCCGCGATCCATCGCGGCCATTTTGCTCCACTTTGGGAAAGCCGCCTGCGCGGCTCTCACTGCGCGGTCGACGTCTTCCTTCCCGGCAAGGGCGACGTCAGCGATCTTGGAGTTATCGTGCGGGTTGAGGTCGGCGATGGTCGCGCCGTCGGCGGAGGGGACGAACTTGCCGTTGATGAAAAGCTTGGTTTGAATTGAAAGGTCGGTCATCTAAAAGTCACGTTGTCCCTGCGAAAGCAGGGATCTTTATCGAGTTCGCGTAGTGCTAAGAAGGAGCCGGCCTTTTTAGTCCCCTCGCCCCGGAACCGGGGAGAGGGCTAGGGTGAGGGCGGTCAGCGAATCGAGCAGCGTACCCCTCACCCCAACCCTCTCCCCATGTCTGGGGCGAGGGAGTTGAAGTGCTAAAAGCTCACCGGATTGACAGGCGATTTCCCCGCCTCGATGTCATACACCACCTGCGGCGAGCCGTTCTCCCACACCAACAGCATCGAGCGCTTCGGCGAATAACCTTGATGACGGCAGTCCGCTGGCATGGCCGCCACATCGCCCGCTTTCATGATCACACGCGCGCGCGGCGAGCCGGTGCTCTTGTCGCCGCAGTTCCAATGGATCTCATCGCACAATTGGAAGAACCACTCCACGCGATCATTGCCGTGAATGACCGGCAGGATGTGCTCTTCGGTGGTCGGGCACATGTAGCTGTACTTCACCACCGAAGTAAAAGACGGATTCCATGTCACATCCGAGCGCGACAGATAGGCAAACAAGTTGAAGGCGTGCACTTCGTTTTCGAAGCCCTGCTCCGGGTGAAGCTCGGGTTTGTCCTGTGGCACATCGGCGAACGCGCGATTGACGGTATAGCCGTTGGCGTCGGTGCGCATGAACAGATCATCTTTCAAACCAACGCAGCGCTTCGCCAATTGCCGCTGGCGGCGCAGCGCGGTGAGATTGCTGCCGCGCTTCTTGCCGTAGGGCGTGCCGGTTTCTTGCGGCGCGGCGAACGGATCGTAGCCTTCATTAGTCCAGTTCTCCAACATCTCGACGAAACAGGCACGCACTTCTTCGGTCGGCAAGTTTTGCAGCAGATCGATGCCCGCTTTCTTGTACGCGCCGTTGTAAGTGCCGGCGTATACATCAACGGATTTGTACTTGTTGCACGTGCCGAACACATCATCAAAATTCACGTAGCCATAGAAGAATCCCCATGCCACGTCCCGCATCAGCGGGCGCAGGAAGTTGGCGATATCCATCGTGTGGCTGCATGCTTTACCGTTGCTGCCTGTCCACTTGATGTGCGCGAAATATTCGTCGCGCGAAAACGAAAAACCACCCACCTTGAATTCCTGATAACCGTGCATGTTGGTGCCGGTTACGTTCGCTTTAATGTTTTCCACAGGTGCGTTCATACAATTCTCCTAACTAAGCCGCTTGGCAAATCTCGGCCCACTTCTGCACCGAGAGATCGCCCAAGGTAGTTTGCAACACGAGCACGCCCGGCGCAGCGGCGCGGAACTGATATGCCGTATGCGCCGGCAACATGCCTTGGTGGCCGCGCTTCAGTTTCATCCAACCCATTTTCTTGCCCTTGGGATCGCCGCTTAGCAGCACGGCGCCATTCTTTTCCGCATCCTTGATCTGCGGCTGATCGAGCTTGAACAAGTGAATCTCGACTTCACCGTCCATGCACAGCGCGAACTCATCATGCGCACACGTGTACCATGGCGAATTGCCCTCGGCGCGCAGCGCCTCCAGCACATAAATTTGGTTGATGCCCATCACCACTTTCTCGTACGGCTTCGATTTGCTGCAAATCTCGAATACGTTCGAAAAAGCGTAATTCTTGGCGTTGTCGTTGATGACTTCGACGCGGCCTTTTTCGTAGTTCTTTAACGAACCGAATATGGTTTTGTAGGCGGTCATTTCTATTCTCCTTGCGAATGCTTGCGCCGCGCTCAATCTTTCAGCGACGACAAAAACTCGATCAGCATGGCGCGCACTTCCGGATCTTCTTGGAAGTAAATCATCTGCGCCTTCGGCGCCACGGCAATAGTATCCGTCAACCAGGCGTCGAGTAACTTAACGTCCCATTTCTTACCCTTCAGCGACTCCTTGATGCCGTCGGTAAAGACGAATCCTGGCACGGCAGCTGCCTCGCGGCCGATCAGTCCGAATAGGTTCGGGCCTTGGCCGTGCTTCTCGCCTTTATCGAACGTGTGGCACTGGCTGCATTGCGTTACCGTCAAGGCGCGCGCTGCGGCTAAGTCACCCGCGTGCGATGGCGCCGCGGCGAGGGCGGCAAACGAGCCGATCGCGACCGCGAGCCATGCGCTGTGTGCAAATCTAGACATGCCCTCCTCCTCAATCGATCATAGCGGTGAGTGTGGGCGCGAGCGGCTGCACTCGCGCCCACACGCCATCTTACCCGCGCGCCGGCTCCTTGTTAGCTTGATTCGCCGCACGGTATGCGTAACCGATAATCGGCCCCAGTGTGCTACCGCCGGCCCAGTAAGCGCGCCCCGACGCGGAGGCGACGCAATTGCCGACGCCGTACAGGCCGGGTATCGGTTTGTCGGCCAGATCGAGCACTTGGCCCTCGGGATTCGTCTTCGGCCCGCCCTTGGTATCGAGCGTACCGCCGGTGACGAACGCCGCGTAGTACGGGCCTTTATCGCTGATCGGCCACATCGTGGCGTTCTTGCGATCGGGCTCTTCCTTGACGTTGCCGTTGAACAGCAGGTCGACGCCGCGCTCGCCGCGATGGAAGTCGAGATCTTTGCCGGTCTTCGCGAATTCGTTGAAGCGAGCGATGGTGGCTTTCAAGTTGGCGACGTAGTCGGCGGAAATGCGCATGCCGCCGTTCACGCCGGCGTACTTCTGCAAGCGCGCGTCGATATTCGCGGCGAGTTCTTCCAACGTCGCGCCCTTGATCACGTGCTTATCGTCGCTGCCCGGTGGCACGATCAAGCGGCCGTACTCGTGACTGGCCGAATGTTCCTGCGCGCGCTGATCCCAAATCGAAGTCAAGATGAGATACGGGAATTGCGCATTGGCACCGTCCCATTCGAAGAATTTCTGCGCCAGCTCGTTGTAGTGCAGCTTTTCGTTGACCACGCGCTTGCCGTTCT